>JADJJZ010000029.1:360988-721977 GCA_016706255.1 Bacteroidota bacterium | reverse complement strand
CCCTGATAATTCAGGAACACCTTTTCCCGAGAAATTACCTACCCACACACCAATGGTATAATTATTATTATAACCAATGCTCCACGCATCTTTGCGACCATAACTCGTACCTGTTTTCCATGCTATGAGCGGCACATTTTTAGCGCTCTGATAAAAATTCGGTAAATCAGGTCTGGTTAATTGGGTCAGAATTTCGGTAATCATAAACGCGGCGCCCGGACTAAATGCCTGAATAAAAGCAGTATCCTCATCCGACTGCAACCATCTGATATGACTGTAGCGGCCCTGATTAGCAAAAGCACTGTATAAACGCGTTAATTGTTCTAGGGTAACACCACAACCACCTAAAGCCACAGAAAGGCCAAGGTCGTTTCGTTTTTCATCTATTGTGGTAAAATCACAATTGATTAATGTATTTAAAAAATTATCCATGCCCATTTCACTTAATGTTTTTACAGCCGGAACATTTAATGAATGCGATAAGGCATATTCTATTGTTACATTACCATTATAATCTTCATCATAGTTTTCCGGGCTATAGCCTGAATAATTTACAGGAACATCAGCAATTATACTTTGAGGTGTTTGTAATCCTTCATCAAAGGATAGCGCATATAACAATGGTTTTAATGTACTTCCCGGCGAACGAATTGCCTGCACACCATCCACCTGTCCGCCATCAGCAGTATTAAAAAAATCGCCTGAACCTACATAGGCAACTATTTGATGTGTGTGATTATCAATTACAATTGCGGCGCCATTATGAATATCTAAACCCCATAATTGTTTTACATAATCTCCAACCAATTTTTCAGATTGCATTTGAGTTTCTGCAACTAAATTTGATTTAATAATTGGCTGCTCCGGATAACGATATTTTAGTCTTGTTGAAAAATGGCGTGCCAGTTTTGGACCTTCTGTTCTAAATGCAGTAAAAGGTTCCTGTATGGCATCATTAATTATATCTTCCTCAAATAAATGCGCAGATTTAAATCGTTCCAACCATTTATTTCTTTCCCGAACAATAATATCATTATTTATTCCGGGACGTAATGATGTTGGTCTATTGGGAATAATGGAAAGCGCTGTTAATTCCGCCAAACTTAATACCTCAGGTGTTTTTTCAAGATATAAAACAGAAGCCGCTTTTACTCCTTCGATATTGCCACCATAAGGAACCAGATTTAAATACATTTGTAAAATTTCCGGCTTACTATACAGCATATCAATCTGTAAGGCGCGGAACATTTCTATGAGTTTATTGCCATAGGTTCGGTCTTTAGGCGACAATAATCGTGCAACCTGCATGGTGATGGTTGAAGCCCCTGAAGTGCGGTTTCCGCTGGTAATATTATTATATAACGCACGCAAAATTGCAGCAGGATTTACACCGGGATGTCGGTAGAAATATTTATCCTCTTTGTAAATAATTGCAGTTTGCATTTCAGGTGTAATCTCCTCCAGCTCGGTCATCATGCGCCATTTTTCATCGGAGGTTAAAAATGCATTTAATACGGTGCCGTCACGTGCTGTTACGATTTGCGAATATTCAATTTGCACCCGCATCGGAAAAATGATATTGAGCAAAAAAAATAAACCCAGTATACATGCAAATGTCAATAAAACAACACGCGCCCATCTAAGCACACGATGGGTTTTAATTGCCTTATGCACAACCAAAATTTTCGACCGGATTTTTTCCTCAGTCCACATACTTATTGCAGGAAATAAAATTTGTATTTATTGGGAATTTCCGAATACATAATTGTAGTATTATTTAACTCAAAATCCAGAATAATATTATCGGATATTTTAATTTGTTTGCCTGCGTAAAATGCATGTAAACGTTTATCTAAATCGGTGTAAACAACCACATTCTTATCAGCTTTTATTTTTTCCGGGTAAAAGGTTTCTACAGTAGTTAATTCCGCATTCGTATAAACTTTAAAATAATTATTGTTATCTACATAATACAATACATTATCAACTACCTTATAAAACAAAGGCATTTGTGATTCCAATTCTACAATAATGCCTTTATCAAACACTAAAAATTTACCCATATCATCAATATAAGCCACCATGTCATCGCCTGCAGCAAATAGTGGTAATGCATTCTGCATGTCGTATACCAGTTGCGCATTACAATAATTTGGTAAACCATCATCTTCAATGCTGCCGGGAATTTCGAGACAAGTACTTTGAGTCACATTGTAAATTTCATGTATCTGTCCGTCGTAAAATATTTTCAAATAATTATAACTATCGATATATGCAACAATATTTGCACCGGCATCCACTTTTAATGGCATGTAATCATCTAAATCAGTTTTATCACCATGGAAATACACTTTAAATTGATCGAGGTGATTTACATAAGCAATAATATTATCACCGGCCAGAATTTTTTTTGCGGGATGTTGCTCGAGTTCTACAAATTTTTCGTTTTCGTACACATAAAAATATTCTGAATAATCATGCATAGCAGCAATACTATCACCAAATGCAAATGGATTTTGCTGAATATTACCCAGATATTTACGTGTGCTGCCATTAAAAACGGAAAAGCTGCCACCGGTTGCATAGTAGAGATAATAGTCGGTGTTTTTATAAAAATTTGGATTTGAAATCTCCAATCTTTTTTGTTCGTGATTGGCGTAATAAGTCAGGATGCCGGTATTGGAAATGTAAGCAATGCTATTTGCTGCAGGCTGAGCCGAAATTATACGTTGTGCTTCAAGATGTATCAGCTTTCCCCCATCGTTCACATAATAGTCGCCCTGAGCATCTGTATACCCCAACATGGCCTGTGCATGCAGCGAAAAGCTGCTAAATAATAGGCTGAGGAGACAAATTATTGTTACCGGTAAGAATTTCATTTGATTTATGCGCATAAAAAACGTTCGTATTCCCAATAAAGGTATGATATTTGTAAAAAATTGAATTAAATAAAATCCCAAACGATGAAACGAATTTTTATGTTATCCATTTTTTCGGTTATAAGCGGCTTCTTCCTACGTGGGCAAGGGGTTGATGTAAAAACTTTACCTCCTCTGGATGAGCTGGGCACCGGTACTTTCGAGGGAAAGCAGGGTGGTTTATACCCGAATGGCAGCAATAGCATGCCAAAAGCCTTTTATGATGATGCCGTGGCAATGGCGAATTCGATACAACCTTTAAATGCGGAAGGCAAACCGGATCCAAATGGTAAAATTGGTTTGGTCACAATTGGTGCATCCACAGTTGCTATGTTCAGCAAAGGGTTAGAAGATATGGTTCCGCAATACAAAGGTGTGAACAGGGAGCTGACTTTTGTGAACTGTGGTATCGGCGGACAAGATTTGAGTGATATTATGGAACCTACGGCTAATTACTGGAAGGTAATAGATGCCCGCTTAAAAGAATCAGGGTTAAGTTTTGATCAGGTACAGGTGATCTGGTTTCAGGAAGATAATTTACGTAACCGTGAAAATGGTGTTGAAGCCAGAGGAAAGCAATTAGTTGATGACTTCGCTTATATGGTGCGTTTTTGCAAAAAACATTATCCGAACCTGAAATTGTTTTATGTAACCGGCCGACATACCACTGAATTTATGCCACCGGAAGGAAAAGATAAACACCGTGAACCAAAAGCTTATATCAATGGATGGGCATGTAAGTGGCTCATTGAAAAACAAATAAACGGTGATAAAGATTTAGCCTATAAAGGAGAAAATGCAGTTGCGCCATTATTATTATGGGGACCTTATTTTTGGACGCAAGGAGATAAACCGCGTGCTGATGGTTATACTTGGAATAAACAATTAGTGAGCAACGATGGGGTTCATCCAACAGATGCAGGTATTCAGCGTGTTTCAAAAGACTTAGTGGATTTCTGGAGTACTGACCCGGTTTCTCAATTATGGTTTTTAGAAAATCCTGCCGGCGCGAAACCGGTTGCAGAAGAAGATTATATGCATGTAATGATTAATAAAACCGTGGTTGAAAATATAATGTATTCCAACATTGGCGAAAGATTCCGCATTGCAGTGGTAAAAGATTCAGTCGTGGTATTTAAAGATGATAAAGCGAAACGTTCTGAAAATTTTAATGTCGAAATAAAAGAACCCGGCGAATACAAATTTGTAATAAATGATGAAGCAGACCATGCAATAGCGGGCAAATTTATTATTGATGAAGATATGGATGTTAAAGTTCCTGCAGAAACAACCGAATCAGCATCAACAGAAGTTAAACCCGGAAAAGTAATTGACCCGAATGCACCTGCTTGGGTGGTAAACGGAACAAATAAATTACCAAAACTGGAACGTATTATGCGCGGTCATGATACCGTGAAAGCGGTTGTTTTAGATGGTTCAGGTAAAGTATTACTTGAAATTGAGGATGTGTTGAACAAACATACCGATTTAAATGAATTACTGGAACGCGGAGAATACGCAATGAAATTTTATGATGCTGATGGAACAGAAATTCCATTACCTGAAGAATTTAATTCTTCCGTGCGTATAAAATATTAAACTTAGTAATAAACAATATTTAAAGAGATGTTCTAACCGGACATCTCTTTTTTTATTCTAATATATCCACTTGCAGATTATCCATATACGTGGTTGAAGTGCCACCTGCATTCCACATCGATACTTCAATATGATTAAATGCCTTTGAAGGTATTTTTACATCATATATGATGTGTTTTTTAATATTTGATTCCATGATGCGGTGAATGCGGACGAATTTTGATTTTATTATAATATCATCTTGTTTAAATGTAATCATGTATTGTGGCATTTTCCAAAAATCCCATGTAATACCGGGTGTAATAAAGTCACCCGACACCCTGAGCCATTTTGTTCCTTCAGGTGGTAATGGTACTGCGTATGGTTGAGTATCTTGATTTGTTTTGTTTACAAATAAACTTTTTTTACCACCTAATTTTGCTGTTGTATCAATATGTAACGTATCATTTTCTATATCATTAAAATAAAGTGGTTTTGGATTTGTTGCATTACCCCGATATTTTTCATTAGTGTCTAAAAAACGTTTGATGTCTTTATCTATCGATAATCTGCAAAACGTTAACCAGAAATAAGTTCTATTGGTATTTTCTGCGTCCAGAATACTTTGTTTATTATGTGCCTGAATGGTGAGTACAATATTATAGTAGGCGGTAAATAACAAAATTAAGCTAACGGGAATAACAATTATTTTTTTAGATTTAATTAATGCGCTGAAAAACGCAGCAATCGGGAAACACAATAACGCATACGATTCAACCATACTGCGTTGTCCAAGGCTACCACCATACCACCAGATAGACCAACTGAATACAATATAGATATTCATTAGGGTGAACAATAAAATGCCCCAAAAAAACTGTTTATGTTGTTTATATAAAAAAACAAAACCCGGAACTATAAAAGCCATAAACGGTGTATATAACCACCATCCCTTTTTATAAGAAAAAAGTCCATCTTTAAAATGCGGTGTTGACCAGTCGAAACCCTGCTCTTCATAACTATAAAATAAAAAATGCCCGGTGGTTATTTTCCAATAGAGTAATTGAATAGAACCGACAAGTGCTACCATTAAAATAAACATAATGGTTTGTTTACGTTGACGGAGCAAAAATAAAATTCTCGATTTTATATCTCCGGTTTGTTTAACACCCCATAAAAGCGGAATAAGTATTATGAGAATATCCGTTGGGCGAATAAGTGCTGCCAAACCACATAATATGCCAAGAATGATTGCAAATTTTATTTTGGGATTTTCATAATATTTAATCGTAAACCAGATGACACAGGTAAATACGGTAAAAACTAAATTATGCGTCATCGCATTATCGATGGCGCTGTAATTAAGATAATTCGTTGCGAAAACCAATGCTAATATTGTAAGGCCTGTTGCAGTTTCAGAAAAATAGCGCAGTAATATTTTTCGCAATACCCATAAGCCTAAAAATGCATAAAACAAGCAACCAAGGCTTAACATGATTTGATAGGGTTTGGAAAATCCATCCGCATTTAAACCGGCAACATTGGCCCAGGTATGTGCTATAAAAAACCAGGGTGCGTACAAAATGGATGCACCTATAGGATATTTCATGGTATAGTTTCCATTAGGCAATAAAACACCTTGATAGGCACCGGGTGTATATTTATATTTTTCATTCATCGCTTCCTGAAAAGCAAGATGATGCACATCGTGATATATAAATATTGCTGGCAGATATAAATAATAACCTGCCACATCGTAAGAAATAGTAGCTTCTGACCCTTGCTTGGTAAATTTTGGGTAATAGGTTAAAAAAGCAAGAATGAGGATATAACTTAGCAGTAATGCGATTAGGGAAAATCGTTTCATTACTGCTAAGTTAAAAACTTATCGTGAAATTTTCACAATACCTGCGCCATTATAACTGTGGTATTCCTCATTATACATTGCATCTGCCATTACAGGTCCCATTTTGTAAACGCCCGGTGACACAGCCCTTACCGTATAATAATAATTCGCACTGTTTGCACTCGCATAGGTGTATAAATTAATGCGGTCGTCGCGAATATCCTCGTATTGAGCCGATGATTGATCGGTTATCCAATTTAAACTGGAAGTTGCTCGCAAACGGTCGTTTTCAATTTCAAAACCGGCAGGTAAAATATCGGTGATTACCACATTTTCCACATAGGTTCCGGTAGCACTTACAAGCGAAATTTTTACAACAATCAAATCGTTTTGTTTTACATTTTTCAAATCAATTTGTCGGCCCCAACGGTCGTAAAATGTTTTGCGGACACGTAAATAATTATCTTCCTGCTTAAACGAACCATCAGCTGTAACGCCTTTTGTAACCCAGAAATAGTATAATTTTCCTGTTCCGCTTGTGGTGATATCAACTTTAGCATTAATCATTGATTTATCATCCAACACTAAATTTTTACCTGAGAATTTTCCAATTTCTTTTCCGTTTGCAGTAATAGATGCAGTTACAGTGGCATCTTTTGTTTGCCTTGCCAGTTTTCCAAATGCCAGAAACGCAAATGAACGTTCCTGTGTATTTAAATAATACTGATTTTTCATCATTTCGGATAATTGTTGTGCAAGTCTGCCAACCTGCTGATTATCCGGATCAGTTTCCAGCAAACAGTTTAATGCAATTGCACGGTCGCGGATAGGCGAGTAGAAACTACCACCAAACACCTGCTTCGACTCTTCGCCGGTAAATTCAGATGGCAATAATTTTTCAAAACTTTTTTTATCACCTGCCAATAAATAACTCATGGCCAATAAATATTTACCATCAAGCGGTACCACACTTAAATTCGCTTTATAATAGTTCATGGTTGAAACTTCCGCTTTGCCTGCCAGTGCCAATACATACATGGAATAAAATACTTCTTTCGAAGCCATTTCTTTACTCAAATTGCCATTGTAGTAATACACAAAAGTTTTCTTTTGCTTCAACATGTTTTTCAAATAACCGAGCGATTTATTCACCACTTTATCATCCACATCAAATCCTGCTTTTTTAGCTTCCAACATAAAATGTGTCGCATAAATGGTTCCCCACCAGCTTTCATAACCTTGTCCCGGCCAATACATTAATGCGCCATTATACATCTGCATACTTTCCAGTATTCTGATACCTTCCTGAACATTATATGACGGATTAATGTCCTTGTTTTCTTTGCCATAAATATCCTTCACTAAATCGCCGTAATAAATTTGCGGGAATACAGATGAAGTAATTTGTTCAACACAACCATGCGGATAGGTTACTAAATAATCCAAATCATCTGCGAATTGAACAATAGGGGAGCGACTGACAATTAATTTTGCTTTGGCACCATCGTTCACAAAATTATTGGTAAGTGAAAGTGTTTGCGATTTATTTCCATCAATTGCACCGGAGCCGGTATATTTTTGTAATGATGCCGGTGGACGCACACCAATTTCAATATTATCGCTAAATGTTTCATTCAGCGCATTTACACTAACTTTTACTTTCGCATTTCCTGTTTGATTGGTAGCAACCATTTTAAATTCAACACGCGCTTCTTTATTTGCGGATGCACTGAATGATATGTTGTTACTGCCCGCAACTTTTAGCGGACCCTCTGCGCTGATAGTTACTTTTCCGGATGCATTTTTACCTGTTGTATTAGCTAAGGTAACCGGAACTGTAATTGTGTCGCCGGGACTTAAAAAGCGTGGGAGACTGGTTGTTACCACAATTGGGTCGGCAACTTTCATGTGGGTTTCGCTGCTGCCAAACATGTCGTTTTTATAGGCTACAACCATTACACGTAAATCGCCACTGAATTGTGGAATATCAATATCAAATTTTGCTTTGCCGGAGGCATCTGTTTTTAAGGTGCCGCTCCAATATGAAACTAATTTAACACGATTGGCTGTCATCGGATTTAACCTTGCTGCGGCGTCTCCACCATCACCACCACTTAATAATTTCTTTAAATAAATTTCAGGATATAAATATGCATATAAATCGTAACTCATTACACCCAATGCATGTTGCATATAAAAATAATCGTATGGATCAGGGGTTTTGAAGTTTTTAATCTGCAAAATACCCTCATCAACCACAGCTACCGTAACCTCTGCATTTGGAGCCGTTTTTATTTGTATGGATTGTTTTTTATTACTGCGTGTATTTTGTTCGTGTGTAACCACTACATCCAGTTTTTTAACCGGATTATCCACTTTTAAATTGGTAATACCATGTGCAACGGTAAGTGGCATCTGACTATCATCAGCAGGTCGGAATAAAGTTGCTGTGATGTACACATTCGGCACATATAAATTATCCATTTTTAATTTTAAACTCGCCGATTTTTTATCGGTATCCAGATAATAATATTCATACACTTTATTTCTTTCAACCGTTACCAATAACTTACCATTAAATGGTGCAGTAAATAAAATGTTTGCTTCTTCACCTGTTTTGTAAGTTTCTTTATCTGCTACGATATTAATATTGCCTTCATTGTCAACTTCAAATGAATTACTTTGCGTGTTGCCCCAGCCGTAAGCATAAAAGTGCTGACTTACATAAGTAGTTGCATTTGGGAATTTTACACGTACTTCGTACTGACCGGATAATTGCGGTGTAAACCACACAGCAGTTGCATCTCCTTTAATAGTGAGATTTTGTGTGCTCTGCAATTTTTCTACCTGATTGGAGCGGTAAGTATAATACGGACCACTCTTTTCGATAATGGTTTCGTATTCATGTTTAATTATTTCAACAACAGCTTCCGTGTTTACTGATTTGTCATCTTTATCAACTGCAGCTAACGGAATTTTAATTGCCTGTTTTGTTTTTATGTAATAATCAAAATCCCCAATACCAAGTAATACATTTTGTGTAATTACTTTAAAATCCTGTACATCATAAACCGGTCTGCCTGATTCATCAAATACCGTTGTCAAAATGCGGCCATTTAATATACCAAGATTTACATATTCAGATGGAACATCAAATACTGCGGTCGCTTCACCATTATCGTCGGTAGTGCCTTCAGTTGTTTTTGCAGGTAAATAACTTTCACCCCCATAAATAGCAAAGTTATATGAAGGGAATTTTTTTGATGAAAAATAATATCTGTTCAAACTTAATTCAGCTTCCCAGTTTCGTTCAGAAGCCGGAGTGCCATATAAATTATCTGCGCGTATGTCTGCTTTTAATTCATCACCGGGATAATATTCTTTTTTCTTAAGTGCAGATTTTACTTTGATGCGGTCAGGCATAAATTCTTCAACACTAATGTAATCGGTAGTAAGTAATACATCGTTTGAAGTATATAATTCAACAGTATAAGTACCGGTAATTGCAGTTCTTGGCAATTCAATTGCTGTTTCAAAACCACCTTGCTCTGTCAAAGTTTTTTTAACCGATTTAAATTCTTTTCCCGAAGGAGACAATATTTTTATTTTCACCGGAATACGCGGTAAAATCTGCCAGTCGTAGGTTCTGATAATACCCGCAATATGCATGGTTTCGCCGGGACGATATAAATCGCGTTCCGGATACAAAAATCCATCCATATTACTATCATTCAATCGTTTACCGCCAACATCGAATCGCGAGGTGGAAACGATAGTTTGATTAAATGGCAGAAAGTTATAATCTGACCCGTTTTCAGCAGTAATTAAATTAACACTAAAATCAGGCATATTTGTTTTTAATCCGGTGAATCTTGCTACACCATTTTTATCGGTAGTTGCGGTATATAATTTTTGATTATTACTACTGATAAAATTCACTTTAACACCGCTCATTGGTTCTGCAGTTTGAATGGCATTGGCAAAAACTACCAACTCATCTTCAGTTGCTTTAGCAATTAATCCGATATCAGATAAAGAAACAACCTGTGCATCGGTAAGCCACTGTTTTTCAAGTGATGATACTTTAACAACATATATACCATTAAACTTTTCTAATTTATCTACAAAATCGAGATGCAACACGCTGGCTGCATTATATTTTTCCAGTTTTGCCGTTTCATATTCTTTTTCATAAACAACATTGCCGTATAATTCGGTATTTACATCCTGGTAATCGAAATAATCCCAGTAATCAGATTCCTCATCGTATTCTTCGTACCATTCATAACTAAATCCGTTGCGCATAAATGCGAGGATATTATTTTCATAAATTTTTATGACTTCAACTTTTACTTTCGGAATGTTTACGATACGCACACCTAAATTGCGGCTGCCTTTTGAGCCCATATAGCGGCCTTTGGTGTTGGTAAAGCTGATGGAAGGTTCCAGTTCACCGAACGTAATAGATTGCTCATATTTGTCAACCATTTTACCACCGGCGACTCCAAATAATTGTTCAGATAATATAATGGTATATGTTTGATCAGCAAGAAATGATTCGCTGCTGATAATTAATCCGTTCATCGATTTTTCGATGTTGAGGCTAACAGGTGGCTGTGTAGTTACCAGATTTTCAACATTGGCATTTCCAATTTGCTGATTGGTAATTACATGTATCGTTCCTAAAATACCATTGTGTTCGGCAGTAACATCTTTTATTTCTAAATTTTCAATTTCAGGAATTTCTACTTCTAAACGTATAACATTATCGGTTACATAAACACTTCCCGGTGAACCAATTCCTTTTGCAACACCAAATACTAATTTGCGGTCGTCTGTTTTTGGGTCGATATTATGAATAGCAACCGATATTGTTTTTGCAGTTTGCGTCGTATTAACGCGGACTGATTTTGTTTCGCCATTACTTTTTACAGTTAGTAATTTTGAAAGTTTTGCTGCGTCAACGGTGGCATTAAATAATAAATCGGCATTTAATAATATTTCGCCGCTGGCATCATCTTTAGTCCAGTATAAATTTGCTGTTTTTAAATCTAATAATGCTGTATTAAAATACATGGGCGATTTTTTCACCGCCAATCGGATATCGGTATAATCATAAACCGATTCGCTCACCGAAACACTATATTTTTCACTTTCCGCAAAACCGGAAGTGGGAGAGAAGGTAATTTTATCGCTGGAAACAATTTTAAATTTTCCCGCTACTTTAGGTTCTATGGTAAGTAATTCGGCATCAACCCATTTGTCGAATAAGGTATCGTTAAACAGATGCTGGTTGAGGGTAAATTCCAGATTTTGAGTAACGCTGATTTCGTCCTCAAAATTTGTAGAATCAATAGCAATAAGGTTTCTGTCTGAATTACAAGAGGTTAAACCGAGTATAAGTATACTCAGCCAAATAGCAGGGGCCCGCATAGCGTTGGGAGGTTTTGAGTGTTGGTGAATTGAATTAGTATTAAAACGTTAATTATAACACAGAATTGTATGTAATTATAGTAATTATTTTTCAAACCCTGCAATTGGTTTAATAACTGCATGCTCCTTATTGATAAGTGCACAAAGGATTTAAGCTTATAGAAAAAAAATATTTGTTTAATTATTTGGAAATGTAATAAAACATACCTAAAATCGTAGCGTCTTACCACTATATTGTTTAACTAAAATATATCGACTATGGTCATTACATTCGACGAGCTACGACACATTAAAGACACGCTCCCGCACGGCAGCATGGAGCGTATCGCACAAGAGCTTCACATTGAAGTAGATGCAGTTAGAAATTACTTCGGAGCAGAACATTTTGAGGCGCCGGGGAAAATTGCGGATGTGCATTTTGAAAAAGGTTTAGGCGGGGGAGTGGTCAGGCTGGAAGACACGGCCATACTTCAATGTGCCATGCGCATATTGGAGGAAAGCAAACATGTGCAAACATTAAACTGATTCTTTTCATACTTGAATAATTCGCCCATTTGGTTTTCGGACTAAATGGGCTTTTTTGTGGAAAGTAACCTGCTGTGACCGGCGTTGAGTCGATGTCTGCCCCTGACCCGACTGAACAGGCTACGAAATAAGTGGCTATGAAAGCTTAAATATGAAGTAACCGGCAAATTACATCTCCCCCCAAAAAAAAAGCACCCCTAAGGATGCTTAAAATGTTATTATAAAAACGGATTATTTGCTTAACCCACGGCTTCTTTAACCAAATCGGCTGCTTCACGCAATAAAATTGCAGATCGCACTTGTAATCCGCTGTCGTCGATCATTTTTTTAGCTTCTGTTGCATTGGTGCCTTGTAAACGCACAATAATTGGCACATTAATATTACCAATCGATTTATATGCATCGATAATACCCTGAGCAACACGGTCGCAACGCACAATACCACCAAATATATTCACTAAAATGGCTTTTACGTTCGGGTCTTTTAAAATGATATTAAAAGCGGTTTCTACACGTTTAGCATCAGCAGTACCGCCTACATCGAGGAAGTTTGCCGGACTACCACCGCTTGATTTAATAATATCCATGGTTGCCATTGCTAAACCGGCACCATTTACCATACAACCCACGTTACCGTCCAATTTCACGAAATTAAGACCTGCTTCGCCGGCTTCAACTTCGGTTGGATCTTCTTCCGTTTTATCGCGCATCACCAAAATATCCGGATGGCGATATAACGCGTTTCCGTCAATCACACATTTGGTATCAACGGCAATAATTTTGTTATCGGATGTTTTTAAAACAGGGTTGATTTCGAGCAGTGAGCAATCGTTGCCAACATAGGCATTGTAAAGGCTGGTGGTAAATTTCACCATATCTTTAAACGAATCGCCTGTTAAACCCAGATTGAAAGCAACACGGCGCGCCTGAAACGGCATAATGCCCACAGAACTGTCGATCCACTCTTTATGTAATTTTTCAGGGGTATGTTCGGCCACTTCTTCAATGTCCATACCACCTTCGGTAGAATATACAATTACGTTTTTTCCTTTTTCACGATCAAGTAATACACTCATGTAAAACTCTTTGGTATCGCTTGGTCCGGGATAGTAAACATCGGTTGCAATAAGCACTTTATTTACTCTTTTACCTTTTGGTCCTGTTTGCGGGGTAATCAGGGTTGCACCAAGAATAGCCTGGGCTTTTTCATACACTTCATCAAGGCTTTTTGCCACTTTTACACCACCTGCCTTACCACGGCCACCCGCATGTATTTGCGCTTTTACCACCCAAATGGTTGTTCCGGTCATTCCCTGCAATTGACGCGCAGCTTCAACGGCTTGTTCGGGTGTGTCAACAGGAATTCCCTCCTGAATTTTAACACCATAACGTTTTACGAGTTCTTTACCCTGATATTCGTGCAGATTCATTTTCGTATATATTTTGCGCAAATATATTATAAAGCAGGCGGAGTTATTGTATTTACAGGCTTGAAGTTGGGGAAATAAAAAACATTTTAATGATAAATTAACTCAAAGGCTTTATCTGCAGGGGTTTTGAGCGAATTTAACACTTTTGCCGCCGTGTTGAAATATCATAATTCTGTAAAAATGGTACTGGCGCGAATCTTGTATAACATTCCGCTATAATTTTGTAATTGTATCAGCGTTTATAGAGTATGAAATACGGAATAATAATTATCGCTTTAGTAGTTTCCGCACAGGTTTACGGACAACAGGCAAGAATGAGTGCTCAAACATTTGCAGCATTTACACAAACTCTGGTAACAGAGCAAAATACCAGCACTTCTGGCAGTTTTATTACAACAACATTACCGGCTACCGGCTCAACAGTAGGTTCAACTACAGATGGTTATACCGGAACTCCGGCAACAACAGGTGTTGTGGAAAGCACCAGCAATGTAGTTGTGCAAGAAGAACTTGTTGCAGGACGAATTGCTTCGGGTGAAGGTTTATTGAATGATAAATTCGATACTTCATTCAATAAAATAAAAGAATGGATTTCCCATTTCTTCGATAAAAAATAAATTCGGATTACAATTTCATTACCGCATCTAAACCGCGGTATAATCCTTTTAATCCTATCACTTTTCTGATGGCATATAATGCGCCGTCAATATATGGTTTGGTCGGATCAATGGCATCGTGCCTTATTTTTAATCGCTCAGCACCTGTGCCGAAAATTATTTCGCATGAATTATTAAAGCCGGGTAAACGAATAGAATGAATTTGTGTGCCTTCAACATTTGCTCCGCGACTTTCTTTTTTACCAACAACATTTTCAACCGGGATTTTTTGGTCGGCCGATTTTATTTTCGCTAAACGCGATGCCAGTTCATTGGCTGTACCGCTTGGTGCATCGGGCTTTCCGTCGTAGCTGTATTCAATAATTTCACGACTCGGAAAATGTTTTGCTGCAAGTTCGGCAAACTGCATCATTAAAACAGCAGATAATGAAAAATTACCCGCAGCAATTACACCAACCTGATTGGCAATCGCTAATGCATTTATTTCTTCAAAATCTTTATCCGTTAATCCGCTTGTGCCAACAACCACATTTACTTTTTCCTGAATGGCACAAATTACATTACGTTTTACAACCGATGCATGTGAAAAATCAATAACGATATCCGGATTTTTTTGTAACGCGAAAATAATATCATCATAAATGCAGGCATCAATATTTTTATTATTTAATACCTCACCTAAATTTTGATCATTATAATTTTTTGCCAATGCACTTACAATTTGTAAATCGGATGATTCGGCAATTGCTTTTGATAAATGGGCACCCATTTTTCCGGTTGCTCCTGCTACACAAATACGCGTTTTCATTGCTTATGATTTAGGTTAAAAGTAAGCATACATTTTTAATAAAAGTATGATTTATGTTAAACCATGCACTTATAAAAATCGCAAACACAAATAACAGGAACAAAAAAATGATTATCCGATTTTAAGCGAACGCATGGAAATGGAACCTGCTGTGGTTTTATCGTTAAAAAACTGCAGACTTTCATTTTTTTCCTGCAGGGCTATGGAATACAACAGTGGCAGGTAGTGGTCGTTAGTAGGCACCGAAAGTTCTGCGGCTTTGCCCAGGGTTTTGTAATTAATTATCGGGTCGTGATCACCTTTTTCGAGTAATTCCTTAATTTTTGTATCAAACTCAATCGCCCAATCGAAGGCGATATCCTGCATGGTAAATAAACGCAGATTGTGCACAATATTTCCGCTGCCAATAATGAGCACACCTTTTTTACGCAAATCTTTTAACTGCTGCGCTAATTCATAGTGGTATTGCGGTGTTTGGTAATAATCGATACTTAATTGAAACACCGGAATATTTGCTGCAGGAAACATTTTATTCAGCACACTCCAGCAACCATGGTCGAGCCCCCATTCGTTATCGAGTTCAACTTTTGTTTTGGTAATTAATTGTTGTGTTTCGAGCGCAAATTCAGGCGAACCGGGTGCGTTGTATTGCACATCAAACAATGCCTGCGGAAAACCACCAAAATCGTGAATCGTTTCAGGTTGAGCTACAGCACAAACTCTGGTGCCACGGGTAAGCCAGTGGGCAGACACACAGAGGATGGCTTTTGGCACGGTAAGTAGTTTACCGGCATCAGCCCAGCCGCGACTAAACTCATTATCTTCAATGGCGTTCATCGGGTTGCCATGACCAATAAATAAAACCGGCATTTTTACGTCGGTTTCTTCTGAAAACTGATTTTTAAACTGATTGAGTTGCATAGATGTAAGTAGTCCTAATCCCCCAAAACCAAGGGCTCCGGCTTGTATAAATTTCCTTCGGTTCATTGAATGGATAAAATTAATAAATTATTATTCAATATGTATGTATATACATATAATTTAAACCATAGGCGAAAAATAAAAGTTCCAAAGCGCACAAACCTTATGCGCACACCGTTTCAACCTGAACGTGACATAAAACTGCTCATTTTACAGCGATAAAACCCTACCTTTGCAAACAAAATAAAACAATGAGCGGGAAAGCAGTAGCGCAATCGTTTACCACATTTACAGAAATCGTTATGCCCAACGATACCAATCCGATGCATAATTTAATGGGAGGCAATTTATTAAAATGGATGGATATTGCCTGTGGAATTTGTGGCGGAAAACACGCGAATAAAATTGTGGTTACCGCTGCGGTAGATAATGTGTCGTTTAGTCGCCCAATTAAAATCGGCGATATTGTTACCATTACTGCACAAGTTACACGTGCGTTTAATACCAGCATGGAAATTTTTGTGGAAGTGTTTAAAGAAAATTATCGCTCATCAGAAAAAGTAAAATGTAATGAAGCATTTTTAACCTTTGTTGCATTAGATGATGATGGTCGCCCGGTTGCCATTCCTGAAGTATTACCGGAAACAGAAGATGAACACCGCCGTTTTGTTTCTGCATTGCGCAGAAGAGAGTTGCGCCTTGTTTTAGCAGGAAGAATGAAACCCGAAGAAGCTAAGGAACTTAAACAAATATTTTTACAATAATTGTAGTAAAAAATAAATTTCTGATAACATGAAATCACGTGTTTTGTTATTGTTTTGTTGTTTGCAAATTACGCTCACACATGCACAGGTTAAACCACAATCATACGCAAAAGGGGAACTGGTAAAAGCAACGGTAATTATAGAATTTGTAAAAATTGGAAACGATTATTGCAGTTTAACACCACAAATAATTCCGAATTACGACAGCTCAAGAAAAATGGGCGATAAATCGTTTGTATTTATTCCGGTTGCACGCGTTAATTACGATTGTCTGGCGTATGATACCACCATAATTAAAACAAATGTGCTTGCAGCAGAATCTTATTTAAACCCTGACCCGACGGGCATTCCGTTCGATAATAATGCAATATGGGAATCATTCACCATTCAAAAAACAAGTTGTTATAATTCAAAGGCTGTTTACACGCGCGAAGGTGCAACAGCAGGAAGTGTTTTTGTTGCGTTTAATATTACCGCCAAAGTAATTCGTTACACCGATGGAATATTTTTTGTTGAACAATTAGGTCGCGTTGCAAATGATCCGAATTATCCAAAAAGTAAATGTTTTCCAACAAGTTTAAAAGGGTGGAATAATTTTTATGTGTTGGATGTATTGCAGGAGATTTCATTTTTAGATGCAAGCCAGTTAAAGCAACTCAAATTTACACAGGTTAATGTTGGTGCAATTTGTCTCGGCGAAGAGTGAGTTGATGTGCGAAGGTGCTAATGTGCGAATGTACCAATGTGCGGATGTACCAATTAACCCAATTACCAATTTGTTGATGCACAGATTAACCCAATTAATGTATATATAATTTAACAGCCAATTTTGGGCAGCGCAATTTTTCACACGAAGAAATGCCCAACCGGCTTTTCGTTGCAACAAACCTCTTAAGCTACATTTTTCCAAGTTGTAATTGAGCGTTGATTATAAATTAAAAGGTAAAAATGTAATGCTTACTCCGAATCCGGCTGTTAATCAGCACATCAGCACATTAACACATTAGCACATTGGGTTGTTTGTTTCCACTACAATCCGGTGCAAGAGTTAATTAGTCGAATCTATCAACTAAACCAATATTTCACTCCTACGGAGTTGGTGGATCTAAATGGGCATTTGTTTTTGCTGGGCATTTGTTTTTGCTAAAAATATGTAACTCCTACGGAGTATGGTGAATTGAAAATTGCATTGTTGCTACAAAGGTTTCACTCCTACTGAGTTTATGGATCTAAAAATGGAATGGTTGCTACAAACGTTACACTCCTACGGAGTTGGTGTGTCGAAATAAATGTTGATTGTGATTTAATTTTTTTTTGCAAAAAAAAACCGCATCTTTCGATGCGGCTATAATCATTTAAAAAACAAAATCAATAAGGTTTGCCTTTTTTCTCTTTTGGAGTTGTTTGTTTAAAGTCTTCGTCTTTAACGGCATCTTTTTTACCTAAGTAAATCCAAACAATCACGTTGCTGTATTTGTCGAAGGTGGCATTTATATCAGCCAGTTTTGCTTTATTTACGTTTTCGGTTAATTGGTCTAATGATTCCCAGCCGCCGTTAATTTCGGCACGGCCTAAGGCATCAGCCTGGTTTGCGGTGGTTTCTAATGTTAAATAGTAACCGGTTAAAAATTCCTGTTTTTTATCAGTAAATTCTTCTTCCGAAAAACCATCTTTTTTTACTTTATCTAATTCTTCAACCATTACCTGCATACTTTGTTTTGGATCGATGGTGGTAATATAAATAGCACCGTAAGGATTTGAAATTGCGGCGCGATTGTAAAATGCTGCAGGTGCATAACTTAAACTGCGTTTAGTACGTAATTCAGTAAAATAACGATCACCTAAAATCGACATACCAATGCGGTAGTTAATTCCTTCTGCAGTATTTGCAAATGGTGCACTCATAATACCCATAATGTAATTGGTAGCTATGTCGCGGTCTTCAACGTGAATTTTTGATTGTGTAATTAATGTACGCGATTCTGATGAAACCGGCGTGCCATTTGCCATTTTAGACAAGGTAGCTTTAATTTTCGCAGTTAAATCCTCTTCAGTAATATTACCTACAACAACAAGGAATGTACGTTTTTTACCAATTGTTTTTTTGTAGTAATTTTTAATATCCTCTAAAGTAATACCTTCTAAACTTTCAGGTGTGCCATCGTATGATTTAGCATAATCCTTTTTTTCAAATGCAATTTGACGCGCCATTAAATCCAAATATGCATCAGGATCGGCCATGGTTTGTTGTGCATTGGCAATTAATTGCTCTTTCATTAAATTATATTCATTTTCAGAAAAGGCAGGATTTAAAATTGCATCTGTATATAAATTCCAGCTCTGGTCCCAAAATGTTTTAATACAAGTCATACTGATTGAACCATAATCTAAACCTGTGCTGGCACCCAGTGAAGTTCCGATTTTTTCAGTAGCTGTTTTAAATTCAATTTTAGACATGTTAGTTGTTCCGCCATCTACCATCAGGTTTAAGGCAAAACTTTCGATACCTTGTTTTTCTTTACTGTAGTTGGCAGTTCCGCCTTCAACAAATAAACGCACGCTGATAACATCTTTAGGCACATATTTGTGAATTACTTTAATACCATCAACGGTGAATTCTTTTGTAGCCTGTGCAAACGTTGAACCTGCCGTGAGCAGTGTAACGAAAAGCAGCGATACTATTTTAATTTTTTTCATAATATTTTATTTTACGTAATGGGTAATTATTCTTTTATTTCGAAACCAATTGATTTAACATCGATCATTTCTTTCATGGCAGGACTTAATAATAATCCGTTAACATGCGGCTGATCAATGATGTATTTTTTTACATAATTTGCAATATCTTCTTTGGTAACTTTTTGCAAATTAGCTACGTAATTGGTGTAATAATCAATTGAAGCAGAACACCACCAGTAGGTTACCAGGTGTGTAAATTCACTTGTGCTTTCTTTGCCATAAGCATCCTGAATAGCCAGTAAATTTTTAGCGGTTTCCAATTGTTCATCGGTATAATAATTTGGGTCTGCCCACATAGCAACATTTTCCCATAACACTTTCCAGGCTTCATTTACTTTCTCCGGATTCGGAACAAGAATAATGTTGATTGGTCCGGTGTATTTGCAAGTTTGATAACCAACATTTACCTGATAAGCTAAACCACTTTCCACTAAGTCTTTTTGTAATTTACTTGATGCCTGTGACAAGATGTACGAAAATACATCGGCAGCATAAGTTGCTTTTAAATCGTTGCGTGTATCAGGACCATGGTAACCGGTTAAAAAAATCGGCACCTGAGCATTTTCATTTATGGTAACAAAATTCGTAACGCCTTTTAATGGTTCAAATTCCGGTATCGGCCATTTTTGAAACGGATCAAAATCAGCAGGTTTCCAATCGCCGAAAACGCCTTCTACTTTTCCGAAAATTTCATCGTGTTTTACATCACCTGCAACCACAATCATACTGTTGTTCGGATAATAATATTTGTTTTGAATAATACGCATTTTTTCAGGTGTACAAGTTAAAATAACATCATGTACGCCAATTGCATTTTTGCGGTAATAATTTTCTTTCCACATGTAGCGGTTGTACTGGTCAAACAGGAAGAAGGTTGGATTAGATTCCGCACGTTGAAATTCACCATCTACAACAGGATTTTCACGTTTCATTTCATCTTCCAAAAACAATGGATAACGAATTGCAGAATTCATAAATGCAATACCTTCATCAATTTTGTTGTTGGTTAATGTGATAAAATAATTTACACGTTCATCGCCGGTTGTACCGTTAAATACAATACCTAATTCGTTGATACGTTTTAAAAATGCTTCCTGACTTGGTAAATCTTTGTTGGCTTTAAAAAACATATGTTCGTACATATGCGACAATCCGTTAAACACACTGTCCTCAGTATAAGAACCATTGCGCACAACAATTTCGATTGTAGCCAGCGGAACGGTTTTATCTTCAATAACGAGCACTTCCATACCATTCGGCAACTTCTTCATAAAGAAATTGGATGGCAAGCTGTTTTGCGCAGTTACTGACACAGTAACAAACAGCGCAAGGGTAAATCCAATGATTAGTTTTTTCATAAACACTTGTTAATATTATAGTTGTAAAGGTAATTGTTTGATTTATAGGCGCCTAAATGGTTGCGGTTAAACTATGTTAAATGACTTTAAAACTGCAAAACGAGGTGACTTTTCTGCTTAAAATCTTTGCGAAAAAATACAATCCCCTTAAAAAACAAATCGAGGCTTAGTGTTACCTGAGGGTTTGATTTTACTGCTTCCCAGGCTTTTTCCATCTCATCGCTCCAGTGTATATCGTCAAATATCAGCACACTGTTTTCGTTCAGGTAAGGTAACATTAATTCAAAGTAAGCCAGGGTAGGGGCAAAACGGTGGTTACCATCTATAAAAGCCATATCCAGTTGCTTAATACCAGCCAAAACCGCCGGCAGCGTTGCGCTGAATTCACCGGTAACAATTCTAATATTGCCTGCTTCCAGGGCATTAAATTGTTCTGTGGCCTTTTTTGCCACATTTCCACTTCCTTCTAAGGTGGTTATTTTTGCCTTTGGACAGGCTTTTGCCAGATATAATGTGCTGATTCCCAGCGAAGTGCCAATTTCAAGCACCTGAGCCGGCTGCAAATAATTCGTAAGCCTGAACAACATTTGACCAAATTTTGGTGAAATGAGGGTGTTTTTGGCAATGGCGTTGATTTTGCGCTCCGGGGTTTTGTTAATTTTACTACCTGCCCCAAAATCCTCAACCACAATTACCGATTCGTCCGCCAAAAGCCCGTCGCGCCTCGATTCTATCTCGTCAAAAGCATAATAATGCCGCTTGTCGCGCAGTACATCCTGTATCAAATTGAATACAAATGGCGAGTGTATTTCATACCTGCTTTTGGCTGTAAGCAGGTACTTCCCATATCGGAGTGCGGTTTTTATCTTACTCACGGCTGCGAAGATAGTATATGTAATACATTTCGGAATTCGCCAATTTGTGACCGGACAGATAAGCGGGTATTTTGTGACATTTTGGGTAAATGTGACAGATTTTTGCCGGTTTTGTTACATGCAAATCGCCAAGAAAATAACCTGTTCCGGTACCAAATGCCTTGTTTTACAAACAGATAGCACTTCTGCTAAAAAGTAAGGTTAGGTAAAAAAGGTAAACCTTACTTTTTGCCGCTATGTATTGAAAACAGGGCAGTTTAGGGCATGGCTTTGTTAAATAAAGCCCATTTTGTGTTAGCAGAAGCAAGCTTAATTTTTGATTAATTTTCCGTATTTACCATCAGAAATGTTGATAGTAAGTTGTGTAATTGTGAAAAGGTTGTATATTCGTGATTCAATTAAATGAAAGGTATGAAAAAATCGCTACTCACACTTATGTTTATCGTGTTGGTTGGTGCAGCAGCACAGGCGCAACAGGGTATCCATTTCGGATTTCACGGACAAATGAACAGTATCTGGATATTGAACCAGAATAATTATGAGTTTTCGGAAATGGATTATGAATACAAATTTGGTCCGACACTTGGACTTACGCTTGGATATAACTGGGAAGATAATTTCGGTATTCAGGTAGAATTTAACTACGCACAAATGGGTCAGGATTATTCTGATATCATGAAAGATTTTGGACCAACTGAAGATCCAAACAAACCGGATTTACAAACCAAAGTACTTACTTACCGTTATGTTGATTTAAATTATTTACAGGTTCCGGTATTATTTAAATACATGGAAGGTGATAATAAAGATGCGATTAAATACCAGTTACTTGGTGGTTTACAGTTTGGATATTTAATCAGTGCAGAACAATTATATACTGCCGACGTAACCAATACTGACCCTGATGTTCAGGTTCCGGTGAAAAATGCACCACAAATTGGTGTTCCCGATTTTGCAGGTAATAATGGCGTTTCAGGAAACGATTATTTCCAAATGCTGGATATCGGATTAATGTTAGATGTAGGCGCTGATATTTATGTAAATGACAAATTATATTTTTCACCTGCTTTCAGAGGTTATTATGGTTTCTTCGATATTAATGCAAAAGAAACGCGTGAATTACAACCTGCTCAGGGTGAAAACATTTATCTGGCATCACACAATGCATTTGTTGGTTTTTCATTAGGCATTAACTTTATGTTTGCAGATGCAAAATTAGGTGGCAGCGATGATGAATAAATAATTGAATTAAAAATATAGATTAATAACCCGGAAGTAATTTCGGGTTATTTTTTTGCCCCTGTTAGTTCCATAAAAGCATTCCATACCGGGTCTTCCGGTGGATCGGCTGTTATTATTACCGGCTCATTTTTTATCGGATGAATAAATTCCAGTTTGCGTGCATGTAAACTAACACTGCCATCTTTATTGGAACGATCAAATCCATATTTTAAATCGCCTTTAATAGGGCAGCCTATTGCAGCAAGCTGCGCTCTGATCTGGTGGTGGCGCCCTGTTTGAGGGTCTACTTCCAGTAAAAAATATCGTTCACTTGCAGCAATTAAATTGTATTGTAAAATAGCTTCTTTACTGTCACCCTTTTTTTCCGCATAAGCAAAACTTTTATTCATCTTTTCATTTTTTAATAAATGATGTTTCAGAATAGCAGTTTCCTGCTGCGGTTTATTTTTTACTATTGCCCAATATGTTTTTTTAAATTGCCTGTCGCGAATAATTTGCGACATACGTTCACCTGCCTTACTTGTTTTTGCAAAAATTAATACACCACTCACCGGCCTGTCGATACGGTGAATTAAACCGGCATATACATTACCGGGTTTATTATATTTTTGTTTGAGATAATCTTTAATACTTTCAACTAACGGAATATCATTTGTTTTATCACCCTGTGAAATTTCACCCGGCCGCTTGTTGATGGCGATTAAATGATTGTCTTCAAAAATTACTTGTGGTGCTAGTTGCATACGCGCAAAATTACAGGTTTTCTAACGCTTGCTGCATTTTTTTGGTAAGTCCCTTCACAACCTCATTGTAACTATGATCAATCATGGCCAAAATTTCCTTTTGCGCAATACTGCCATCTACCACAACCGTATTCCAATGTTGTTTATTCATATGGTATCCGGGCTGAACAGCGGGATATTTGGCGCGTAAGGTTTCCATTAACTCACGTTCACATTTCAGGTTAATCGTAAACTGCTCACTTTCAAGTCCGGTCAGGGCAAACATTTTACCCATTACTTTGTAAACCAGGGTGTCTTCACCAAATGGAAATTCTTCAGTTACCCCTTTCATTTTGAGGCAATAGGCACGAAATTTTTCTACGTCAAACATATTGGTAGCTCTTCTATTACCGTAAACTTAATTTATTTGCGCGGGATTTTTATAATTTTGGGATTATGGGAATAAATTTAATGCGTGCTAAAGCTTTTGGAATGTTGGTTGTATCAGCTGCATTTTTTTTGGGGGTGGGATGTAATACTTCCAAAAAAGATGAAACAACAATTTCAATTGTAAATGATGCGGCATATTTTGAAAGTGTGAAACAATTCCGTGTAAGCACGAACGTATTGTTTTACAGTGCAAATTCACCATTGGCTGATTCATTAAAACCACATTTTGAGGGTATAAATTATTTTCCGGTAGATACAAATTATAAGGTGATTGCCAATTTTGAAAAAATAACCAGTGCAACCACATTTTCATTTCCTACAACCGGTGATATCGCCGATAAATATCGTTTGATGGGTAAAATACATTTTACGCTAAAAAATAAAAATTGTGTTTTAGAAGTGTATTTAAATGAAGATGCGCCGGTAGATTCTAAGCCGACTTATTTTATTCCTTTTTATGACCTTACCAACAGCGTAACAACTTATGGTGGGGGTCGGTTTCTTGATATTCCGGTAATTACCGGTAATCAAACCATTATCGATTTTAATATGGCCTATCAGCCGTTTTGTGTTTATAATCACGATTTTTCGTGCCCGATTCCGCCTTTAAAAAATAAAATTGAGGTAGCGGTAATGGCAGGTGAACGCTTATAAACTTTTTTATTTGTTTTAGCGTTTATGAATTTTCAGAATCTATTATGCAGAAATTTATTCCAATATTTCCGTTAAACATTGTCGCCTTTCCGGGTGAGCAGATAAACCTGCATATTTTCGAACCACGTTATCAGCAATTAATAAATGAATGTAATACAGAGGGTAAACCTTTTGCTATTCCGGTGGTAAACGATAACCGTATGTTGGATTACGGAACTGAAATGGAATTAATCAAAATTCACAAAAAATATCCGAATGGTGAAATGGATATTAAGGTGAAAGGGATGCATGTGATTCATATTCTGGAAATTGTAAAAGAGGTGCCCGAAAAATTATATTCCGGTGCTATTGTTTCGGTTCAACAAAATATCGAAGACCGCCATAGCAGATTATTCGCGGAGCTGGAAGAACTCACACAGCTATTATTTAGTTTGCTGGATATTAAAGATGATATATATAAACCCGATTTTGTACTCAACTCATTTAAGTTGGGGCATTATGTAGGGTTTGATTTTTTGGAAGAATATGAACTATTGCGTCATCCCAGAGAAACCAGTCGGCAGAAATTAATTGTGGAACACATAAAAAAAATATTGCCTTCGGTTCAGCAAATTGCAGAAATAAAAGAAAAGGCAAAACTAAACGGACATTTCAGAATGTTGAATCCACCTGATGGGTTAAAGGACTAAGGGCAGGGCAGGAGGATGCTTGCCCGATATAGTACTGTATTTATAAATATTAATCCGACCAATACTACATAAAAAAAAGAACCCATCGTTTCCGACGGGTCCTTCTTTAAACCGTAAAAAAGTATTTTACTTGGCACTTAATGCAGCAGGAAATACCGTGCGCATTGAACCTTTATAATCATATACATCAACTTGTGCAGTTAATGCAGTAATGCGTATCATTTTTACACTCTGACTTAAATAACCTGAACCGGCATAAAATTCTACTTTAGCTTTTTTACCATCTTTCATGGTTACAATCGCATAAGCATCATTTGCATTTAATTCGATTATTTGTGCAGTTTTTATCAAACCATAACTTTCCATTTTACCATTTGAATTACCAATAAGGTAAACAGGTTGTTTTGTTTTGCTGTCTAAAATGGTTGCTAGCGCTTTTGCATCGCCATCACTTTTAAAGCCGCTGATAAATCCACGTTGTGGTGCAAATGTGCCATCACCTTTACCATACAATAACAATCCTGTACCGGCATCGTGACGTGTAATTTCGATTTCTGTATTGTAGAAGTTACCATGTAATAAAATATCCATGATACCATCTTCATTAAAGTCGTCGGTTACAATACCGAATGTAGAAGATATCTGAGCTTCGTTAGGTAGAAACTTCATGGTGAATTTACCGTTGCCTTCATTCATTAATACCGAAGTATGGAAAATATATGCAGTGCGGTGAATTGCTTTTTTCAAATCATCACCAAACATATCCTGAACGGTTGCATCGCCATAAGAACCCCACGTAGGGTATTTTTCAGCCATAGTTGGTATTTGTTCCAACATACGTTCACGTGTTTTTACCGGGAACAATTTATCGTGCTGATAATAACATAAAATAAAGTCTTCGTTATTTGCTTTATCGAAATCGTATAAATATGCTTCAAGCGGAAGTGGATGTCCGTCAGAAACAGCTGTGGTATTTTTATACCTTCTGTTTGTTCCGAAGTTACCAACTACGTAATCCATATCACCATCATTATCAAAATCGGCACCGGTAATACTTTGCCACCAGCCTGTTGCATTTGTTAATCCTGTATTTTGGGTAACATCAACAAATTTTCCGCCTTTATTTTTAAGGAAGGTAACAGCCATCCAGTCGCCGGTTAAAATCAGATCGAGTGAATTATCATTATCAAAATCGGTCCATAATCCTGAAGTTATCATACCGATATCTTTCAGCATTGGAGCAGCCTGTTCAGTAACATCGCTGAATTTACCACCGTTGTTTTGTAAAATATAACTTGACGCAGGTGCAAGGTAACGACCAGGGATTTGACGACCACCAATAAATAAATCGATATCACCATCTTTATCATAATCGGCACCAACTACAGATGAGCTGCTGGAATTAATTCCGGGCAATGCACCATTTGCAATTGTGAAACCACCTTTGCCATCATTTATATATAAATGGTCAGCATATTTTGCATCATTTGCAGCAAATTCATTACTACCTGTTGCAACATATAAATCGTTGTCGCCATCGCCATCGGCATCAAAAAATAATGCACCGGCATCTTCAGAAGCTGCTTCGTTTGCGGCTTGTTGCCAAGCAGTTTTTGTAAATGTGCCGTTTGCATTTTGCGTATACAATGCACCTGACTGTCCTGCTCCACCACCGATATAAAAATCTTCAGTGCCATCACCATTTACATCACCCACAGCAATACCTGAACCTAATGTGCTCATTTTATGAGGTAACATATATTCGCGCAGGTAATCATCATATTCTGCTTCTTCGTGTGCGAAGTCAGTTTTTAATTCTTCAGTTTTGCGAACAAATATTTTTGCACCTTTTGGATGTTCAGCAAATTTTACGCTTTTAGATGCATTTGCATGATCTAATAATACTACCTGATTTACAGGTACGTCGGTCATAATTTGTTTTGAGCCATCTAACCATTCAATTTCAACTAAATCTACTTTTTGTGATTTACCTAAACCGAAATGACAATCATCCTGTATAGTAGTAATATAACCACGAGAAGCAGTGTGTTGAATATATTGCATCTGGTCACCACAATAAATTTTTACTTTAGTTCCTAAACCACCGGAGTTTTTAGCATAACCTTTAAACTTAAACTGAATCCAGTTGTTACCGGTATTCATTTTTTCGCTGTTATTGCGATAAACCCAAGGTGTTTCATTTACGTTTGAAGTAACGATATCCATATCACCATCATTATCTAAATCTACATAACCACCACCGTAAGTAATGGAAGGATAATAAATTCCCCATTCATCGCGCATATCTTTGAATGTAAGGTCACCATTATTTTTGAAAATAAAATTCGGGTGATCGAGCACATAAGTAGGTAATTCTTTTTTCACTTCATAATAAACGGTAGAGTCTTCAATACGAACTGCTCTTCTCAGTTTGTGATATGTTTCAGATTCATCCACGTGGAAATCGCGTAAGAAGCCATTTGCAATGTATAAATCTTTCCAGCCATCGTTATCGAAATCGGTAAAGAAGGTTGTCCAGCTCCAATCGGTTGTTGATACATTTGCTGTTCTTGAAATTTCAGAGAAAGTACCATCACCATTATTTAATTGTAATGAGTTAGAACGATTTTGATATCCGTAACCTGCATTAATTAAAATGCGCATTACTTCTACCTGGCTCGACAACATAAATGTTTTATAAGTATAGTTGTCTTCCATATCCATATCCACTACAAACATGTCGAGGAAACCATCATTATTGAAATCCGAAATATCGGTTCCCATCGAGTTGATGGATGTTTTTTTAATTGCTTTTAATGATTCATCTCTGAACGTACCATCACCATTATTTATATAAACGTAATCATACATGGCATAGTCGTTTGAAACGAATACATCCTGGAATCCGTCATCATTAATATCTCCAACTGTTGCACTTAATCCGTAACCATGATTATTGATACCAACTTTTAAATGCGACTCTGTAAAAGTATTATCGCCATTGTTGATATAAAACATGTTACTTAAGTTTTTGCCCTGTTCAATTTTTTGAAAATATTTGGTTTTGTTTTTATCAATAAAATCAACCGGGTGTGTAGCAAGATACATGTCTAAGTCGCCATCGTTATCATAGTCGAAGAAGTTAGCATGTGTGCTGTACGACTGGTCGGCAATACCAAAAGCTTTCGCTTGTTCGGTAAAAGTGCCATCACCATTGTTTACCCAAAACTCATCGGTTCTGCGTTCAGGTTTATCCCAACGGCTCATAGCAACATAAATATCAAGATCGCCATCACCGTCAACATCTACCATAGAAGAGCCATAAGGCCATTTTTCTTTTGAGGTAGTGATACCTGATTTTGCGGTAATATCTTCAAATTTCAAATTGCCTTTATTCAGAAACAATTTACTTTCTACAAGGTTACCTGTAAAAAATAAATCCGGCAGGTTATCATTATTTACGTCACCGATCGAAACTGCACCACCGTTGTAGATATAAGAATATCTCCACCAGTTTACTTCATAAGTTTCACGTAAGTCGTTAACAAAAGTAATACCTGTTGATTTTCCTGTAAGTATGTCGAACAATTTTCCGGAGTTACCATCTAAAGTTACTTCACGTTTCGGGTCAATAATTGCCGTGCCACGCGGGTCACCATCACCATTGGAAAAAAGTTTGCATGAAGAAGCGAACAATAATGTTGCCGCTCCTGCAGATAAAATAATGTTTTTTAAGTTCATAATGCCTAAATATTTCATGTTGAGGAATTAATGTTTTGCTGATAATGCAGTTACGCCGCCATATACTGAACGAGCAGTTCCTTTGTTATCGTAAACAGTTACTTCTGCAACCTGGCTGTTAATAATCACTGATTTTGAGTTCTGGCTTAAATAACCGGAACCTGTATATAATTCCTGACGGCGTTTTTTTCCATCAGTATAAGTGATAATTACATACGCGTCGTTATTGTTTAATGCAATTGATTTTTCGTTACTTACTAATTTAAATGCTTCCATTTTATTGTTGTTATTAGAAGTAATTAAAACCGGCGTTTTATTTGTACCTACACAAATTAATGCAAGTGCTTTTGCGTTCATACAAGAATAAAATCCTGAATTACGTGCAGGAAGTGGTGTAAATGAACCATCGCCATTTCCTAATAACACATTACCAATACCGGCATCCTGTGTATTTGTTTCAATTTCAGTTTCATAGAAGTTACCATGTGATACGATATCGAGGAAACCATCATTATTTACATCCATTGCTACAATACCAAATGTGGTAGAAATTTGAGCTTCGTTAGGTAATTTTTTCACCTGGAATTTATTATTGCCAAGGTTTTCGATATACGAAGTATAGAATGAATTTGCTTTATAATGTAATTTGGAATTTTCCATACGTTTTTTACCATAAAAATCCCAAACTTCAGCGCGGCCGTAACTATCCCAATCCGGGAAAATTTCTTCCACACCTTTCATTTGTTCAATCATACGTTCCCTGGTTTTTTGAGGATAAAGTTTATCGTGCTGCCAGTAACCCATAATGATATCATGTGTTCCGTTATCATCATAATCATCGTAAAATAATTCGATTGGTTTTTCTTTCGGACGATATTTTAAATTGATACCAAAGTTACCTGCAACATAATCCATATCACCATCGTTATCAAAATCGCCGGCAGTTAAACTATTCCACCAACCTGTTGATTCACTTAATCCTGTTGAACTGGTTATGTTTTTAAATTTACCACCATTGTTTTCAAACACGGTTATTGGCATCCATTCGCCTGTAATAATTAAATCGTAATCACCATCATTATTATAATCGGTCCACAAACCTGCTGATACCATACCAATTTCCATTAAGTCAGGTGCAACAGCTTTTGTAACATCGGTGAATTTTCCTTTGTTATTTTGAAGAATATAACTTCCTGTTGGATAAGGATAATTACCCGGTATCATTCTGCCACCGATAAATAAATCCATATCGCCATCTTTATCATAATCCTGAGCAGCAGCAATTGAACCACTTGAAATCATTTGTGGTAAAGCGCCAGAAGCAATATTGAAATTACCTTTGCCATCATTGATATATAAACGATCCATTAAATGACCATCATCTTTGGGGAAATCGCTACCACCACTTACAACATATAAATCAAGATCGCTATCACCATCTGCGTCAAAGAAAATAGCTCCCTGATCTTCACTTTGAATGTCCTCAACACCTGCAGCAAATGTGCCTTTTGTAAATGTGCCGTTAGCTGCTTGTAAATAAACAGCACCACTTTGATTTTTAGCACCACCTACAAAAAAATCTTCCATACCATCACCGTTGATATCACCAACAGCCAGGCCGGGTCCTAAATTGCTTAATTCGTGTGGAATTAAAAATTCGCGATCAAAATCATCAAATTCATTTTCTTTATGTACGAAATCAATTTGTAAATCTTTTGTTGCATCTACAAATAATTTATCCTGCATTGGCACATTTGTTTTAGCGGGTTTAATTGCGTCTTTATGTGCAAACACTAAAGTTTGATTTGTTGTAACCTCTGTTGCAACATTTTCTTTACCATCTAACCAAACAACCACAACTTTATCTACTTTTTCTGCAGTACCTAAACCGAAATGAGCAACTGGTTCACTGCAGCTTTGATAACCTTTTACAGTTTCCATTTGCACCAATTGTGTTTTATTTCCGGTGGTAACATAAATTTTAGTACCTAAACCATCAGGGTTCGATTTTTCACCCTGTAAGTCAACGCGTAAATATTTATTGGTTGTTAATTTAGAAGAATTATTTCTTGCAATATATGATTCGAGGTTGGCATTATTTACCACGATATCAACGTCGCCATCATTATCAAGATCGGCATATGCAGCACCGTAAGAAGTTGAAGGGAAATATAAACCCCAGTCCTCACGAACATCTTCAAATGTTAAGTCACCATTGTTATGGAACATAGCATTTGGCCATTCGAGTACTGAATTTTCAGGTATTTGTTTTCTTAATTCGTAATATTCTGATGAATCACTCAAACGGTTTGCGCGTGTTAATTTGATATACACCTCCATGATATCCATGTGGCTGTCTTTCAAAAATCCGTTTGATACGTATAAATCTTTATTACCGTCATTATCATAATCAGCAAATAAAGGGCTCCAGCTCCAGCCGGTGGTACTTACACCTGCAAAGTTTGCAACCTCACTGAATTTACCGACACCATTATTTAACTGCAATGCGTTGCGGCCATATTGTTGTAAATAACCACCGTTTACAAGTGTGCGTAAAAACGTTTGTTTATTTGATTGCATGAAGGTTTTAGTACCATAGTTACCTTCAATATCCATATCAACGGTAAACATGTCTAATAAACCATCATTATTATAATCGGCAATATCAGTTCCCATACCATAGTAGGCAGTTTTATTCAAAACTTCGCGGCTCATTTCTTTAAATGTTCCGTCACCCTGATTGATATAGGTGTAATCGTGCATGATATAGTCGTTACCAACAAATACATCCATCCAGCCATCGTTATTAATATCACCTGTAGTTACGGATAAACCGAAACCGTGGTTATTAATACCAACTTCTTTGTGACATTCAGTGAATTTTCCATTTCCTTCGTTGCGATAGAAACGGTTACTCATATTTGAACCATCCTCAATTTTTTGGAAGTTCTTTTGTTTGTTTTTGTCTTTGAAGTCGGTAGGGTGGGTTACAATGTATACATCGAGGTCACCATCGTTATCTGCGTCAAAAAAGTTTGCTTGTGTAGAGTAGCTGTCATCAGCCAGACCAAATTCTTCACCTTTTTCTGTAAATGTTAAATCGCCGTTGTTAATATATAACAGGTTACGGCGTTTTACAGGATCTTCGAAACGGGCACGGCAAACATAGATGTCTTTAAAGCCATCTTCGTTAACGTCAACCACAGTTACGCCTGTGCTCCAACCCGGTTTTTGATTGATACCACTTTTAGCGGTGATATCTTCAAACTGCATATTTCCTTTATTAATGTAAATACGGTCCGGAACAACGTTACCGGAGAAATATAAGTCCTGTAAACCATCATTATTGAAGTCGCCAACACCAACACCGGCTCCATTATAGGAGTATCCGTAGCGGTAGTAGTTGAGGTCGAAGGTTTCGATTAACTCGTTATTAAAAGTAATGCCTGTAGTTTTACTGGTGAGGATATCGAACATTTTGCCGGTTTCCACATCGGTTTTAACGATTTTCGCCTTGTCAATGTTCTCAGTAAATTTCCAGTCATTTAGGTATTCTTTTCCTTGTTTGTTTGAGCTACAGCTGTAAACAAGAACAAGCATACCAATAATTACAATTGGTGTTTTGATAGATTTCATGCCTTATTACGGTTTAAGCGGCAAAGTTAACCGACTTATAAAGGCATGAAAGCACATCATCTGTAAATGTTTTGTTAACGAATTAAACCTGTGGGAATTTGATTAATTTTGCGAAGTTTATTTTAAACCAAAAAATCTTAACTTAAATCACTAGAGTCATGAGATTCAAACACTTATCTGTTGTATTACTTACAGGCGTTATTCTCTTTGCGTCAGGATGCGGAGGCTCATCCAAAGGCGGAGCAAACCCTTTATACAGTGATGCTTCAACCCCATCAAGCGAAATTGATGCCAAATTCCTACTTGAATGGTGGGATGCCCTTTTTGCTTTTGTTAGCAGCGAACGTTTATCACCGCCTGATGCAGCACGTATGTATTCTTACATAGCCGTAGGGATGTACGAAGCGCAAATTGCCGGAACACCTGATTATTTAACGCTTGAAGGTCAGTTAGCTGACTTAAAAGGTTTACCTCGTCCTGAAAAGGGTCAGGTATACGACTGGCAAACATGCGTAACTGAAACCATGTATTTGGTTCAGGATGGTATGTTGGCGCGTTATTTCCCTGCAGGGGTAAGTACATTAAACAAATTGTACGACAAACAAATTGAATCTCGTAAAGCTGCCGGTATTCCTGATGAAGTGTTGGAACGCTCAAAAGCTTTCGGTGAAGAATTAGCTGATGCTATTCTTGAATGGAGCGAAACTGACAATTATGTAAATACCCGATACATGCAGTATAAATCACCTGCACGTGAAGGTCATCCTGGTTACTGGACACCAACTGATTTTAACCAGACTCCGCTTGAACCATTTTGGGGAACACACAAAACATTTTTCGTAAAAGACGGTGCACAATGTGATATTGATAAAGCTCCGGCTTACAATGGCATAGGTGATAGTACCAGTGAATTATATATTCAAGCTAAAAAAGTTTGGAATGTAGATAAAACTTTAACTGAAGAACAAAGAACAATTGCTCAATATTGGGCTGATGATCCAAGTGAAACTTCAACTCCTCCGGGCCACTGGATGGAAATTTTAGGCAACTTCGTACAGTCTGAAAACATGAAACTTGACCGTGCATGTGAATTATATGCATTGGTTACAACTTCTATGAATGATGCTTGTATTACCGTTTGGCACACTAAATATCGTGTTAACCTGGTTCGCCCTAAAACAATTATTCAGGAAAACTTCGACCCTCAATGGGAGCCTTATGTTGAAACACCTCCATTTGCAGGTTATACATCAGGTCACTCAGGATTCAGCGGCGCTGCTGCTACCATTTTAACATCAAGAATTGGCGATAACCTTGCGTTTATCGATAGTTCAAACGTTGAGATTGGTCTTTTACCAAGAAGTTTTAAATCATTCAACGATGCTGCACAAGAAGCTGCATATAGCCGTATGTATGGTGGTATCCACTTCGATTGCGATATTAACGATGGTTTAGAGCAAGGTAAATGTGTAGGTAACTACTACCTGGAAAATATTAAAACAACTGCCGGCGATAAAAAGTCGAAAGGCGAAGCTAAAAAACCTGAATAACCTAATATCCTAACAAGAATACTATGAAAAAAATATATCAAATAGCATTTTTTGTTGCCTTTGTAACATTATTAAATGTTAACGGTAACAGCCAGGTAGTTATGAAGGACTACTTAGTGGCAAACCATGAGGGTGTTGTAGAAAAATCAGTGAACAACCTCGGAAATGGTTTATACTATAAATTCGAATATGTAAGCACAGAAGGTGCTCGTATCAACTATAAATTACATTTATACAAAGACAAGGCAATGAAAACACCTTGGATGAGTTTTGATGTATTGATGCGTAATCTGAACTGGACTTATTATGTAGATATCACAATGTCGAAAGACGGTGCAGACAAAGTTGCAGCCATGATTTTCAAAAAAGATTTACGTTGGAGCCGTGTAAAATATTCACCGCATCCGGGCTGTTTAAGAATGGACCCGCCTGTGTATGAACGTTATACTATTGGTGCTGAAACTGAATCTGCTGAAGTATTGTTTGCAGGTTTATTAAATAATTTTATTGCTCAGCTCGATAAAAACGTTGACTTTAATTGTTATGCTCCGGCAAAATAATTAAACCCGTTTCAATATTTACAGAGGCGTTGTCATAAAAACAACGCCTCTTTTATTTTACTTTGTATTCAATTTATTTTTATGCGTCAAACTTATATTGCCAAAACACTACAGGGTTTAGAAGATGTACTGGCCGACGAATTACGAAATTTAGGGGCAGGTGATGTAGAAGTTTTAAAACGTGCAGTTTCATTTACGGGCGACACTGCAATGTTGTATGCAGCTAATATTTATTTGCGTACTGCGATTAAAATTTTGAAGCCATTAACTGAATTCAGGGCAGATGATGTGCAGGAACTGTATGATAAAATACTTGCATTTAACTGGAGTGAAGTAATGGATGTTGATGATACATTTACAATTGATAACACCGTATTTTCAACCACCTTTACGCATAGCAATTATGCCGCATTAAAAATGAAAGATGCATTGGTGGATCATTTCAGAAATAAATTTGACAAACGACCAAGCGTAGATAAATTAAATCCAACATATCGTTTTAATATCCGGATTAAAGAAAACGAAGTAAGCATTGCTTTAGACAGCTCCGGCGAATCGTTGCATAAACGGGGCTATAGAACAGAAACGCATGCTGCACCAATGAGTGAAGTACAAGCTGCGGGATTAATTTTATTAAGTGGCTGGGATCCCAAAACTACTTTGTATGATCCAATGTGTGGAAGCGGAACTATTCCGATAGAAGCTGCATTAATTGCTAATCATATTGCTCCCGGATTAATAAGAAAAACATACGGATTTCAAAAATGGAAAGATTATGATGCATCCATTTTTCGTCAGTTAATGGTTGCTGCAGCAGGGGAGGTGCAAAATAACAAATTAGCTATTATTGGTTCAGATATTATTTCCCGCAATATTGTAATGGCGATTAAACACGCTAATAATGCGATGGATGAAAATACAATTAAATTTTTTACCAGAGCGTTTGAAGATGCGGAGCCACCACGTGAAAAAGGCACATTAATAATTAATCCACCTTATGGTGAACGATTGCAGCCTGAGCATATCATTGAATTTTATCAAACCATCGGCAACGTATTAAAGCGCAAATACGCCGGCTTTACAGCTTGGGTATTTAGCAGCAATGCTGAAGCGGCAAAATTTATCGGATTAAAACCTTCTGCTAAAATAAAATTGAAAAACGGTCCGCTCGATTGTTTGTTTCTAAAATTCGAAATACGGGATGGGAAGTTTGTGAAAAATCCTTTCCAGGAAAACCAATAAATAAAAAAACCGCGTTTGTTAACGCGGTTTAATTATTATCTAACGGCTAAAGAAATTAATTGTGTGGTGTATGAATGTAGTATGGGTTTAGCAGTATTAATCTTTAATGCGCGACATTAAATCTTCCATTACCGGTTTTTTCAATGTGAATGTACTGCGTGACGACATATACCCGTTATGATATACTTTTACGGTATAAGTGCCGGCTTTAAATTCTTCTTCCTGTTCCCAGTATAAACAATGGCTTTCAACATCACCACCATCATAGTTAACGGTAACAGCTTTTGAAAACAGATTATCTTCCGGTTTTTCTTTATTTACAAATTCGCCGGAACCTTCATCATCATTAAATAATGTTTTTCCGGTTGGGCCAATAATTTTTACAAAAAATGTCTGGCTTTTTCCTGCCGATAATTTATTTGGTAATAAGTCGAAACATATTTTTAATCGGTCGGTATGTTTTGCATTTTGTCCTTCAGAATCATTTCCATTGCCTTTTTTGCGCACACCGGTTATGGAAATATCTTTACTCGAAATAAATCCGCCGATTTCTAAAATAGAATCTTTTGAAAAGGTTAAATCTTCTGATCTTGCAACTTCTTTTTCATACATGATTTGCAGTTCTTCATAATCTTCCTGCAATGCAAGATATTTGGCATTTAATTCATCCAGCTGCGCTTTGTAACTGGAGCAATCCACTTCCATCGAAACAACTTCTTCCTTTACCTCATCCAGTTTTTTCTGATTAGTGGTAACGCCACCGTTAAAGAAATTACAGGTTTTAAGTAAAGTAGCAATTTCATTACGTTTCGAATCAAGCTCTGCCTGGTAAACTGCAATGAGACTATCCTTTTGAGTGAAATCACCCATTTGGTCATCTAATTGTTGCTTTGCCTGTGCATACTGCACTTCCAGCTTGCTGTAAAGAATTTTTGCTTCTTCAATCTGCGTAGCACTCAGCTCCTGAGCTTCCTTGTTTTTAAAGGCATTAAAAAACAACCACCCATTTAAGCCAAGCAGCAGAAAGATGAGGATTAGGTACAGACCTCTCCCTCTGTTTTCAGACTTCTTTTCTTCATTCATACGTGAACCGGGTCAGTTTTTGACTTTCAGTGTGTCATACTACCTCACACTAAAACCTGACCTATACAAACTTCGTTTTTATCTATAGCGTACAAAAATCATCTAATGCACACTACTCACTGATTCTTAATGAATTATGTTGTACAACTCTTGTATCCACATACATGTACAAGGCGGGGCAAGAAAAGTCAACCCTTGATTTTATTGGGTTTCAGCCAATAGTAAGCAATGGGTACATTGGTTTTCCACTTGTTGTGTACATTTTTATTGGCAGCTGTTGATAACGTGTGGACATAGTGTGAATAAATCGCAAAAAGCCCACCGTAAAAGGGTGGTGGCAATAAAATTTGGATGAGGGGACGGATTTAGTCCTTTATCGTGCCAATCCGTTTTTGTTCCCATTCGGTCCAGGAATGCGCCTTATAATACTTCCGAATCATATCGGCATAAGCAGGTGTTTCTTTTAGTTTAGTTAGTGCATTTCTCGCCGGATTTGATAAACGGTGATTACCTGAAATTAATGCATTAAATAAGTTAGCTACTACCGTTTCATCGCAATAATTTAAACTCACCAGCGCATTAAATGCAGCATTTCTGGTGCGGAATTCATATCCATTTCCGGCAAAGGCAACTAGAGGGCTTATTTCCTGATTTTTATTTTCCCGGTTTGCTAACTCTAACCATGCAATAAGAATATTATTTGTGCTGCCAATTTGATTTGCAGTTAATTCAAGATATTTTTTAGTTTTTTCAGGATTTATTTTACTGAGTTTAACTAATGCTATTTCAACATTGGTGTAGTTACTATCTGCAAACATTGCGGGAACATCTTTTTCGATTGCTTTAGGAAGTGTTTGCAAATTAGAGATTACTGATCTACGCACTAATGCATCGTTATCGTGAAGTGCAGTTTTTAAAACTGCTATACTTGCTTTGTTATCGTCATTTGATAATTGCGTGATAATTTCTGTTTTAATACCATAAAATTTTTCTTTGTTATATAAGGCAATTAAATCGTCCCGTTTTTTATCAATCGGAATGTCGCGCATTAAAACTATTGCATCATAACGGTCAAGCATATTCGGCGCATTAAATGCCTGGTATTTTAATTCAGTATATTCTTTAATAAAATCAACTTTAGCATACACCATTGAATTAGGGTCAAATAATACAAATGTTACTTCCTTTTTATCCGGATTTTCAAATGTAATAGTGGTATTTGCTTCGCTAATCCAAACTAATTTATCTTCAAAACTGCCATCTAAATAATGCACCTGAATATGTACGGGCATTTTAAATAAATGAACAGTTTGTGAAGTTTTTTGAATTTGTTTTATGGTGATAATCGTAGCGGTTGTTGATTTATTATAACGCACATCAAATATGGGAAAACCTGCACGGTAAATCCATTCATCAAAAAACCATTCCACATTAATTCCCAGTGAACGCATAAATTGCATTTCGAAATCGTTGGACTCTACATTTTGATAAGGGTAGCGGGCAAGATAATCGTGTATTGCAATTTTAAACGCTTCATCACCTACAACATAACGCAACATATCCAATACAATACTTCCTTTTTGGTAAACCCGCGGAGAGCCTGAGCCGCTGTGGCCTACAGGCAATTCGTTTTTTGAGTCGGCATCAAATGCTGTGTTCATTTCTTCGCGGCGCTTCCAGTTGTAATAGTCATCTCCGCTAATTCGTTGTCTGAATTTTTTACTGTAGTAAGTAGCAAAACTTTCCTGCAACCAGTGGCTTGCACCGCTCCAAGCAGTAACGTAATCGCCAAACCACTGATGCGTTAATTCGTGCGTATTAATATCTACATAATTTTTATCAGGAAATGTTCTGGCATCCTGATAAAAGAAATCGGAATAAATTGTTGCGGTTGTATTTTCCATTGCACCATATAAAAATTCCTGAACAGGTACATTTGAATAGGTCGTCCATGGATAAGGTGTTCCGGTTTCTTCAACTAAAAAATCCATCATTTCAGCAGAATAACGATATGTTTCTTCAGCTATCTTTTTTGTTCCCGGATAATAATACTGTCGTGAAATAATTCCGTTTTTAGATGTGTAATCCAGGTAGTCATATTTCCCGATGGCAATCATTGTTAAGTATAATGCATGCGGATGTTGCATTTCATAATTCCATGTTTTGGTGCCATCATTATTTGCAGTAACATTTTTTAATTCACCATTTGAAATTACGGTATAAGCATTGTTAAATGTAATATGTAATGCGGTTATCAGTTTATCATTTAATCCATCATACGAAGGAATCCAAAAACGATTATCAACGCCTTGGCCCTGTGTCCAAATTTGTTTTCTGATGATGGTAGGATCCGTTTCACTATCTGTTACCGATGAATTCCATCCCACAAAATAAATTCCTTTTTTGGGTTGTGCATCATAAACAACAGTTAATTGATGTTGTGTATTGCGTAATAAAGGAGGATTGAAAAATACTGTTGTACCTGCGCTATCGGTTTTAAAACGCGTGTTGTTATTATCTAGCTGAATTTGTTGAATAACAATTCCGGGGCCATCTAAAAAAATAGAATCAACTTTTGGTTGTATAGGCTGAAAAAGGTATTTTGCAGTACCGGAAAGTTTGCCCTCTTCGGGCGTAAACTGCACATTTAAATCGAGTCGTATAAAATCAACATTATGCTCACGTATGGCAGCATCTTTATCTGCCTGATAACAATTTAGTTCGTTTGTTTGACTGTAGGAAAAAGTAACACATACTAAGAGTAGAAAACTAAGCGCAAATTTTGTCATCCTTAAAATTTTAAGCAGTAAAAATAGACCTCTGCTGCCTATACTCAAAATGTAATTGATTAAAGTCTTACTAAAATCTGTTAACGGCTACTTCTTTGTTTATGGCAGAACCATTAATAATGTGCTCAAACAACTGTTTGGCATAATATGGCGCAAGCGAAGTGCCCTTGGTTCCCAGGCCGTTCAGGACATACATATTCGCTATTTCAGGATGTTGCCCAACAACAGGCGTTCTGTCGCGAATTGAGGGGCGGACTGCAGCTTTGTGTGCTAAAAGGGTATAGGGCAATTTAAGTAATTGTTGAAGGCCGGTTTCTAATTCAGTTCTTCCTGCTTCAGTTGGTGTATTCGATAAATCGTTCCAGGTATTAGTAGCACCGACCCAAAATTTATTGTTACCTAAAGGGATTAAAATTATTCCTTTAATTATGATTTCATTTGTTTCAAAATTGGGAATTTCAATTATTAAACATTCACCTTTTGCAGGTTTAAATGCAATAAAATTAAACCATGGATTTTGTTGTGTAGCAACACCTTCACAAAAAACGATATTTTTATATAACTGGTTATTATAAATAAAATTGTTTGCACTTATTTTTAATGCATTATAATCAAAATTTCCATTAATTATTTTTTCTGCAACGCGGTTTTTAAATGCCGTAATTAATTCGGCGGTATTCAAACGAAATCCCGGTGAAACGCCAATGGCACCATAGCGGAAATCCAGATACCGTGCGTATTTTGACAGGTTAGGTGAAACATTAATATAAGGTGAAATGCTGGTTGATGATTGAATTTTAATCCATTCTTCAACTATGGATTCATTTTTATGAATTTTAATAATTGGATGTCGGTAAAAGAATTTCGTACCGGTAAAATTTTCCAATTCAGCATATGTTTGTTCAGCGAGGGGAATTAATGTTTCCATATTCCATTGCGTGGCAAATTTTCTACCTGTTACCGGATTAATTAAACCGGCTGCGACAGCAGTTGAACTGTTAAATAAAAACGGGTCTATTAAATGATAGGAATGTTGCTGCTTTTCTGCCTGCCAGGCAAAATTTATTCCGGCAATTCCGCCGCCAACAATTAGAAAATCAATCACAACACAAAATTAACAGGAAGTTTCGTAGCGCGTAACATTTCACGTTTTCCGGGCGGGCCGGGCAATTTTTCGACCATAAAGCCAATTTCCTGTAAGGTTCTTCGCACTGAGCCTTTAGCACAATAAGTTACTAAAACGCCACCGGGTTCCATATATTGAAAGAGCTTGTCAAAATTAGCTGCCTCCCACATTTCCGGCTGTGCACGTGGTCCAAAAGCGTCGAAATAGATAAGGTCGTAATGTTTATTGAGTTGAACGTTTTGCAGGGTTTCCTGTAATCTGGTAAAACTTAATTTGGTGCTTAAGGTTACCGGTTTACCGGCTTCCGCCTTGTGTATTTGTTCAAAGGTTTCCTTCGAACATTTAAACGCTGTTATACTGCCACCTAATGTGGTTATTATTTCATTGGTGATGGGAAATGGTTCAAGCGCATCGTAGGTTACCTGAACAGGAAGTGACTGAATAAAATCCAGCGTCAGTAAGAAATTACTTCCGGTTCCCAAACCAATTTCCAACACATGTATTGATTTTTTTTGTTCCAGGCGATAAGCTAATCCCGCATGAATAAATACATGCATTGATTCATTAAAAGCGCCATGTATGGAATGATAATGTTCATCCAGTTCGGGAACAAAAATGGTGGGTGAACCATCACCGGTTATTATTATTTCGCGTTTCATTTTAATTGATCGCGATTGGTAATATAATCATATTTAAATTCCGGTCCGGCTAATGCATTAAACGCAGTTTCAGCATCTTCATTGTCGTCATCATCTTCATCATCTTCCAAAATAATCGGTTCGGGCAAATCTACTTTTCTAAAATAAAATGCGCTGATACTTCCGCATAAAGCCCCCATTAGGTGGCCTTCCCAGGAGATGGTGAGGTCCATCGGTAAAACACCCCAAACAATACTGCCATATAAAAAAACAATAAATAACGAAAGGGCAATTGCCTGAATATTTTTTCGAAATACACCACTAAAAAATAAAAAAAATGCCATACCGTAAACTATTCCGCTTGCACCGATATGATAATTTTCACGACCTGTAGCCCATAATAATAATCCGCCACCTAAATAAATAAATAAAAATGCTTTGTAAGCGACTTTACGATAATTAAACAACATTAAAAATCCTAAAATCATAAACGGAAAAGTATTGGATAATAAATGTTGCCAGTCGCCGTGAATAAAAGGTGAAAATAAAATACCTTTTAATCCGGAAATATGTTTAGGCAAAACACCGTAGGTCGCCAAGTCGATTTCAGTAACAACTTCAAACAATTTTACTATCCACATTAGGGCTACTAAAACAGCAGGAACAAAAATGCTTACAAAAAGTAATCGTTTTTCCTCATCAGGCTCCAGTCGGGGCTGATTGTTTCTCGAATTGATGTTTACGTACGAAAAAAGTGCCATTACCTCAAACAATCGTTTACAAACGAAAATAGTTCGTTTTGCAAACTAACTGTTTTATTCTGGTTATACCAATTTTGAAGGGCAAGTACATAGTCGTCGTGTGGTATATTATTCAATTTGGCATCGTCTACAATTTTTTGTGCTTCAGCCGGACGAGGACCCCAACTGCCTAATTCTTCGCCTGTATTGGCGTCCAGACATATTAATTTGGGAATTGACCGTGTACCTCTGAACAAGTATCTGTCAATTAATTCGATATTTTCATCGCGTAATACCAGTTTTAGGGGTATTTGCAGTTTTTCGGCAATTTTATGAATTACAGGTGCTATTTGGGCGCCGTCGCCACACCAGGTTTCTGTAATCAGCATCCACTCAAAATTAGCAATCAGGCTAGTATCTACATCATTCCATATTGGCAGTAACTGAACCGTTTTGTTTAATCGGTTTAGGCGTTGTAAATTGAGTTTAGTTGCCTGAATCCTTTCCTCACTTTTTACCGGACCAGTAGTATTGTTATCTGCAACCATTTCGGCTGTAAGATTGTAAAAAGCTGTAAAACTCAATGCATGTTCCTCCGCGTGCTGTAAAACAGCATCTGTAAGCAAATGATTAATGGTCATATCAATAGTATTAGTGAATTAACATGTCAAAGGTTGCAATAGTTCTGTTATTACACAGTGATAATTATCACCCAATCTGATAAAAATTACCGGGCAGGGGATTAAGTACTTAACTAAATCAAAAAACTCCTTATTTTTGGGAGATGCAGCCGTCTAAAGTCTTTAAATACCTTGCGGGTTATAGTATTCCCTTAACGGCTTTTTTGTCGATTTATCTACATGGACCATATTCATTTTTGACACCGGTATTTGCATTTGGATTTTTACCTTTTATTGAATTAATAATTCCGGTAAATAAAAAGAACTTAAGTGTTGTTGAAGAGGAGTTGGCAAAAAATGATAAAATATATGACTGGATTTTATACTTACACGTGCCTGTGCAATATGGTATTTTAAGTTACTTTCTATATACAATTACTAATGTTCAGCTTGCAGGATATGAAATTGCAGGATTAATTTTAAGTATGGGCACTTGCTGTGGTGTTATAGGTATTAATGTTGCACACGAACTTGGACACCGCAAGGCGAAATCTGCGCAATTTTTAGCTAAAATGTTATTACTTACCTCGCTATATATGCATTTTATTATTGAGCATAATAAAGGTCATCATAAAAATGTTTCTACCGAAGCGGATCCTTCTTCAGCTAGGTTAAACGAACCTCTTTATTTATTTTATTTCCGCACCATATTCGGTACAATGCGTTCTGCATGGGAAATACAGCTAAAGGAATTACATCAGGATAAAAAATCTTTTTTTAGTTTGCAAAATGAAATGCTGATTTTTCAATTTGTACAAATTTTATTTTTAATACTTATATTTTTCATTTTTAATTTAAAGGCGTTAATTTGTTTTATTCCTGCAGCGTTTGTTGGTATTTTATTATTGGAAGCTGTAAATTACATTGAACACTACGGATTGCGAAGAAATAAAACCGCCAACAATATGTATGAGCGTGTGCAACCCTGGCATAGTTGGAACTCTGATCATGTAATTGGAAGGGTGGTATTATATGAATTAACGCGGCACTCTGACCATCATTATTCGGCATCTCGTAAATATCAAATTTTGCGACACAGTGATGAAGCACCTCAGTTGCCGGCCGGTTATCCTGCAATGATTTTATTAGCATTAATTCCGCCGGTATATTTCAAAATTATGAATCCAATGATTTCTAAAATTCAACAACAATAATCCAATGATTGTAATAGGCATAGGTGGTGGTTCAGGTTCCGGAAAAACAACATTTGTCAACCGGTTGGTAAATAGCTTGTCACCCGACTCGGTTGCGCTGATATCTCAGGATGCCTACTACAAACATAATCCAAACATACCTGAAGCTGAGCGCAAATTGATGAATTACGATCATCCTGATGCTATTGAATGGGAATTATTATGTAATCATATTATAACACTTCAAAGTGGAACGCCTGTTCAGCAACCTGTTTACAGTATGCTGAATTGTTTAAGGTCATCAGAAACAAAAAAAATTGCACCAAATAAGGTGTTGATTGTAGAAGGAATTCTTATTTTGACGCAACCTGAGATACGTGATTTAATGTCTATTAAAATATTTATTGATGCTGATGCCGATCACCGTTTAATGCGCGTGGTAAAACGCGACATGGAAGAACGTGGCCGGGATGTGGAGCAGGTAATGACGCGATATTTAAATACGGTTCGCCCCATGCATGAACAATTTATTGAACCTTCAAAAAAATTTGCTGATATCATTGTTCCGGTGGGAGGTGATAATCATGTTGCCATAGATTTACTGAGTCAGTACATTGCAAAACAATTAATTTATTCCGACTAATTTTTATATTTTAATATAACACATAATACCATGAAAAAAACAAGTCTCATTTTTGCACTCATCTTCCCGCTGAGTTTATTTGCACAAAGGTATCCGACAGGTAAGGGCACTTTCCGAACAGGGGGAGGTGGTAATTACAGTCAATCTGACAAAGGCGAATACACGGTTTACAAATTACAAGTTACACCGCGTTTGGGTTATTTTTTAACGGATGAAATAATGTTGGGGTTCCAAATGAACTACATCATGACACTGGATACCAATTTTACTTCTGCAATGAAATTCACACCACAGTTTAAATATTTTTATACCTTAAATCCGCATTGGTTTTTAATTGGTAATGTGGAATTTGGAGTTGATCGCACAACAGTTTTTGCAGACCCAAAAACAATTACCGATCATTCAAGTGTATCGTTTGGCCCGGGTGTATCTTATTTTTTTACAAGAAGAATCGGCTTTGAGGTAAACTTTATGTATCAGGCTTATATCAACCCTGATGATAGTTATACCAACCGGTTTTTAGCAGAAGGCGGGGTTGTATTTAATTTATTAAATAAAGCTGAACGCGATAAATTATTGCGTAAATCTAAAGGTGTTAAATATGATGAAAACGATGACGATTAATTAACTATTAATTGGCATGCATACCGCCGAATTGTTTTGCAAAAGCATACAATAATCGTACACCAACACCACTGGCTCCTTTTAATTTATAAGGTTCATCATCTTTTAAGATGGCAGGCCCTGCTATGTCGAGATGTAACCACGGGTAATCCGTAAAATGTTCAAGAAATTTACCTGCTGTTGCACTTCCGCCAATGGCACCACCTATATTTTTTAAATCGGCAATATCACTTTTCAGCATATCAGCATATTCTTTCCAATATGGAATTTCCCATAACCGTTCGAATGTAATTGCACCGCAATTAATTAATTCGCTGCGATATTTTGTATCTGTGCCCATCATTGCTGAGCCTAATGCGCCCGTAATTGCTGCAGCAGCCCCTGTTAATGTGGCTAAATCAATTACTAATTCGGGCTGATATTTTTTAGCATAACTTAATGCATCACCCAAAATTAAACGACCTTCAGCATCGGTATTTAATACTTCAACAGTTGCTCCACTATGCATGGTAATGATATCATCAGGTACCAGTGCATCAGAATTAATCCGATTGTCAGTTGATGGAATTAATCCGACACAATAAATAGGTAATTTATTTTTTACGATAGCATAAAAAGCACCGATAACAGCAGCCGCTCCGCACATATCCATTTTCATGCCCGGCATGCCCGGTCCTGTTTTAATACTATAACCACCTGTATCGTAAGTAACACCTTTTCCAATGAAAACGAGCGGTTTTAAATTTTTAGCACCTTCAGGTTTATATTCCAAAATTGAAAAAGTAGGAGGTACAGAACTACCGGCATTTACACCAAGTAATCCGCCCATGCGCAATGCTTCAATTTGTGTTTTGTTTAAAATTTCGGCTTTAAACCCAATATTGTGACTCATTTCCAATACGGCCTCACCTAATTGAACAGAATTAAGCGATACAACCGGTTCATTACCTAAATCACGTGCTATTTTATTTGCTTCAACTACAATTTCTAATTCTGCAATTTCATTTGCAGTAATTTCTTTATCTAAAACCGTAATATTGGTAAGCGCGTTAAACTTTTTATCGCTCTTATATTTAATGAACTGATAATTTGCTAAAGCAACGCCTTCTGTGAACGACAACATCTCTTCTTTACTTACCGAATCACCTGAACGTAAAATAACAACCTGACTACTTTTTTCGTAGTTAATACGTTTGCAGATATGTCCACCCTTAATGCGGGCTTCTTCCATCATAACACCTAAGTCTCCGGTTGTATTTTCACGCAAAACAACAACAGTAATAACACGTCCGGATTCATAAAATACCGTTACGCCATTGTCTTTATCGCCAATTTTTTGAGATAGAATTTTTTGATAAGGAACAAGTAATTCGTGCCCAAGGTCATTTTGATTTTTCACCAAAATTGTGATAAATGAAGCCTTGCTTACCTCTGTCACCGCTAATGTTATTGTCATCTCTTACCTGGAGTATAGTTGTGTAAAAAAGGCAAATTTACGCCATTTGGCCCTGAAATCTGTAATTTATTTGGGATAATGTGACAAGGTAAAAGTAGGTTTTATGGCTTTTGAATCATTGTAAAACCTTGATTTACAGCATGTCGTGTAATAAACCCTGAGAGAATTCGTTGCACATCAGGTGTATCCGGCCTCCATTTTATGGTATCTATCAATGAATCCGGTTCGCCATTATACCAGGAAGCTTCAAAAAAGCCGAAACCAAGATAATGCCCTTTGTTTACATAAATCACGCTCTGTTCGTTTTCCATGCGTCCCTTTCCAATTAAAAAATAGGAATGTCCATCATCACTAAATGATTGTATGGCATCCGCTATTCGGGAATTATAACTTTCAACAGCCTCCTGATGAACACAGGCACCTAAACAAATTCCGAGTTCATAATTATAACATGCTTTAGTTACTTTTTGCAGATGGCAATATTTTGCGCATAACTGATAAGCATGCATTTTTTCGTTCAGATAATTTCTGGCCGATAAAAAATCAGAAAAAACTTTAAGCACTTCTTTTTTTACATTATATCGCTCTATCGCAAGGTGAATATAACCCTTTTGGTCAGTGTATTTAAAAATACAATAATTGCGGTCCCATTGCTTTTGTGCATTATTAAATTTAGGAAACTTTCGTTTAATTTCTTCACTTTCCAGCAATAAGGCAATTAATTCATTTCCGGTAAGTTCATAAGTAATATCAAATACAGAATTACGCAAATCATTTTCTTTACCATGATAGTCAGCATACGTAAAATGGCCAAAAATGCGACTGCGGATATTTATTGCTTTTCCTACATAAATTATTTTTCCGGCTTTATCGTGGAAATAATATACACCGCAGGCTTCAGGCAATTGCTCCAACACAGCCTTGTCCATATTCGGCGGTAAATGTTGCTCTTTTGAATTGCGTTTTAATGCAGTATTGATATGGTTGCCGTTATCGTTTTTAAGCAGCATCGTAAATATTTCGGCAGTTGCCAGTGCATCACCCTGCGCACGATGCCTATTTTTTATTGACACCCCCAGCGACTCACTTAATCTCCCCAAACTATAACTTTTAAAGCCCGGAAAAATTTTCCTGCTTAAACGAACGGTGCATATTTTTTTACTTTTTAAATCATACCCCGAATCCATTAAATGTGATTTTAAAAAACCATAATCAAATCCTGCGTTATGAGCTACAAAAATTTTATCATGCAGCATACTGAAAATTTCATCGGCTACATCTTTAAATTCCGGTGCATCAGCTACCATTTCGTTGGTAATACCGGTCATTTGCGTAATAAAAGGCGGGATTTCGGTATTTGGGTTAATAAGTGAATGCCATTCATCCACAACCTTTTCGCCATTATGGACATAAATGGCGACTTCTGTAATACAATTGTATCCGGCGTTGGTTCCGGTTGTTTCTATATCTACAATGGCATACATGTTTCAAAATTATTCATAATGTTTTAGACATTTCCTTTTTTTGCAAATGAAATTTATTCACATTAATTTGTTTGCCTGATAAAAGGCTGAACCTAAAAGATATGCACTGTTTTGAACTTTTGGCAGGTATCATTAACTTGCAGCATGTTTAAGCCGGTTATCAATTTTTTTAAACTCCTGTATACTATTTATACGGCAATAGTTTTTGTTGCATTAGTGCTCATTACGCTGCCATTTTTTTTCATTTTTTCTTCATTGTTTAAAGATAAGTCATTGATTTACGTAATGACCTTGTGTCGAATTATTTCTTTTGGGTTGATGGCATTTTGTGGAATTATTTATCGTTTTCACCGCGATAAGTCAATAGATCGTAAGCGCACATATGTATTAATTGCCAACCATCGCTCTAACCTGGATGCGCCGGTTGCGGCTTATTGCTGGCCGGGAAAAGTGCGTTATCTTGCAAAAAAAGAGTTACTTAAAATTCCGTTGTTATCCGCAATATTTTCTGTAACTACAGTTAATGTTGACCGCAGCAGCCGCGAAGATCGTCGCAAAAGTGTCGACCGCTTAAAAAGGTATTTAAATGAAGGCGATAATATTTTCATTTTTCCTGAAGGCACACGTAACAAAACTGATGATCAGGCGCTCATCGATTTTAAAGATGGCGCATTTAATATTGCTATTCAAACACAAACACCAATTCTCCCTATGATTTACATCAATACCGATGTGCTCATGCCAAACAAATTACCATTGATGCGTCCGGGAATTATTGATATATACCAGTTTGCCCCTTTCGAAGTTACCGGCTTAACCGAAGCTGATGTACCAATGCTCAAAACGAAGATTAGAGATTTTATGTACACACAATATGAGCAATTGCGTAAAAAATAGGTTTGTAATTACTGTGTAAAAATTCTTGTTTCAGGCCACTTACAAATTGCTTTTAGTATATTTGTAATGCTTACATTTCCCGGTCAGATATAATTTGACTCATTTTCTACTATGCCTGTACAACCTTCGTTTGATACCTGGACGATAATATTTTTATTAGCAGCACTGCACGGAATTGCAATAGCGGGTTTATTGTTTATTAATAAAAATGGTGTACTTTCTGCAAATAAAACCCTCGGGTGGATTATTCTGCTGTTTGCCGTTAGTATGATATATTATGTTACGTACTGGACGGGTTATGCACAAAAATATCCGTGGTTAAATCATTGGACAGATGCAGTTACGTTTTTATATGGGCCATTGATGTATAAGTATTTATTGCATTTTAATGAGGAAAAACCTAAATTTAATTTACATAAACACTTAATTCCTTTTTATGTTTTTAGCTTATTCAATATCCCTTTTCTAATAAGAGATATTTTTGATAAACCGTTATGGTTAAGAAATTATTTTTTCATGCCGCTTAAAGATTACTTTGAGCCAATAATTTACACATTTATTGTTTTACAATGTTTAAGTTTATGTTTATATGGCATCTTTATTATTATTTATCTGATAAAAGAACGGGCTAAACAAAATCGGTTTGTTTTGAAAGAAGAAATTGCCAAACAACGCTGGCTTAACCGGATGGGAATTTTTTACTGCATATTTTCCGTAGCCAATATCACGTATTGGATTTTAGTTTTTACCGGATTACTCAATATTAGTTACGATTATGGTATATCGGTTATAATGACCATTTTTATTTATTGGGTGGGATATAAAGGATTTAAACAACCTGTGATTGTCAACGAAATAATTGTAATTCAGCAGCCACCCATATCTGAACCCCAAATAAGTGTGCCAACCATACCACTAAATGTGGTTGTTAACGAGGTTCAGCCCTCACCTAAAAAGTATCGTAACTCGGCACTTAAAATTGAAGATGCGATACTGTATAAAAACAGCCTACTTGAATTAATGGAAACAAAACAAGTATGGAAAGATGATGGATTAAAAATTCAACAAGTAGCGGAAACAATTGGAATATCTACGCATCATTTGTCGCAAATATTAAATGAACTTTGTGGGCAAACATGGGCCGATTTTATTACAACCTACAGGATTGAATTTGCAAAAACGCTGCTCAGCGATCCTAACTTCAATGGAAAAATCATTGCCGTGGGTTTTGATTGTGGTTTTTCTAACAAATCTACTTTTAATACAGCCTTTAAAAAGGCTACAGGCCAAACACCATCTACATTCCGTCAGCAACAGCTCACACGGAAAACGGGTTAAATAAATCGGGTTCAATCCTATCGGACAGCACCCTTTTTGATTTTTTGCACGGCATTTTTGCAAAAAAAATGTTATGAAATCAATTCTTTTACTCAGCTTTTTTACTGTGCAACTCATGGTTGCTAACGGTCAGATATTTACAAAAAATGAAGATGCAACCGACGACCTGGTTGCGGCAGGAAATGCACCGGAAAATGCATATTCGGGTTGTGCCTGGATAGATTATGATAATGATGGTAATCTTGATTTGTTTTGGGTGCGTAGTGGATTATACCACAATAACGGCGCAGGTAAATTTGAATTAATTACGAACAGCCACATGCGCACGGATGCCGGATTCGGAACCACTTGGGCCGATTTTAATAATGATGGATTTATAGATGGTTTAGTTACCGGCGGAAATTCACGAGGCTCATCACTGCACATGAATAACGGAGATGGAACTTTTACTAAAGTTACAACAACCGTGTTAAACGATTCGCTGGCATTACGCGGTTGGGGTGCAGCATTTGGCGATTTCGACAATAATGCATTTGTTGATTTTATTATTGCAGCACCATTTGGATTTGCAGGTGTTACAGATGGGAATAAATTACTGGTAAATAATGCAGATGGTACTTTTTATCGTTTAGATACCAGTATTATTTGTCAGGGCACTGCACCATATACAATACCAACTTGGAGCGATTATGATAATGATGGTGATATAGATTGTTTTATTGGGAGTGGTCCTGCGAATGGAACAGTTGCAAAAGATTATTTATTTAAAAATCAATTAAAAGAAACAGGTATTCCGAATTATTTTACCAAAATAACAACAGCACCAATTGGTACTGATTTACTCGATGGGCAAATATGGAATTGGATAGATTATGATAATGATGGTGATCTTGATGCTTATGTAACGAATTATATTGGAACATCCGGTACTGGCATGCCTAATAACTTATATAGAAATGATGATGGTTTATTTGTAAAGATGACATCCGCGGAAGTTGGTCCAATTGTGTCCGATAATGATGCTTCACTGGCTTCTGTTTGGGAAGATTTTGATAACGACGGCGATTTAGATTGTTTTGTAACCAACGACGGAATTACTGAATGCAAATATTACGAAAATAATAATGGCGTATTTACGGATATTAATTCGGAGCCGGTTACAGATATTACTGCTGCATTTTATGGTGCAGCAGCAGGCGATTACGATAGGGATGGTGATGTAGATTTATTTGTTGTTGGAACAGCAGGAGGTAAGGCATTATACAATAATAATTCTGCAACTAATGGCAATAACTGGATGCAAATAAAATTAACCGGAACAGGAAGTTTAATTTTAAATGGTTCAAATCGTTCTGCAATTGGTGCAATAGTTCGGGTAAAGGCAATTATTGATGGAAATGTAGTTTGGCAAATGCGTGAAATTAGTGCACAAAATTCATTTAACAGTATGAATTCATTGGATGCTGAATTTGGTTTGGGTGATGCTTCAATAATTGATTCCATCATAATTACATGGCCATCAGGAATTGTTGATTCCTGTACTGCATTACCGGTAAATCAGTTTTATACGATTACTGAAGGAAATTGTCCGGAGGCTGTTAAAATAAATCAGCCGGAAATGATAGTTCAAAATTTGATGATTATTCCAAATCCGGCTCAAGATGTAATTCAAGTTGACTTAAATGTTATTCATGCCGGAAACGGAGTTATACGTGTTACAGATACTGCAGGCAAAACTGTTTTAGAACAAAACACAGGGAATTTAGCTTCGGGACAACAATCCGTATTCGTAAAAATAAATTTATTACCACAAGGTATTTATACCTGCTCAATTATATTGGATGGTCAAACGATTTCAGCAACATTCACAAAATACTGATCCGGAAGGATTGTAAGCAGAGGGCCCGTTCTTGAGAAGGCGGGCCTTCATTTTTTGTATTGTGGACAAACATTTTGCTGTTACCAAAATAATATTACCTTAGCTGTTCATCCAAAAATGAAATGGCATGAAGGTAAAATTTTGCGGCGCAGCCGGCACGGTAACAGGAAGTTCTCATTTATTGATACTTGACGATAATACAAAAATATTATTGGATTGCGGTTTGTATCAGGGTGCTGAACCACAATATGAAAATTTTAATGAACGGTTTTTATTTAATCCTGCAGAAATAGATATTGTTATTTTATCGCATGCACATATCGACCATTGCGGTCGGTTGCCAAAATTAGTGAAAGATGGTTTCCGTGGAAGAATTTATGCAACACATGCCACCCGCGATTTAACTGCAATATTATTACTTGACAGTGCACATATTCAGGAAAGGGAAAGCAGTTTTACAAACAGGAGAAGAAAAGATGATAAGGAAGAGGAGCCATTATATACACCGCAAGATGTTGCAGTTACAATGGATTTATTTCGCACCGTTGGATATAACCACTGGTTTGGCATTCATCCGGATGTAGATTTAGTATTTAAAGATTCAGGACATATATTAGGTAGTGCGAGTGTAACCATGAAAATTCGCAGACAAGGACAAAAGGAATTTATGTTTGGATTTACAGCAGATATCGGAAGGCCAAACCGCCCGATATTACGCGATCCTGACCCGATGCCTGCATGTGATTTTTTAATTAGTGAAGCTACGTATGGTGATCGATTACACGAAGATGCGCCGGAAGAAAAAAACCATTTTCTGAATATTATTAAACGCACTTGTGTTGAACAAAAAGGTAAATTAATAATACCTGCTTTTAGTGTGGGGCGTACACAGGAAATAGTTTATATGCTCGATCAATTAGTAAAACAAAATGTATTACCAAATGTACCTGTTTATGTGGACTCACCACTTGCAGTTAATGCAACACGGGTATTTGAAATGCATCCTGAATGTTTTGACCAGGATATTCTGAATTATATGCAACATGATTCCAACCCATTTGGGTTTGATAATTTACGTTACACCCGTTCTGTTGATGAATCAAAAAGTATTAATGCGAAAAAAGGTTGTATTGTAATCAGCGCTTCGGGTATGATTAATGCAGGACGTGTCAAGCACCATGTATATAATGCAATTGAAAATCCTGCGAATACCATTTTAATTGTTGGTTATTGTGCTGATAATACACCGGGCGGGCAACTGCGTAACGGTGCTGAAACCATCCGCTTATTTGGTGAATACAAACAGGTAAATGCCAAAGTAGAAATTATGAGCTCATTTTCTGCACATGGCGATTACCGTGAAATGATTGATTATCTGCATACACAGGAAAAAAATAAATTGCGCCGATTGATGTTGGTGCATGGCGATAAAAATGCATTATCAGGTTTCCAATCACATTTACAGGAAGCCGGATATAACAATGTTGATATTCCTAAATTGGGTGATACCATAGATTTATAATTTAATATTGTGGCGATTCAATTACAGGCATCACAATTCCGATTTGCCCGGCCAACACAGCAGTTGGATAATATAGTAAACTTTTATACCAAAGGTTTAGGTTTACAGGTAATTGGTTCATTTAAAAATCATGCTGGTTATGATGGTGTTATGCTAGGACTGCCTGATGCAGATTATCACTTGGAGTTTACGCAAGATGTGCACGGTACAGCAGGAACTGCTTCTAACCCTGAACATTTAATGGTTTTTTATTTTTCAGATGAAATTAATCGCATAGCAATTTATAACCAACTTATCGAATTGGGACATGTACCAGTTAAACCGGCAAATCCGTATTGGGAAAATAATAGTTTCACCTTTTGTGACCCGGATGGATGGCATATTGTTTTGCATAAAGGAAGTTATAAATGATAAAAGCCGAAGCGTAAAAACGTTGCGGCTTTTATCATGTGTTTAACTTATTGTAAAAAATACAATAAGTAATTTATTTTAATTAACCTTTGTCTCAAAATCCACCTCTACGTCTGTATCACCTGTTGTTATATTTCCATCTTTTATACCCGGTTGATGTTTTAAAATAACAGTAAAAGCGCCTGCTCCGCCAACACCTGTAGTAACAATGTTATGAATGCCAATTGGATTACCATTAGCATCTGTGTCATCATATTCAATAATTAAATCCAGTCCGCCATCAACGGTGTAAAAAAACTGATGATCAACCCCTTCATCCTGCACTTCAACGGTAATATCTTCCGAAGGTGAAACACTTTCATTTAATAAGGTTGTTGTTAGATGATAGGTTGTTGCAGCGTCCAGTTGAATGGTATCAAACTGTGTTGGTGCATTACCTCCGGGACCATCTGCATCTCGAAAAATAAAAGTATCGATTGCACCTGATGTCAGATTTTCAAATGCTAAGCTTACTGTGGTAATTAATTCTTCTTCATTTGGTGGCAACGGAGTTTCTTCATCTTTGCATGCATTAAAAATAAACAGCATTGAAAAAAGTATAATAATTGTTGTAATGTTAATTTTTGAATTTTTCATAAACATAAATTTAAATCGTGAAAGGAATTTTAATTCTTAAGGTAATATTCCGTCCCATGTCATCAGCAAAATAACGGAAGCGGTTAAGGTAATCGCGATATGCAACATTAAATAAATTATCTGCTTCAATACTCCAGGTTAATTTTGTGGAATTAAATAGCAAATCGCTGCCAATACTGATATTTGTTAATGTGTAAGCATCTGGTGCATCAACATAATCTTCATCTGCGTAGGTACGCGTTTGTTTAAATACATGCTCAACCGCTACATCAGCATACATGTTTTGCCATTTACCATTGTCGCCAAATTGATAAGCAACTTTTCCTGAAACTTTATCTGCAGGCATCATCACCACCCATTTATCATTTATTAAATCGCGGGCACGTAGTAATGATAGTTTGCCTGTCAATAATAACGGGATATTTAATTGATAATGAACACTGGCATCTAAACCATAAATAGCGGCATCGGTTTGCTGATAATAAAAAACAGGAAATGCACCACGAATGGTAAGTTCAGGTGGGAGGGAAGGTTGCAAATAAATGAAATTGCGCATGTAATTATAATAGATACCGGCTTCTAAAAATAATTTATCTGTTTGTCGTTCAACGCCTAATATTGTTTGTAGTGAACGTTCAGTTTTTAAATTTGGGTCGCCGTATTCTAATGCAGCTGCGCCATGGTGCAAACCATCACTGTATAATTCACTAACTGCAGGTGCCCGCCATGCGGAACTGAAATTGAAATTAACAGAAGTAGGTTTTTTATCGAACCAGGTTGTGCCTAAATTCCAGCTTACATTTTGATATTGATGTTCAGGCGTAACAAAATTACCATCATCATACATAAATATTTTCATCCACTTATAATCATAACGTAAACCGGCTTCGAAAATCCAATTTGCGTACTGATATTTTTCCATGCCATAAACACCACCGGCGTAATTTTTAAAATTTGGAATAAAAGTACTATATTGAGTTATATTTTGCTGATTCATTCCGCTAACTCCAAAAGTGCCTGTGAAATTATGCCATTTATGATGCTCCCAGTCGAGGTTGGATGTAATGGTGCCAATTTCAAAATATAAGGATGGTAAATTTAATGCTGCAATGCTGTCGTCTAATGAAACATGACTATCATATTCACTTCTGATATTATTTTGGTAAGCTGCAGTAAAAGTAAAATGACCAAGTTTATCGCTGTGATAAAACGTTTTTGATTTAATCAGGTGATGACTAATTAATTGATAAGGTCTTGCAATAGCGTAAGAAAAATCTCCCGTAATTAAAGGTGTCTCTGAAACAAATGCATTTTCGAGGTCGGTTAAATTACCAATATGTGATGCTGCAAAAATGCCTGTTTTGGTATGAAAATAACTGTAATATATTTCAGTGGTGAAATCTTGTTTCTTATATGACGCTGTAGCAGAATAATTACTTTCAGCATATGCAGTATTTACGAGATAATAATTCGGTGTTTTTACTGATCCTTCACGTTTTACAGTTCCCTGTAAACGCCAGCTTAAAGCAGGATGTTTTTTTAAATTACTTTGCAGCATAGCAGAAGCTGCACCACCTAAAGTATTCGATAACCCAACCAATTGAATACTTCCTGTAGCACCCACTGAATCAGGCATATCGGCAGCATCAACTAATATAACACCACCCATTGCGTCGCTGCCATATTTTACACCTGCTGCACCCTTAATTACCGTAAATTTATTTGCAATAAAGGGGTCAATTTCCGGCCCGTGTTCATTTCCCCATTGTTGACCTTCCTGACGCACACCATTATTTACAATTAAAACTCTGTTACTATGTAAACCATGAATTACCGGTTTAGAAATACTGTTTCCTGTTTGAATACTATTTACACCGGTAATTTCTTTTAATGCAGCGCCTAAAGTTTTTCCGGATAATGTTTCAAGTGCTTTACCATCAATATATTCAGTGGTGAGTGTACTTTTATAATTGTTTACCTGCTCTTTTATCGTAATTGTTTCCAGATTTTCATCTTTGTGATCCAATCTGTATTCATTAAACTGATTTTGAAAAAGATTTACGGTAAACGTATCCTGCGCACAACCAATATGAGAAATGATTAACGTGTAATTTCCCTGGCATAAGTTGTTGATTTCAAACTTACCATTTTCATCACTTTGTGTTGCGGTATGCGACTCAGCAATAAAAATGGTAGCAAAACCGAGCGGCTCTTCGTGTTGAATATCTGTTATTCGTCCCGCAAGTGTTAAACTGCAGGTAGATTGTTGTGCGGAAAGGTTAACGGCAAAACAAACTATTATAATTATAAATAAATTAAATTTCATCAGACCATAAGTAAAAGTGAATTATCCCATTTGTAAACAATGGAATAAATTAATCATGTAACAATCAATATCAAGCTGTTACAGGAGGCCCGCGAAGTAGTTGAACAGTATTCGAATTGCTGAGTACCGGCTCCTCATATTGAATACTGGCAGGAGCGTAGTAAGAAAAGGTATTTTCTTCAGGTTGAATTTGTTCAGAAGTGGTGTAAGTGAAATTATCGAGGTGGCAAAATGCACAGAATCGACTTTTTTCAATTTTTTCGTGGGGTAATTTTAACGAAGTTGCATTATCATCAGCATGTTCCAAGCAACTTACAGAATGATGTTGCACAAAACTATGCATCAAATCTTTGCTGCTCATGGTACCAACTACCAGCAGCAACATGATTACAGGCAATAATTTTGCTTTTCTGAAAAAACTTAACATGCAGATGTAAAATTACAAGATTTGTTAAATTCAGCGCAAAAATCGCCCCGTTTTCCTATAAATCCTTATTTCAACGCCCGTTCTTAACATCCTTTAACCTGTTTTAACCCCTCAAAATGGCATTACGGAGCCCAAATGCCTATCTTTGCGCCGTAAACCAAACCTTACAATGAAAAAAAATCTGATTTTATTATTTGTGACTGCCGCTGTGGTGATTGCAGCGTGTAAAAGCACTAAAACGTCTGACGATGAGGCATACAGCCCTTTCGACAGCACTTCGCTCGACAGTACGGTTCGTCCTGGGGATGACTTTTTTGCCTGGGTGAACAACAAATGGCTCGAGTCGAATCCGATTCCTGCCGACAAAGCCAGCTATGGTAGTTTTCACATTTTGGACGACAATAGTTTGAAAACATTGCGTGTTTCAATGGAAAAAGCAGCCACTGCAAACGCAGCAAAAGGAACTAACACTCAAAAAGTTGGTGATTTTTGGTTCAGCGGTATGGATACTGTTGCAATTGAAAAAGCTGGTATCGAGCCGGTTAAACCTTGGTTAGATAAAATTAATGCAATTAGCACAACCGACGATTTGGTTAAAACGATTGCACAAATGCATCGTACTTACACATTTGCGATGTTTACCAACTGGGTTGGACAGGATGATAAAAATTCTGCTGATGTAATTATGAATATGTGGCAGGGTGGTTTAGGCTTACCTGAACGTGAATATTACATTTCACAAGACAATCAAAGCAAACAGGTAAGAGCAGATTATCTTACTCACGTGAAAAATGTATTCATGTTAATTGGTGCTGATGAAGCAAAAGCTACTGCAAATGCAAATGCCATTATGACAATTGAAACAGCATTGGCAAAAGCAAGTATGGATCAGGTTACTATGCGCGATCCAAATGCAATCTATCATAAAATGAGTGTTGCCGATTTAGCTAAAATGACACCAAACATTAATTGGAATTTATATTACACTGAATTAAAAACGCCTGAATTTAAAACAGGTGTTAACGTTGCACAACCTGATTTTTATAAAGCCCTTAACGGTATGATAAAATCAGTGAAAATGGACGACTGGAAAACTTATTTAACTTATCACTGGGTTGATGGTGTTTCACCTTATTTAAGCAGTGCATTTGTAAACGAAAATTTTGACTTCCACAGTAAAAAATTAAACGGTATTGAACAAATTAAACCAAGATGGAAACGTGTAGTTGAAACCGGTGATTTTTGTTTAGGCGAAGCTTTAGGTGAAGAATATGTAAAAACTGCTTTTAGTCCTGAAAGTAAAGAAAGAATGTTAGCTATGGTTGATAATATTAAAGCAGCCTTCGGTGAACGTATAAAAACTTTGGAATGGATGACTGACAGTACTAAAGAACAAGCTTTAAATAAATTAGCATCTTTTACAGTTAAAATTGGTTATCCTGATAAATGGAGAGACTATAGTAATTTAACTATTGACCGCGAAGCTTATGTATTAAATGTAATTCGTGCTGCAGAATTTGAAGCAAACCGCAATTTTGCTAAAATTGGTCAGCCGGTTGATAAAACCGAATGGGGTATGACTCCACAAACAGTAAATGCATATTACAATCCTTCTAACAATGAGATTGTATTCCCTGCAGCAATTTTACAACCGCCATTTTTTGATCCTAAAGCAGATGATGCTGTAAATTATGGTGGAATCGGTGCTGTAATTGGACACGAAATCACACATGGTTTCGACGATCAGGGACGCATGTATGATGCGAAAGGAAACTTAAGCATGTGGTGGAAAGAAGATGACAATACTAAATTTGTTGACCGCGCTAACCGTGTTGTTGAACAATTTAACAATTATTGTCCTTTTGATAGTTTATGTGTAAACGGTAAACTTACTTTAGGTGAAAATATTGCCGATTTCGGTGGAATTACTATTGCTTATCAGGCATATACCATGACTGAAGAATACAAAGCAGGAAAATCAATTGCAGGATTTACACCGCAACAACGTTTCTTTATTGGATTCGGTCGTATCTGGGCAGGTTCATACCGCGATAATGCAATGCGCACTCAGTTATTAACCAACCCGCATTCACCCGGTAAATACCGCGTAAACGGAACAGTTATTAATATCCCACAGTGGTACGAAGCATTTGGTATCAAAGAAGGTGATAAAATGTATATACCGGAAGCTGATAGAGCTAAAATCTGGTAATATTTGTATTTAAGATATTTAAAAAGAGCTCCAATTCGGGGCTCTTTTTTTTGGGTTACAGTTTGCTTCAATAAATGAAATGGGTATTTCGCATACCAAATCCCATACTTCACTAAGTGAGTGTTGGGTGCGGCATTTTATTTAGGTTTGAATTATGAATCACTTCACACCAAAAATACATTTCACTATTGCAATTGTGGTAACTATTGTAATAAGCACCTTTACTGCAAAAGTGTCGGCACAAGATCCGGTAGTGCAATGGGATCAAACTATTGGAACAACAAGTAACGATAACTTGGTACAAGTAAACTTGACAAGTGATGGTGGATTTATTCTTGGAGGTTACACTTCCGGTGGTATTTCAGGCGATAAAACGGAAGCCAACATGGGTGGAACAGATATGTGGGTAGTTAAACTCGATGCACTGGGCAATATTCAATGGCAAAATTCAATAGGTACATCCGCTTATGATAATTTAGTGGATATTGTTCAAACTGTTGACGGTGGTTTTTTATTGGGATGTACATCAAGTGCAGGGATTTCCGGAGATAAAACAGAAGCCGCTATCGGTCTAAGTGATTTTTGGATAATTAAACTAAATGCATCAGGAGTAATTATGTGGCAAAATACTATTGGTGGAACAGGTAATGATAATCTAACAGATATTGAACCGGTGCCTTCCGGTGGATTTTTATTATCCGGATATTCATCTTCCGGAATTTCAGGTGATAAAACAGATGCAAATATCGGATTGTATGATTATTGGATTGTTAAAATAAATCCATTCGGAACAATTCAATGGCAACACACAATTGGTGGAGATAATAATGATAAATTATTACAAACAGTAAAATCAAATTCAGGTAATTATGTTTTGGCAGGACAATCTGTGTCCGGAATTTCAGGAAATAAAACAGAAGCACAAATTGGAACTGAAGATTATTGGCTGGTAGAAATAGATATTGATGGCAATATAATCTGGCAAAATACTATTGGTGGCCCCGGGTATGATGTTTTTGAATCTATTTGTGTTATAGAAAACGGTGGATATTTAATAGGAGGTACATCTTCATCAAATATTGGCGGCGATAAAACTGCTTTGAGTTTTAATAATATTCGGTATTCCGAAGTTTATGACGGATATGAAGTGGAAGAAACAAATGATATGTGGGTTATTAAATTGGATTCAGTAGGGAATGTAATTTGGGATAAAACATATGGCTCATATAAAGAGGAACAGCTTGGAAATATTGTGCAGGCAAATGACAATAGATTTTGGATAATTGGAGAAGCAGGAAGCGGTTCTTACACTTCCGGATTTGCCTACTCCACCTATGCAATTGATTCTAATGGATTAATTATTTGGTCTGATTTATTAAACGGTGATGTTGTGTACGATATGTATGGCGATCCATACCCGTTAAATGGCTTTAGCAATATCAGTAATGGTGTTAATACTTTGGATGGAGGTTTTTTAATTGGAGGATATTCAGATGCAGGAATTGGAGAAGATAAATCAGAAGATGCAATTGGTGGTGAAGATGATGATGATTATTGGGTAGTAAAATTAGCTCCTGATACCTGCACTGAAACACTTTATTATATGGACTATGATTCAGATGGCAATGGTGGTGATATATTTGTTTCTGGATGTGAATTAACAGGTAATGATTTTGTAACAAATACAGGCGATTGTGATGATTTAAATTCCAATGTTTATCTCGCTGCCACTGAAATTTGCGATGGGATAGATAATAACTGTGACGGGTCAATTGATGAAGGATTGGTAGATTGTAATAGTGGTCCTTCAATTTTTAATTCCAACACTATTGGAACAACTGCAATCGATGAAGTAAACATGGGAACTGCACTTGCAGATGGAAATATGTTGTTAGCAGGTAGTGTTGATTTTAATGAAGATTTGGTTGGATATTACGGAGTGCCGGATGCTACGGTGACAAAATTATCAGCAACCGGTGAAGTAATCTGGACAAAAATTTTTGGAGGAACTTCGAATGATTTTGGTGTAAACTCAATACAAGGTGTTGATGGCGGTTATATCCATTTGATTAATTCATATTCTAATATATCCGGAAATAAAACTGCACCATCTTTTGGTAGTCAGGATTTATGGGTAGTTAAAACAAATGATATTGGTGATATTGAGTGGCAAAAAGAGTATGGAGGATCCCTCGCTGATGTTGGGGTTCAAATTGTAGCGACTGATGATAGCTGTTATATTATCGGTGCCCATTCTAATTCCGGTATTACAGGAAATAAAACTGAAAATACATTTGGCTACTACGATTTTTGGATTATTAAAATTGATGCTGATGGAAATATTATATGGCAAAATACTGTCGGAGGTGGCGCAAATGATTACTTGCACAGTTTAGCAACAACTTACGATGGTGGAGTTGTTTTGGGTGGGTATTCTAATTCGGAGATTTCCGGAGAAAAAACAGCATTGCATTATGGTCTTGGGGATTATTGGATGGTAAAATTAGATTCAGTTGGAGAAATAGATTGGCAAAAGACACGTGGTGGGACAGGTGCAGATGTAATGACGAACATTGTTCAAACAACGGATAGTGGATTTGTTGCCTTAGGGTATTCCACTTCAACACCATCGATTCAAAAATCAGAAACCTCTTACCTCCAGGATTTATGGGTGGTTAAAATGAATGAGTTGGGAGCTATAGTTTGGGAGAATACAATTCAAGCCTCCGCCGATGAACTAAGTACCGGATTGGCAATAAATGCCGTAGGCGAAATAATAATTGGCGCTTTGTCTAATGCAGACATTGGTTATGATAAAAATGAACCTACTCAAAACCAATCGAATGTAGAAATGTTGTATGATGATTTCGCACAAGGTTCCGGTAATGATTTTTGGGTGCTAAACCTTTCACCGGATGGTAACATCAATTGGCAAAATACAATTGGTGGTAATATGGATGATAACCTGACAGATGTTGTTTTATTAGCAGATGGTAAAGTAGCTTTAGTTGGAACATCATCTTCATTTATAAGTGCCGATAAACAACAAAACCAAATTGGGGCACTAGGAGAGGTAATTATTTCATTCCCTGATTACTGGTTTTTTGAACCGGTTGAATATGCTGACATCGATATGTGGGTGGTTTTATTAAATGCCGAAGATTGTGCTGTTTTAACCGAAGTTTGTAATGATCTGGATGATAACTGTAACGGCTTAACTGATGATGGTGTTATAGAAACCATTACCATAAACACAGTTGACCCAACTACCTTTTGTCAAGGCGGAAGCGCTTCTGTAACAGCAACGCATACCGGTACTTCTTTACAATGGAAAAAAAATGGAGCAACTATTCCCGGGGCAACAGGTGAAACTTATACAGTGACAACAAAGGGCAATTATTCATGTGTTACCGGCAGCGATTGTGGAACTAGCGAATCTACGCCAATTTTTATTAATGTTACCAAAAATCCGAATGCCAACATCACAGCCGCCGGTGCAACTACTTTTTGTGTTGGTGGAAGTGTTGTATTAAATGCCAATGCCGGCGCAGGATTAAGTTATCAATGGTTTAAAAATGCAGTCGAAATACCTGGCGCAACAAGTATTTCCTATACTGCCACTATTGCCGGAATTTATAAATGCAAAGTCATTAAGACCGCGTCAGGTTGTTTCAAAATGTCGAATGGAATTACTGTAACGGTACCTTGTAAAGAAGGCTTGCCTGCCAGCGAGGCAGGGGAGATGGTGAATGGAAGTTTAAGTGTATACCCTAATCCGGCAACAGATATAGTTAACATAAGGTTTGATGGAGTTTTGAGTACAAATGTAAGTTTGCAAATTACGAATGCAATAGGGCAAATCGTTTACAACAGTTCTATAAATATGTTCCTCAAAGGCGAAAATATACAGGTTGATGTAAGCACATTTCCTGCAGGTATATATAAAATTAGATTTATTGGAGATGGTGAGGCGCTTGAACACCAATTTGTTGTTCAATAACAAAAGTCGTATTAACTGTTTGGTGTCATTGTGCGTTTATAGGCAACAAATCGCATAATTAAAAGGGTATGAGTTAGTTATATACCACAAAAGTACATGGAATCGTTATTGGTATGTATTTTTAAACTCAAAATCACACCAATGACTTATCAGCCAAATTTTATTAAATCTACATTAACAGTTGTTGTAGCAATTATTGCGACAACACTTTTTTCCCAACCCTTATCTACGCCAATCAAGGATGTATCCTATACCTTTCTCAGTTATGAAGGCACTAATGCAAGTGCAGTTGTCTGGGTACCGGAAAAATCGATGTATGTAACCACAATTGCCGGTAATACAGATTATCCTATTGAAGGATTTACAAGCACAGGAACGAACCTGTTTGCCACAACTTTAGGATTCGACGGGAGAGGATTGTGGTATAATCCGGCAACAAAAAACCTGGAAGGTAACGGCGCAGGTGAAGCAGGTTGGTATAGTATTCCGTTGGTTGGGCAAACAGCTGGCAAACCCGAATCAATTATGACAGGCCAATATCAACCCGATTTCCAATCCGTAGGTGCTTATGATTATTCTAAAAAGCAGGTAGTTTTTTTAAGTGCAGATATGAATAGCATCATCACCTATTCTCATAAAAAACCGTCTAAAACCAAAACCATTGCACTTAAATGGGATGGAATACCCACAGGTAATATCAATCCATTTGCTTTTGGCTTTACAGGTGTAAGCGGGTATGAATATGTTTGTTACGACTGGGTGAATACCAACCTCATTTTTTTCGACAGAAAGGGCAACCAAAAAGCTAAAGTTGCAATTCCTTCTGACGCACCCATAAATGAGATGTTCTGTTTTTCTTTCACCAATGGCCGCGCATTTTTTTACGATATTGACAATAGAACCTGGACAGGGTATAAGGTGTTTTAAACCATACCTTAACCATAACTCATAACTAAAACCCTTCGTATCGGTCCGCCGAAAACGAAGGGTTTTTTGTTTTGGAGATGTAATTATACGATTAAAGGGCAACCGTAAATCTTAATATCAAGATGGAGTAGGGTGGTGCTTTAATCGGAAAACCCCTGAAGTAAAATGGAAATTATACCAGGTTAACTTACAAAAACGGCTAACACAAGGTGAATATTAAAGGGAAGTAATACCCATTTCTATACAATGGTTATGCTCGGCTTAATTTAATTAAATTGAAAAATTACTTATCTTAAAATATAGATTATATAATCTATGTAATTAATTGAAAATCAGTTATTTATATACATTAATATTGATTTAAAAATTTAACCCAAAATCAGCATGTCAAATTAACTGACATGCTGTTTTTAATAAAAAAGGTATGTTCCACGGGGCTGACAAGTTGACAAAAGCGCGCTTATACGCTGGTTTTAAAAAACTAAAAATGGAGCGGTCAAACGACCCGCTCCATCTTTCATAATTGGTTGGCTGACAAGTTTTTTAGTTAGCCGAATAGGAAGAAGCACCCAGCTTTGCCTGCGCTGCTGCCAGTCTGGCCACCGGCACTCTCGGGCCTGAGCAGGATACATAATTCAATCCTAAATAATTACAGAAGGCGATAGAATCGGGCTGACCGCCATGTTCACCACAGATACCTATTTTCAATCCGGGATGTGATTTCCGGCCAGAGGTAACTGCAAATTCCATCAATTTACCCACTCCTGCTATATCTAATACCTCGAAAGGATTGTCTTTTAAAATGCCATTTTGGGTATAAAATGGGAGAAACTTGTTCTCCGCATCTTCCCTTGAAAATGAAAAAGTTGCCTGTGTAAGGTCATTTGTTCCAAACGAAAAGAACTCAACTTCCTTAGCAATATTACCTGCTTCCATACAGGCTCGAACAACTTCAATCATAGTTCCAAACTTGAATGATAAATTTATATTGTATTCATTATCAATACTTTGTTTAATGTTATCTACAAACACTTTTACATGTTGCAACTCCTTCTCATTACAAACCTGAGGCACCATAATTTCTGGTCGTACATCAATACCAACCTTTTGACATTCGCCGGCGGCTTCCAAAATTGCTCTGATTTGCATCTTGTAAATTTCAGGATAGGTTAATCCTAACCGAACGCCCCTATGTCCGAGCATTGGGTTCACTTCATATAACTCATGCACTTTTTTGAGCATCTGCTCTTTTTTGGCAATCGCCTGATCTATCAATTCCAGTCCCTTATCGGTGAATGGATAGGCTGATGCTTTTGCAAGATCAGGGTCGGCGTTCAATAAGCGCAGACTGTTAAATAAGTTGCTCACTCCACCGGCGGTTTCTTTCAAGTGATGGAGATTAACAATCTCTTCTTTCAGCACTTCCTCAGTAGGCAAAAATTCGTGAATTGGCGGGTCAAGCAGTCGAATTGTCACCGGGCGGGGAGCCATAGTGATTAAGATTTCCTTAAAATCCTGTTTTTGAATGGCCAGGAGGCGATCAAGGGCCTTTTCGCGCTCTTCTGTATTCTCGGCCAAAATCATTTCTACAACAATCGGCAAACGGTCAACGCCGTTAAACATGCGCTCAGTCCGGCAAAGACCGATTCCCATTGCACCGTATGACAATGCTTTTTTAGCAGCATCCGGCGTATCGGCATTCGCAAATACTTTCATTCCGGCAGCCTCATCAGCCCAACTTAACAGCAATTTTAACTCATCGCTGAAGGTTGGTTCCACCGTTGGGATAATGCCTTGATATACGAATCCGGTTCCTCCATCAATTGTAATGTAATCACCTTCGTGTAATACCTTCTCACCAATAACCGCCTGACGCAATTTTACATCTACCTGTATTCCTTCAGCGCCGGCAACACATGGTTTGCCCATTCCTCTAGCAACAACTGCCGCATGGGAGGTTTTTCCGCCGCGACTGGTAAGAATGCCCTGTGCAGCAAAAAATCCGTGAATATCTTCCGGTTTGGTTTCTTCCCGAACCAAAATCACTTTTTCACCGGCATGACCTAACAATTCAGCCCTGTCGGCATCAAAAACAACATGTCCTGAGGCTGCTCCCGGACTTGCAGGTAAACCCTGAGCAAGTGGGGCTTGTTTGTGCAGACTGTCTAACCGTGGGTGCAGCAGTTGTTCAAGCATTTCCGGTTTAATACGTAACAAAGCAGTTTCTCTATTTATTAGTCCTTCTTTTGCCATTTCCACTGAGGTACGAACCATTGCAGTGGTATTCATTTTACCATTGCGGGTTTGCAGACAATAGAGAATTCCTTTTTCTATGGTGTATTCGAAATCCTGAACTTCATGGTAGTGGTTTTCTAATTTTTGCCGCAATTCTTCAAGTTGTTTATACTGAACTGGCATTTCCTTTTCAAGCAGAGCGACAGCTTTAGGTGTTCTAATACCTGCAACAACATCTTCTCCTTGTGCGTTAATCAGATACTCGCCGTACATTTTGTTTTCACCGGTTCCGGGATCTCGGGTAAAACCAACGCCGGTAGCGCTGTCGTTACCCATATTCCCAAATACCATGGTTACAATATTAACTGCAGTTCCATTGGCCATTTGAGGCGTAATTTTAAATTCTCTTCTATAATCAATAGCCCGTTTACCCATCCAGGAATGGAATACAGCCTTAATGGCAATTTCCAGTTGTTCATATACATCAGAAGGGAACGGTTTGCCGGTATGTTCCTTTACAACACTGAGAAAGCGGTTACAAATCTCTTTAAGGTCGTCGGTTTGTAAGCCAATATCTGCTTTAACGCCGGCTCTGTGTTTAATTTCTTCAAAATGCAGGTCAAACTTTTCATCCGGCACACCAAGGGCAACTTTACCAAAAAGTTGAATAAATCGCCTGTAGGCATCATAACCAAAACGCTCGTTGTTGGTTTGTGCGATTAATCCTTGCAGGGTCGCATGGTTTAAGCCAAGATTTAAAATCGTATCCATCATTCCGGGCATCGACATTGCAGAACCCGAGCGGACAGAAACAAGTAATGGAAGTGTGGCATCACCAAAACCTTTACCGGTTTTTTGTTCAACTTCAGCCATTTGCTGTTTTACTTCTTCCATAATTCCCGCAGGCAAACCGGTATCAGGGTTTTCGAGGTATTGCAGGCAAGCGGCAGTGCTAATTACAAAGCCGGGTGGTACATTCAAACCAATTTGTGTCATCTCGCATAAATTGGCCCCTTTTCCTCCTAATAACTGTTTGTTTTTACCATCTCCTTCATAAAAAGAGAAAACATATTTTTCGGACTGCAAAACCGGTTTAACACCGTTTACAGTAATAGGCATATCAGTGTTCATACAATAGTATTTAGTTGGTTTCGAAGGTAATCGGATATGGGTTGGGAAGAAATGACAACGGTTATAGTATAATGAAACCCATGTCACCGTTTTAGCGAAAAACCCATTTCACAAAAAGGTTTATCAGTAAGTGCTAAAGTTTTTTAAATATCGGCATCGGTTTTTAAAACTTATGTAAAGCAATTCGCGCTCTGAACTGCCAAACCTACTTTTGCCTAAAATCCGCTATTTATGTATTTTAAAAGACAACTCAAAACAACACTAACGCTGGTATTTTTATCGGCAGCCGTGCTTCAAACTCAGGCGCAGACGACCTCTGACGCTGTGATGATGAAACCCGGTGAAATTTGCTTCGACGTGCACTATACCAATTCTGCATGGAGCGAATATTGGGAAGGGGATTCCCTTCGTGAAAATGGTAATATTGGAACACTCACTACACAATCGGTTACCGCAGGTTTTATGCTTGGCATAATAGACAGAGTTAACTTTTAGCTATGTTACCTTATATGACTACTAATCCTTCTGGTGGTGTAGTTGCCGGTGATAAGGGATTTCAGGATGCCGGTTTTTTTGTTAAAGGTTTAATCTTAGAACACAAAGTTGGTCCTGGCAATATTAAATTATTGGCCAGCGCAGGTATAGCACTTCCGGCTTCAGATTATGTTCCGGAAAATCCATTTGCTATCGGTTTAGGCTGTCCTGATGGAATTTTCAGGGGTATTGTTCATTACGATGCCGACAATGGTATTTATGGTCGTGTAGACGGTGCTTACCATTTACGTGGAAATGCATTTCTCGATCGCAGTTATTACTATACTACACAAGGTTATTATTCAGATGAGATAGATATGCCGGATGCAATGGATTATAATGTAACATTAGGTTATATCTTCCCAAGTAAAAATTTCAAATTTGAAGGTGTATTAAGCTCTTTAACCACTTTCGGAGGTTTTGATATTCGCCGTCAGGATGGTGGATTTCCATCAAACGATATGGAAGCCATGCGTGTTGGGTTAAACCTTGATTATTATAATTTATTTATTGAAGGTTTAGCGTTACACTTTAACTCAAATTATACACTTACAGGCCGCAACGTTGGTAAATCAATGATGTTGGGCGGTGGTATTTCCTACCAGTTTGGTTTATGGAAAACAAAAGAAAATGTTACTAACCCAACCCCACAAGCAAACTAAAATGAAAAAATTATCTTATAAAATAATATTTAGTGTTGCAGCAGCTACAGGGTTGTTGCTCACACAATCGTGCGAAACAGATGTTCCGCGTTATAATGGTTTCGAATCTTATGAATACGCTTCATTAGATGAAGATGGTGGAACATGGGATCCGATTTTATTAGTTTCAGGTGCTGATACAGCAATTGCTGCACCTGCTGATGTTACTTCCGCTGAATATCTTGCTGAATTAGATGAAGTAAAATCATATAACGGTTCATTATCTGCCGACGAACAGGAAGCTGTTGATTATTGGGGTAATAATACTGTAATCCGCTGGCAGGAAATTGCTCAGGAATTAGTGGCAAAATATAACCTTGCGCCATCGCCAAATGCTGATGACACATACAGTGCACCAAGTTCTGCTAATCCAAGTGTTTATCCATATTTCCCATTCGCACATCCACCTTATGCGGTTCGTGCCTATGCGTATTTGGCAGCAGCACAATACGATGCCATGATTACAACATGGAATTATAAATACACTTATAACCGTCAGGCTCCTTATAAAGTTGACGCAGGTATTTCACCTGAATATCCAGATAATAATTTACCTTCTTATCCGTCTGAAGATGCTGCTATTGCTGAAGTTTCATCAGAAATGCTGAAGTTTTTATTTCCTTTGGAAGTGGATTATATCAACGAATTAGCTGCTGAATGTCGTGAATCACGCAAGTGGGCAGGAATGAATGTTGAAAGTGATTTACTTGCAGGAGATGATATTGGCGGATATGTTTTCCGTCAATATAAAGCACGTGCTGCCAACGATAGTATGAAATTTGCCCAGGTAGATGCTGCAACTTATGCTGGTTACGAATCTGCAGCTGATGCAATGTGGGGAAGTCAATGGCCGCATTGGGAAAATTTAGAAGTACCGCAACGTAAAGTGGGTATTACACCTGCTTATGGAAAAGTAAAAACTTGGTGGATAGGCAACCCTGAATCTGTTCGCCCGGGTCCGCCTCCTGCAGTTGGTTCAGCGGAATATGAAACTGCTAAAAAAGAAATGGAAGATTTTACTAATGAATGCAGTCGTGAACAACAGGAAATGGCGTATTTCTGGTCAGATGGTTTTGGCACTTATACACCTGCCGGACATTGGGACCGCATTGCTGCTGACTATATTATCCAATACCGTCAAAATCCATTGCGTACAGCAAGAACATTTGCCTATTTAAATACGGCAATGATGGATGCGGGTATCAGTTGCTGGGATACAAAATATTTTTACATGTATCCTCGTCCTCCACAAGGTAATACTGATATTTTAACCTTATTCGGGTTGCCAAATTTCCCTTCTTATACATCGGGGCATGCAACATTTTCTTCAACTGCGGGAACAGTTTTAGGATATATTTTCCCTTCAGAAGCTTCATTGTTCAGTTCTTATGCTCAGGATGCGGCTGATTCGAGAGTTTATTCCCGTATTCACTGGCGTTTTGACAGTGATGCAGGTTTAACTACAGGGCGCACAATTGGTGAAATTGCCATTGAAGTAGCCTCCGCTGATGGTGCTGATTGATTTTTTAGATAAATAAACAAAAGCCCGGAATTGTAAAATCCGGGCTTTTTTTATGGAAATTATTTGAAGATTTACATTCTTTCCGGGCTTTGAATGCCGAGTAATTGTAAGCCGGAATTTAAAATATGTGCAGTTAATTTTGCTATTGCAGCTCTCAATTGCTGCTGCTCCTCATTATCTGCTTTGAGAATGGAGTGGTCAGCATAAAATGAATTAAATGTTTTTGCAAGATTATAAATGTAGTTTGCAATTTCAGCAGGAGAATAATTATCTGCAGCAGTCTGAACAACTCCGGGATATTGATTTATTAATACAATCAGCGATTTTTCATCCGGTAATAATGATGTGGATTGTATTTCATTAAACGGAATACCCAAGGTAGCCATTTTTCTGAAAATAGATTGAATCCTGGCGTAACTATACTGAATAAATGGTCCGGTGTTGCCCTGTAAATCAATTGATTCTTTCGGATTAAATAAAATACGTTTTTTGGGATCAACTTTTAATATAAAATATTTTAATGCAGCAAGGCCAATCTGATCGGCGAGCTCATTTTTTTCTTCATCTGTAAATGTCACCGATTTTTCGGAAGCAGCTAAAAATGCTTTTGCTTCATCGGTCATTTCGGTAATTAAATCATCGGCGTCTACAACAGTACCTTTCGCGACTTTTCATTTTACCTTCCGGTAAGTCCACCATACCATAACTTAAATGATAAATTCCATCACCATATGGTCTGCCCAGTTTTTGTAAAACGAGTTTTAATACTTTAAAATGATAATCCTGTTCGTTAGCAACAACATATACGGAAGTATCCATTTTAAAATCGTTGTAGCGTGCTTCTGCTACACCCATGTCCTGTGTAATATATACACTGGTTCCATCTGCACGAAGTAATACTTTCTGGTCTAAACCATCATCCGTTAAATCGACCCAGATGCTACCATCTTCTTTAGAAAAAAATGCACCTGAAGCTAAACCTTCCTGCACCATTTTTTTACCATCTAAATAAAATTCACTTTCCTTATATTCTTTTTCAAAATCGATGCCTATTTTTTGATAAGTAATGGCAAATCCGGCATACACCCAATCGTTCATTTTATTCCATAATGCAATAACTGTATCATCCCCGGCTTCCCACTGGCGTAGCATTTCCTGTGCTTCAAGATAAATGGATGTGCGTTTTTCAGCTTCGTCTTTTGACATACCGGCTGACATCAAATCTGCAACTTCTGCAGCGTGAATTTTTGCAAATTCGATATAATATTTCCCTACAAAATGATCACCTTTTATACCCGTGGAGGTTGGTGTCGAATTGTTGCCATTGCGTAAATAAGCAACCATACTTTTACAAATGGCAATACCTCTGTCGTTAAGGATATTTACCTTATGAACAGTATGTCCCGCAGCAGCTAAAATATTGGCAGTAGCATAACCAAGTAATACATTTCTGATATGGCCAAGATGTAATGGTTTATTTGTGTTGGGGCCACAATATTCTAAGGCTACTTTTTTGCCTGTTTTTGGCAGTAAACCATAATTAACTGACCGCTGAATATTTTGTAATACACCAATCCAGTAAGTATCTGTAAAACTGATATTTAAAAAACCTTTTACAACATTAAAATCGGCGATATTTTTACTGCCATTTTTTAATGCAGCACCAATTTCCTGTGCGGTTATTTCAGGATTTTTTTTGCTTAATTTCACGAATGGAAAAATTACAACAGTAAGTTCTCCTGTAAATTCCTGCGGTGTTTTATCAATTTTTACAATTGATGATTCAACTTGTTGATTGTATAAATTATTTACAACGGCAACTACTTCACTTTTGAGTTGCGCAATTAATTCCATCATAGTCTTTTTTCTATTTCTCCTGTAAATTGCTCTAAAATTTCCAAAGCAATTTCGGCCATCATATTCTTTTTATTATCGAGGGTTGGATTTACTTCTGTAATTTCCATACAGCAAACCTTTGGTTCTTTTGCTAAACCGCTTACTAATTGGAAAGCTTCACTTTCATATAATCCGCTTTTAACCGGTGTGCCTGTTCCTCTTGAAACGTTGGCATCCATACTGTCCACATCAAATGAAACATATATGCGGTCGCAGTGACTCAAACGTTTCATTGCGTCTTCAATTACAAACTGAATTCCGGTTTCACGCATTTTTTGAACAGAATAAATGCGGACATTATTTTTCTTCAAAATAAATTTTTCCGGTTTTTCCATATCACGTGTAGCAATATAAATCAGGTCTTTAAACGTGATTTTAGGTGATATACCACCAATTTTTTTCAATTTCTCCCAAGCTTCAATGGTTTTTTTCTCAGGCTGATTGATTTGACAAACCTTATTATCCAAAGCTGTTGAAGCTGCTAATGGCATACCGTGGAGGTTACCGGATGGGGTAGTGTAGGGAGAGTGTAGATCGGCATGGGCATCTATCCAGATAACGCCCAAGGTATCTTTAGGGAAAGCCATTTTTAATCCGGCAATGGTTCCACCGGCATTACTGTGGTCGCCGGAGATAATAACCGGGAACTCTTTCTTTTTCATACAATCCATTACCATTTCGGCAATTTTGTTGTACATCTCCACAATGAACTGAATTTTAACGGAATACGCAGTTTCTATATCGTCTAACACCTCGTCGTTGTTACTTTGCAGAATCACCGGAGGGTGTTCTTTAAAGTATCTGCTGCCTTTGGTCCATGCGGCTACACGAATGGCATCAAAGCCCAAACCTGCTCCGCGGGTGCCTGCACCCAGTTCGCTGTTAACTGATATTACTTTTACACGTTTCATATATGCAAAGTTATTATTTTTGCACTGCAAGAAAAATTTATGGTTGTACCAAATAAACGAACTACTGAAAATTGAAAAATACCTACCTTGACCTCATCCAGCAGACATTCTACTTTCCGCAGGATGGTTTCGAAGTGAAAAATAACTATTTATACTTCAACGGAATCCCTTTAAAACAATTAATTGAAGAGTACGAAACCCCTATGCGGATTACGTATTTGCCAAAAATATCGGAAAATATACAACGGGCTAAGAAGTACTTTAATGATGCGATTCGCAAGTTAAATTATCCCGGAACTTATAACTATTGTTACTGCACTAAGAGCTCACATTTTGCCCATGTGCTGGTGGAAGCACTGAAAAACGACATATATCTCGAAACCTCATCCGCCTTCGATATTGATATTATTGAGCGATTATACCTCAATAAAATGCTCAATAAGGACACATTAATTGTATGTAACGGGTTTAAAACGAAAATTTATACACAACGTATCAGCAAATTAGCCAACCTCGATTTCAATATTATGCCGGTTTTGGATAATATGGAAGAGTTGGATGCTTATGAAAATACCATCATTTACGATTGTGATTTGGGTATTCGTATTGCTTCGGAAGAACAACCGGAATTTCAGTTGTATACTTCTCGATTAGGTATTCGATATAAAGAGATAAAAGATTTTTATTTATCGAAAATAAAACCCAATCCGAAATTTAAATTAAAGATGCTGCACTTTTTCATCAACAGCGGCATCAAGGATAATATTTATTACTGGAATGAATTATCGAAATTATTGAAAGTTTACGTTGAATTAAAACGTGTTTGTCCTGAATTGGATTCGCTGAATATTGGTGGTGGATGGCCGTTCCGTAACTCATTGGGTTTTGAATACGATTATCCATATATGGCAGAAGAAATTCTGAATAAAATAAAACAAACCTGTGAAGAAGAAAATGTAAGTTGTCCGAATATATTCACAGAATTCGGCAGCTTTACCGTAGCTGAAAGCGGCGCATTTATTTTTTCGGTGCTTGCAGAAAAACATCAGAACGATAGTGAACGCTGGTATATGATTGATAATTCACTCATGACTACCATGCCTGATTCATGGGGAATAAATTCAAAATTTATTTTGCTGCCGATTAATAAATGGGGCAATGAAGTGCAACGTATCAATATCGGCGGTTTAACTTGCGATCAAATGGATTATTACAATTCCGAATCTCATACCAACGAATTATATTTACCATTAATCAATGGCGGTGAACCGCTTTATATCGGTTTCTTTCACACGGGAGCATATCAGGAAAGTATTTCGGGTTATGGCGGAACTAAACACTGTTTAATTCCATCTCCAAAACATATTTTGGTCCAGAAAGATGCTGCCGGCAATCTTACCTACGAAGTTTTTGCTGAAGAACAACAGGTTGATAGTATGATGTCTATTTTGGGTTATGATAAACTGGATGAGGATTAATTGCATCCAGGTTTAACACCTGAATAATTCGACTGGTTCTTGCATTCATTCAAATTTTCTTGGCGATTGGGACACTAAAATACTTTGTAAAAAACTCGGTGTTTACTAATCCCGGTTCGAGATATTCGTAAAATGCTGCGCTTGAATATTTATACGACGCGGCATCGTTTGCTAATTTCCATTTATCCTGTAAGGGATTGTTATGAATGTAATTTAGTTTTTGTAATAATATCTCTGAAGTGTAAATCGGATAATCATAAAAACCATCTTGCCAAATTTTAAAAAATTGCTCGCGACTGCGGTATTTTATTTTGCGGACATTGAAATGATCGCAATTTTGTAATTCTGTTCGAATTACAATGGATGATTGTTTTTTAATATCACGCATTAAATCGCTGAGTTTATTTTCTTTTTTAAAATAAGCGAGAAAGTGAAAATGATTTGGCATTAAAACGTAGGATAAAATATCTGTGTCATAAATTGCGGCATATCTGTTTATAGATGTAGCCAGGTGCTGATAACAATTTGGATAAGCAAGTAGTGGCAAGTGTTTGTGACATGAAGTAGTTACAAACGTGCATTTAAAGTCCAGCCGGGACCTGCGATAATGAATGGGCATGTGATAGTTTTAAGGATTAAACTTGGTGCTAATGTATTGTAATAATTTTATTTTTGAAAAATAAAATTTGAATTGGGTTAATCATTTTTTTAACTGTAGGTGGGGGTTAAGCGGGTAGGGGTTAGAGGGGTGGGGAATTAAATGAAGTTGGATTTTTTTTTATTTTTTTTTATTTTTTTTGAATTGGAATATAGAGGCATATTTTTTCACGCAGGTGCGAGCACCTGATGCATTGGGTGCGACCCCAATGGGGACTTACCGGTGGGCAGGTAATTTTGAGTGTTGATTTTTCATATGCAATAAATAATTACATTTTTCACGCAGGTGCGAGCACCTGATGCATTGGGTGCGCCACCCAATGGGGACTTACTGTTGGATTTTAATTCGCCTTTTGGAATTTGAAGCCTTCGTATTTGAGAATGGTGATTTTGGAGTTTTCGATGAAATTAATTGTTCCATCGGTTTGTTTTATTGGCGTGAATTCGATTGGATACATTAAATAGCGCAAGGTTGGATTTACTTTGCCGCATGAGCCGGAAAGGTCGGGGCCGTAGGTGGCGAGCATGGTGCCGAAATACATCATGATGTCGTAACCGCGGTATGCAAATTCTGAGGGACGTGTTGAATAACGATTTTCAAAGGCTTCGTTAAATTCTTTTACCTGTGGTAAATTTTGATCTACCCAATATCCTGTTGCATAATGAAAACGCAAATTTTCATAATAATCAAGTGATACGGATTCGAGGGTTAAAATATTTTGTAATCCGATTAATGTGATATCATTGCTGCGCGAAATTTTTGATAAATCGCGAATTAATCCGTTGATATATAATTCATCGTTGCCTGCAATAAACACATAATTATTTCCATAACCGATATTATCGGAAATGCCGGAAAAATTGGATACTTCTTTTAATGTGGCAATGTTTTTTCCTTTTTGTGCATCGAATGCTGCTTTAAATTCTGCGGCAATTTTTGCTTCATTGGGTTTGTCGTTGCGATATACTACAATAAAATTTGCTGTCGGACTTTGTTTTAACGCGAAATTAATTGTTGCAGCAAGTTGTGCATCAATTGGGGGATTTGCCATAATAAAAAATTTATTGCTGTCGGCAAATGTATTAGTAGGAGAGAGTGGTGAAACTAAATACACCTCATTTTTTTTAATTATGGGTGCTGCGGCTTTTAATCCGTCATTAAATATTGGACCTATTATTAAATCTGTTTTTTTAAATTCTTCTTTTTGTAATAATAGAGCAGAACTTAAGCTGTCTTTTAAACTGTTATAAACGTTGATGTTTAATTTATATCCTAATCGATCTAAAGTATCTAATGCTAATAGTGCACCTTCGTAAAATTCAAGTGAAGCGAGTGGTTGATAGCCTGTTATTTTATCTTCACCCATTAATTTTAATAATTCCACTTCGTCGGTGGAAAATGGTAATACAAAAGAAATAGTATAACGTTCTTTTTTTGACCATGATTTTCCTGTGGCTGCAGTTGCGATGCTGTCTTTTGCTTTTTCTTTTTCTGCAGGTGTTTTTGTTTCTGTTGTTGTTGTTGTTTCTGTTTTTACTTCAGTTGGAGGAATAGGTGTTTTGTGCGGTGGATTAATTACCGTACATGCTGAAAACAAAATCAGCGCAATAAAAATTGTCATATTTATTTTATTCCCACTCAATTGTTGCAGGGGGTTTTGAACTGATGTCGTAAACAACGCGGTTAATGCCTTTAACATGATTGATGATATCTGACGAAATTTGTGCCAATAATGTATGTGGCAAATGACTCCAATCGGCCGTCATACCGTCTGATGAATTAACACAACGTAAAGCAACAACATTTTCATATGTTCTTTCATCACCCATTACACCAACTGTTTGCACCGGTAATAAAATTGCACCTGCCTGCCAAACCTTATCATACCAACCGGAATTTTTGAGGTGGTTGATAAAAATGGCATCTGCTTCCTGGGTAATGCGCACCTTTTCAGCAGTAATATCACTGATAATCCGAATAGCCAAACCGGGACCCGGAAATGGATGACGGTGTAAAATTTCATGTTTTAACTGTAAGGTATCACCAACTCTGCGCACTTCATCTTTAAATAAATAACGCAATGGTTCAATTACTTTCAAATGTAATTTTTCGGGTAGGCCACCCACGTTATGATGCGATTTAATGGTTGCTGACGGACCGTGAACAGAAACTGATTCAATTACATCGGGATAAATTGTGCCTTGAGCAAGCCATTTTACACCTTCCAGTTTTTTTGATTCGCGTTCAAATACATCGATAAATACCTTGCCGATAATTTTTCGCTTTTTTTCAGGGTCGCTAACATTTGCAAGTGCTGTGATAAACTCTTCAGCAGCATCTACACCCACAACATTTAACCCCATATCCTTATAGCTGTGCAATACGGAATCAAATTCACCTTTACGCAGTAAACCATTATTTACAAATATGCTGATGAGGTTGCTGCCAATTGCTTTATTTAATAAGATTGCGGCAACGCTGGAATCAACACCGCCTGATAAACCTAAAACAACTTTATCTTGCTGAACGGTATTTTTTATTGATGCGATTGTTTCTTCAACAAATGATTCCGGTGTCCATGATTGTTTGCAACCACAAATTTTCACCACAAAATTTTCTAATATTTTTTTACCTTGATCAGAGTGGGTTACTTCAGGATGAAACTGAATGCAATAAACGGGGTATTCAAATGTTCCATTGTCTGAAGCGTAGGCAGCTACGTCGATGCTCGCTGTTTTTGCTGTGATATGAAAACCTTCAGGTAATCTGGTAACTGTATCGCTATGGCTCATCCACACCTGACTTTCATCATCTACACCATAAAATAAATCGTTCTGACGGTCCAACAGGTGCAAAAATGCGCGGCCGTATTCTCTTTTTGAAGATGGCTGCACATTACCTCCAAAATGTTGTGCTATGAACTGAGCGCCGTAACAAACCCCTAAAAGCGGACGTCTGTTTAATACTTTCTCAATTTCAAAAGCAGGTTTATCGGCTTGAGAAACGGAAAACGGACTTCCGGATAAAATAATACCTTTTATATCGTCGGTTATTTCGGGAATTTTAGTGCAGGGAACGATTTCACTGTAAACGTTCAATTCCCTGATTCTGCGGGCAATTAATTGAGTATACTGCGATCCAAAGTCAAGAATCAGAATTTTTTCAGTCATGCGCAAAGTTACGAATTTGGTGTTAGCATGATAATCTTATTATGTTGATTGTGTGGGAAATCTTGTCGCAAGAAAAAGAAACGGCAATCATTTTTTGAAATTATATCCGCGACAATTATCAATAATTATTGGGTTGTGGAATGTCAATCAACAAAGTGTGGAATTTTTCCCCACATGCTGAGCAAACTTTCCCCACCATATTCCCCAGTTGTGGAAATTCCCCAAATATTAGATATCACAAAATACCTGTTGGGTTATTGGTTGAATTGAATTCTGTATTGGAGGAGCTTAATACAATGCCTGATTATTAGCCTATTCCAGGTAAATGGCAGCATGCAAACTAAAATATAACTAATTGATTTTAAGGAAATTAGGGAAGAAAAAAGGGAAAAGGGAACAAGCAGCAACTTTATTACATAAAAAAAGCAGAGATCACCGTTAAGGTTCCCTCTGCTATCCCCATGAAAACACACACGTAGGAGTAGGTGCAAATGGTGTGCCAGTCGATGGAATGGTTGGATAGCGGGGAGTTGAGAGGATTTTATAATTGTAGATTGAAGATTGAGGAATTTGGGTTTTGGGGTGGGGATGGTATTTGGAGTTTTGGCTGGAAAGTTAGTGGTGGTGGGATTTTTTAATTGAAGATTGAAGATTTGGGGATTTGGGTTTTATGGTTGGGATGTTATTCGGAGTTGTGGCTGGAAAGCAATGAATTCAAGGGATTTGGGGAATTAAAAAAATAAGTACAAAAAAAAAGCAGAGACGGAAGGGAGTAAAAGCAGATAAAGTGCAGGTTATCGGAACCTTTGGTAGACGCGAGTTTCGAGGTGTAAGCGCAAATTTTTAAATTGAAGATTGAGAAATTTGGAAATTTGGGATTTGAGTTAAAGTAGTTACGCTCACATTAAGCTGGAAAGCACTGAATTTAAGGGGTTTGGGGGATTGTAGAATTTAAATGCAAAAAAAAAGCAGAGACAACCGATTAGGTTAACTCTGCTATCCCCATGAAAACACACACGTTGGAGTATATGCAAATGGCGTGCCAACCGGTGGGAGGGGTTGATTGACGGGAGTTTCGAGGGGTAAGGGCAAATTTTTGGATTGAAGATTTGGAAATTGAGGAAATTGAGATTTGTTGTGAGTAGTTACGCTCATATTATGCTAGAAAGCACTGAATTCAAGGGATTTGGGGAATTGAAGAAAATAAGTACAAAAAAAAGCAGAGACGGAAGGGAGTAAAAGCAGATAAAGTGCAGGTTATCGGAACCTTTGGTAGACGCGAGATTCGAGGTGTAAGCGCAAATTTTTAAATTGAAGATTGAGAAATATGGAAATTTGGGATTTGAGTTAAAGTAGTTACGTTCACATTAAGCTGGAAAGCACTGAATTTAAGGGGTTTGGGGGATTGTAGAATTTAAATGTAAAAAAAAAGCAGAGACAACCAATTAGGTTAACTCTGCTATCCCCATGAAAACACACACGTGGGAGTATATGCAAATGGCGTGCCAATCGGTGTGAGGGGTTGATTGATGGGAGTTTCGAGGTGTTAGGGCAAATTTTTGGATTGAAGATTAGGGGATTTGGATTTTGTGATGGTGATGTTAATTTGAGTTTTGGCTGGAAGCTTTGCGTACAAAGGATTTTTTAATTGAAGATTGAAGATTTGGGGATTTGGGGTTTTATGGTTGGGATGTTATTCGGAGTTTTGGCTGGAAATGCCTGAATGTAAGGGATTTGTGGATTTTATTAATTTAATTACAAAAAAAAAGCAGAGACAACCATTCAGGTTACCTCTGCTATCCCCATGAAAACACACACGATAGAGATATATGCAAATGGTGTGCCAATTCAAAATTATGTAGAAATACATGGTGAAGAATGAAAAGTTTGCAGATTACTCAGGTATTCTTGCTTTAAAACTGCAAATACGGTTGAAATTATTGCAATTTGGCAATGTGTACTTAATGTAAAATGTGCAAAAAGTGTTGCTGATAAAGGGTTTGAGGAATTTTGAGGTTAAAAAAGCAGCCCTTAAAATGAAATTGAATGCATTTTAGCACAAAAAGAATTCGCAACAATTGTAGATGCCTGTCTATACATTGATTTGCGGATTTTGGAATGGATTTGAGGCGTGTATAAATAAAAAAAGCAGAGTGCACGGAAGGACTCCGATTCCTCTGCTATCCCCATGAAAACACAAAAATTTATATGAGAACGGCTAAGCCGATACCAAATTTTCAATACTAAAAAAGAACTGCTGTAAATGCGTTACAAATGTATAAAAGCCCGTACAAATTTTCCAAATTTTTTTCGAAAAAATGAAAAATTTGTCTTTAGTATCCTTGGTACGGATTGTGTAACTTTGGGGTGTAATGAATATCCTAAATCGTAAATCAGCCATTGTATCGGCTTTGCTGGTATCTCTGCTTAGTTTGACCCTGCTTAATTTTAAAAACGCTGCTCCCGAAAACGACTACAAACCTGACGCATATGTGCACGATGTTTTGCGTGATCTTGGTGCTGTTTTACCTTCTTATTACCCGGAAACGATTTCACCGGAAGAGGTTGAAAAGGGAAGAGAGTTGGTGTTTCAGGGTAGAACAACCGATCCTAAAGGCGGAAAATCGCAATATATCAGTTTATACTACGTGTGCACCAATTGCCACAATACCGTAATTGAAGAATCTGTTTTATCTGTGAACTCTGATCCGGAGGCAAGATTGGATTATGCGATTGAACATAAACTACCTTTTTTACAAGGCACCACTTTTTATGGTATCAGCAATCGTGAGTCATGGTATAATGATGATTACTATAAAAAATATGGCGATTTGGTAAAAGCTGCTAAAGTAGATTTACGTGAATCAATTCAATTGTGTGCTAAAGAATGTTCTAAAGGACGTTACCTCGAAAAATGGGAAGAAAGTGCGATTTTATCTTATTATCTGGCCAACAGCTATCGTTTAAGTGATATTTTTTCTACAAGTGAAATTGAAGAACTCAACAGTAAAAAATCAAATGCTGCTCAACATCCTGCATTAGTAACCTGGATAAAAAGTAAATATGCATTAAAATCACCAGCAGCTTTTGTTGAACCACCTTATGATCAGGGAAATAATTTACCTGTGGGTGATCCAGCACGCGGAAAAGCTATTTATGAATTAAGTTGTCAAAACTGTCATAAAGCATACGGTTGCAGCGATAATGTTTTTGATAATTCATCATTTACTTTCAAAAAATTTAATCGCGATTTCGATAAAGATTATTGGTGGTTATTTAAAGCTGTGCGTCACGGGTTTTATGGCTATCCCGGTCACGAACCATATATGCCGCATTACACCGCTGAACGTATGAGCGATAAACAGGTAATGGATTTAAAAGCGTATTTCCAGCAACAGGCTAGTTAATATTTGAAAGAACAGAAAAAAGTCAGCGCCAGCTACGGAGTATACTATTGCTTTGGCTGTTTTGTAAAGTTTTAACCGCGTACAAATAACCATTTAACACCTTCATAAATACCTATGCCGATATAACCCAATATTCCGGGTTTTACTTTTTCGTTCAGATAAACTGTGATGGAACTGTATTGCACATTTTGTGTAATTGAACGCATTTGACCTTCTAGCAAATCAATTTGTGTATTCAAACGTTCCAGTTCTTTTTCTACCATCAGCGCTGCAGAAACATTTTCTGCCTGTGCTAATAATTCGAGATAACGTTTACGGGCAGATTGTGCATTTTCTAAGCGTATTTCTAGGTCTGTATACTGGTCTGTAACATCGTTGCCGATAATATTTTTAGATGTAATTTCACCTAATGCAGAAATTTCTGCAATCGCTGTATCTAACATGGTTGATTTTACTTCTATTGTAGTTGAATAATTATTACTTTTAGACATATAACCATCGTATTTTTTTGCAATTTCATTTAATACGGTTTTAATTGAATCAGTTGATTCTTTGATGGTTAAATCTATATTGGCATCATAGGTAATTAGTCGTGTTTTTGGTTGGTCGGCTTCAGCTATAGTTCTAGATCCATTTATAGTTTGTTTATCATTTAAGTAATTGAGGGGATTTACTTCCCACATCGGACTTTCTTGTGGCTCTTTTGCAGTTACACATCCGGTTAGTGTAATAATTAAGATAACAAAAATTGGAAAAATATTTTTCATAGTAATTTAATTTTTAAATTCTGTCAATTGGTTGGTCAATTAATTCTTTTTCATTTAATAAACCTAATTCATTGCGCAAACGGGCAACTTCATCTGCTGCTTTATAGGCTGCGATTAATGCTGCAAAAAATATAATGCGAATAAATATGCCTTGAAAAGCAGTAGCGGGGTCCATTAAAATTGCCATACCTATTTTAATGGCATACATGGCAATGCCGATTGCGGTGATGGGTTTTGGATATTTTTTTACGAGTAGTGCAAGCACAAAAAACAAGCTGCCATAAATTGCATTAAATAAGGTATCACCGACGGGAAATTTATTGAGAAAGTATAAAGCCAAACTTGTAATTATCATCAAGGCGCCAATGATTATGAGAATGATGCGGGCATCTCTGATTTTTTTTTCGGCCTTTTTGAGGAGTTTTTCTCTGGGGTCTTCGTTGGCCTTATTTTCAAGATAGGCCTGTTCATATGCATCCATGGAAGAAAATTTCCACTAATATATAGAGCAGAACTCAAGAATAAGAAATTTGCTGTGCATAAATTGTCCGTGAAGAAGTCAAATTCGGTAAATCTGACCTCAGATCATCTTTTGGCAAGTGTAGGGCAAAGTCAGAAACTATGCCGGTAATTAAGGGATTACAATTACATTATTTTACCCATTCTTCGTTGCGGTATTCGCCGAGAATTACAACATCTTTACTTCCAGCGTAACGCCTTGCAGCATCTTCCATTTCAGCCTTTGTTTTACTTCTGATTTTGATGCCTTTGTCCTTTTGTCCCTTGTTCAATACTTCAATATAAAATCCGTCTATCAGCTTTGCACTTCTTGTGGATGGTCGCCCTTTTCCTTTGGTATTCATTTAATCAATTTTTGGTAAGATACGAAAACTTTAACAAACTGTGAGCCAAGATAGTTCAATTTATTGTTAAAAGGTTGAAATTTAAGCAGTTGTATGCCTGCCGCACCACCATCAGCATAGGTAGATGCAGTTGCACTAAGCTCTTAAGTTCTAAGGCCGATACAATGGGTAGGCTTGCGGGATAAGGTAACTACACAGCGGGTTGTACAAAAAAAGGCAACGAATGTGCTCCGTTGCCCTTCATGTACCTTTCTCCCCAAAAAAAACTATGCCTCTGCATGTTCGTCCTTATGCGCATGCATCAACTCATTCTGCAATTCAAACGGAACCGGGGCGTACTCGGCAAACGAGCGGGTAAACTTGCCACGGCCCTGAGTTAGCGAGCGGAGGGCGGAGGAATAATCATATAATTCGCTTAAAGGCACTCTGGCCATTACTTTTTGATAGTGACCTTCGGAATCCATGCCCATTACAATGCCGCGACGGGTTTGCAAATCGCCGATCACATCGCCCATATAATCGTCGGGAACCAGCACTTCCAAGTCGTAAATCGGTTCAAGAATGCGTGGGTCGGCTTCGCGGAAGGCATTTCTAAAGGCCATCATACCAGCCAATTTGAATGCCATATCATTGCTGTCAACTGCATGCATTTTGCCATCGTAAACGCTTACGCGCACATCGCGCACGTAGCTGCCGGTTAAAGGGCCGTTGTGCATTTTTTCCATCACACCTTTTAAAATGGAAGGTAAAAAACGTGCATCGATGGCGCCACCAACAATACAATTATAAAATACGAGTTTGCCACCCCATTTTAAATCATGTTCCTCGCGACCGCGAATGGTAACGTCTTTAGGGTCGGGCATGCCATCGTACCATGGTTCAACAATCATGTGCACTTCGGCAAATTGTCCGGCACCACCACTTTGTTTTTTATGACGGTAGTCGGTGCGCACTGATTTTTGAATGGTTTCGCGATACGGAATGCGCGGTTTAATAAAGTCGAATTTAATACCGTATAAATGTTCAATTTTCCATTTCAAAACCTGCAGATGCAGCTCACCCTGGGCATTTACCAGTGTTTGTTTCAACTCCATATTATGGTCGATACTCACTGTTGGGTCTTCCTCATGAATATGATTGAGCGCGATACCCATTTTTTCTTCATCACCTTTATTATGCACTTCAATTGCTGCCTGCACTTTAGGCTCAGGAAAATGGATAGGCTCAACGGCAACATCCTGACCTTTTGCAGCAAGTGTGTCGTTGGTATGCGTTTTTTTCAGTTTTACGGTTGCACCAATATCGCCGGCATTTAATTCATTTACATTTTCGCGTTTTTTGCCTTGCAATACAAAAAGTTGGGTGATACGTTCACCGCTGTTGGTGTTGGTATTATTTAAATCCATACCCGCGCTTACTTTTCCGCTACAAACTTTAAAAAAACTCATGTCGCCCAAATGTGGTTCGCTTACAGTTTTAAATACGAAAGCGATTGTTGGGTTCGAAGTATTACAAGGCAAATCCTGACCATTGGTGAGTTTTTCAGGATGCATATGTGCTGCGGAAGGGCAACATTTATCGATGAAACCCATGATGCGACCGCTGCCCATATTGTGTTTGGCAGAAACTACAAACACCGGAAATAGCTCGTGGTTGCGGATTGACAGCATCATACCTTTCACCATTTCTTCTTCCTCGAGTGTTCCTTTTTCGAAGAATTTTTCCATTAATCCTTCGTCGTTTTCGGCAATGGCTTCGATTAATTCATTGTGTAATTGTTGCGCCTTTGGCATTTCCGATTCGGGAATAGGCATTTTTTCGGGTTTTCCGCCATCGGGTTTAAATTGATACATGACCATTGCGTGGACATCGATAATGGCATTAAAATCAACACCCTGATTGTAAGGATATTGCACAACGGTTACTTTGCGGCCAAAACGTTCTTTGGCTTGTTCTATCGTACTATCGAAATCGGATTTTTCTTCATCAACGTGGTTGCAAATCAGGATCATGGGTTTTTTGAGATGATCGGCGTATTCCCATATTAATTCGGTGCCTACTTCAACGCCATGTGCTGCATTAAGCACTAATAAACCGGTGTCGGCAACTTTAAAAGCTGCTATTACTTCACCAACAAAATCGTCCATACCGGGTGTGTCGATGATATTTATTTTGGTGTCTTTCCATTCAGCGTGCATGAGTGTGCTGAATACGCTGTTCCCTCGTTCGTGTTCTAATTCATTGTAATCGGAAGTGGTATTATTGTCGGCAATGGTACCACGGCGGTTTAAAGCTCCGGCTTCAAACAACATGCATTCAGCAAGCGTTGTTTTGCCGGAGCCGGAATGGCCCACCAGAACAACATTTTTAATGTTTTCGCTACTAAAAGTTTTCATCATGTCCTCCTTTGTTTTAGAAGTGCAATATAAAAAAATTTCTCTGCAAGGAAAAATGATATTTGTTGCCTTGCGGGGGGATATTTGCAAGGGGATTATTCCGGGAAATTGTGTGTGGTTTCTCGCGGGGGATTGTTTTGGGTTTGTGTGGTTTCTCGCTAAGAACGCGAAGGGCAAAGGGCGCGAAGGGGGGATGTTTTTTGTTTGATGTGTTTTTGGATGGTGTGTTTTTTTTGCGCAAAGGGGATTGTTTTGGATGTGTGTGTTTCTCGCAAAGAACGCGAAGGGCAAAGGGCGCGAAGGGGGATGTTTTTTTGTAGGATGTGTTTTTGGATGGTTTGTTTTTTTTGCGCAAAGGGGGATTGTTTTGGGTTTGTGTGGTTTCTCGCAAAGAACGCGAAGGGCAAAGGGCGCGAAGGGGGATGTTTTTTGTATGATGTGTTTTTGGATGGTGTGTTTTTTTTGCGCAAAGGGGATTGTTTTGGATGTGTGTGTTTCTCGCAAAGAACGCGAAGGGCAAAGGGCGCGAAGGGGGATGTTTTTTGTATGATGTGTTTTTGGATGGTGTGTTTTTTTTGCGCTATTGTTTTGGGTTTGTGTGGTTTCTCGCTAAGAACGCGAAGGGCAAAGGGCGCGAAGGGGGATGTTTTTTTGTAGGATGTGTTTTTGGATGGTTTGTTTTTTTTTGCGCAAAGGATGTGTGTTTTTTGGATGGTGTGTTTTTTTCGCAAAGGGGACGTTTGATGTGTGTGTTTCTCGCAAAGAACGCGAAGGGGGATGTTTTTTTGTATGATGTGTTTTTGGATGGTTTGTTTTTTTTGCGCAAAGGGGATTGTTTTGGGTTTGTGTGGTTTCTCGCTAAGAACGCGAAGGGCAAAGGGCGCGAAGGTTTTTTTGTTTTTTGTGGTGTGGTTTGAATAATTTTTTGATTACCGATATTTGTTAGATTAGTATAAATCCTCAGTGCACTCTGTGTGGGTTTCTTTTGTATTTTCTCTGTGGTTACGGCTGTTTTTGGTGAATGTGATTGTTTGGTTTTATTTGTTGTTGACTTGTAATTATCAAGTTAGTATAAATTCTCTGTGCGCTCTGCGTGGGTTTCTTTTGTATTTGCACTGTGGTTACGGCTGTTTTGATGGATGTTGAATCAAGTGACTCAAGCTGTTTTTTGAGTTTGTTTAACAATAAAAACCACTATTCAAAATGGGGTCAAACTTATCCACATCGACTTTTTTTGCTGTTTAAAAGTTTGTTGCCATTTGTAGTGATGCCCGTTTTTAAGGTTATAATTTTACGCTCGTTAAAATAAGGGGAGCAATGCGTGTAACATATTACGGACATTCGTGTTTTTTGGTGGAGTTGAAGGGGAAAAAAATCCTCTTCGATCCGTTCATTACGCCAAATCCCCTGGCAGCAAATGTAAAGCCGGAGCAGATTTCAGCCGATTACATCTTTTTATCGCATGCACATAACGACCATACAGCCGATGCCCTGATGCTGGCCAAACAAACCGATGCAGCAATAGTTGGTGTTTGGGAAATACATGCCTGGGCGCAACGCAACGGTATCAAAAAAACGCATCCTATGAATATAGGTGGCACATTCGATTTTGAATTCGGGATGGTAAAAATGGTGAATGCCGTTCATTCGAGTTCGTTTGATGATGGCAGTTATGGTGGACAGGCAGCAGGGTTTTATATTGAGTCGGAAGAGGGCAATTTTTATTACGCAGGAGATACGGCATTACATTATGATATGAAATTGCTGGGCAAACATTTTGATATTGATATCGCTTTTTTACCTATTGGCAGCAATTTTACGATGGGGATTGATGATGCGATGATAGCATCAAAATATATTAAGTGCGATAAAATAATAGGTATGCATTATGATACGTTTGGATATATTAAAATTGATCATGCGCTTGCCAAAAAGAAATTTACCGACCAGGATAAAGAACTTATTCTGATGGAAATTGGAACAACCAAAGAATTTACATTTTAAGAAACAATATTCAGCTTAACAACAATTAATAACAACCAAAACGATGGGAAAAATTATTGCGATTGCAAACCAGAAAGGTGGAGTAGGAAAAACAACAACGGCGATTAACCTTGCAGCTTCTTTGGCTGTGCTCGAATTTAAAACGTTGCTGGTAGATGCAGACCCGCAGGCTAATTCAACCAGTGGTGTTGGTTTCGACCCAAAAGAAAACAGGGTAAATATTTATGATTGTTTAATGAACGACAAACTGGCAAAAGACGCTATTGTTGAAACAGAAACACCTAATTTACACTTATTACCATCGCACCTCGATTTAGTTGGTGCTGAAATAGAATTAATTAATCATCCGAATCGTGAACGCATTATGAAAACGATTTTGGAAGAGGTAAAAAATAATTACGATTACATTTTTATCGACTGTTCACCATCGCTCGGTTTAATTACCGTTAATGCATTAACTGCAGCCGATTCAGTATTGGTTCCTGTGCAATGCGAATATTTTGCTTTGGAAGGTTTAGGTAAATTATTAAATACAATAAAAATTGTACAAAATCGTTTAAATAATCCATTGCAAATTGAAGGAATTTTACTCACCATGTATGATGCACGTTTGCGTTTGAGCAATCAGATTGTTACGGAAGTGAAACGCCATTTTTCGGAAATGGTATTTGATGTAATTGTACACCGCAATACTAAACTGGGTGAAGCGCCAAGTTTCGGAAAACCGGTAATTATGTATGATGCAGACAGCACAGGCGCAGTAAATTACCTTAACCTTGCAAGAGAAATTCTTCAGAAAAACGGTGGCATCAATCCGCAACATACCGGCGAATTGCTGAAGGTTAATCAGAATTGATTAAATTTATATCAATAAAACATATTTACCCTGGCATTAACATGCTAAGGGTATACTTTTTGAATACAGGTGATAAATCGTTATAAACATGAGTCAGAAGAAACCAGACCTCGGTAAAGGCATCAGAGCATTGCTGCAAAGCATGGAATCTGAAACCTCGGTTGAAATAAATGATAAAAAAACGGCGCAGCAGGATTCTAATAATGCTGCGGTTAGTCATATTTCGCTTGACTCTATTGAGGTAAATCCGTTTCAGCCAAGGGCAGATTTTGATGAAACTGCACTGAAAGAACTTTCTGATTCAATTAAAATGCATGGTGTTGTTCAACCCATTACGGTTCGTAAGGTTGGCACGAATAAATATCAGTTGATTTCCGGTGAACGTCGCACGAGAGCTGCGAAATTGGCCGGTTTAAAAGAAATTCCTGCTTACCTGCGTGCAGCGAATGATCAGGAAATGCTCGAAATTGCGTTAATTGAAAATATTCAGCGTGAAGATTTAAATGCGATAGAAGTTGCTATTCATTTCAGACGATTACTTGACGAATGTAATTTAACACACGAGTCACTTGCTGAGCGCGTTGGTAAAGACCGTTCAACAGTTACCAATTTTTTACGTTTATTGAAATTACCTCCTGAAGTGCAACGCGGATTAAAGGAGAAAAAAATATCGATGGGTCATGCTCGCGCAATTTTAGCTTTGGAAGATCCAATTGCACAAATTGATATTTATAAAGAAACCATCACCAGAAATTTATCTGTTCGTGATGTGGAATTACTTGCTCGTGATTATCGCGGAAAAAAACAATCATCAACTTCTGCTACAACAAAAAAAGGCACGGGATTATCATTTGAATTGAAAAAAATTCAGGATGAAATGGCATCGCATCTCGCAACCAGGGTTCAGATTAAAAAAGATAAACAGGGCAAGGGTGAAATTGTAATTTCGTTTTTTTCTGATGATGATTTATTCCGTATAAAAGATATCATTGAAGATTAATGTCATGAAGGTTTTATTTGTTGTAACCGGCTTGTTTTTTGCTTCAGCACTATTCGCGCAAACCGATACCATTACTACATTTGAAACCGATACCATTTCCACCGCAGTAATTGATACAGCATTAACTGCCGATTCACTTAAAACACCTTTTTACAAAAATTTATGGAGTCACGACCCGCATAGTGTTGGTCGCGCAGCTTTATATAGTGCAATTATTCCCGGCTTAGGTCAGGCCTATAACGGCAAATACTGGAAAATTCCTATTGTATACGGCGCAATCGGAACGGCAGGTTATTTTATTTATTACTGGTACGATTTCTACGATGAATTAAAAACAGCGTATATATATCGTACAGATGAAGACCCGCTTACCATTGATTATTTATACGATTATATTGCAACCGACGAATACCTTTTACAAAAAGTAAGTCAGGCCAAACAATATACCGATTTAATGGTGGTATTAACTGCTGCAGCATATTTATTAAATATTGTTGATGCTGTGGTAGATGCACATTTATACGATTTTAATGTGAGTGATGACCTCAGTTTAAATCTGCAACCTTATTTTCCTGTTAGCAGTTTGAGATTAAATTCGATGCAACCTGCTTATGGTGTAACATTAAAATTATATTTAAAATGAATGTAGCACTTATCGGATACGGAAAAATGGGTAAGGCCATTGAGGGCATAATTCGCAATCATAATGCGGCGCATAGTAATCATATTCATGTTGTACATAAATTTTCAAATTCCGGAACTCGATTAACAGTTGAGCAATTAAAAGATGTAGATGTTGCTATTGAATTTACAACACCTTTATCGGCAGTTGATAATATTAAATTGTGTTTAGACGCAGGTGTACCCGTAATTGTTGGTTCTACAGGATGGTATGAGCAATTGGAGGAAGTTGAACAATATTGCAAAGAAAAAAGTGGCAGTGTTTTGTATGCGGCGAATTTCAGTATTGGTGTAAATATATTTTTCAAAATAAATACGTTGCTGGCGCAGATTATGCAAAATCAGCCGCAATATACTTTAAGTATTGAAGAAACACATCACACACAAAAATTGGATGCACCGAGTGGAACTGCGATAAAAACGGCTCAATTAATTTTACAGAACTGGTCACACAAAACAGGCTGGAAGCTGGCGCCTACGCAGGATTCCAACGCTATTCCCATTATTGCACATCGCATTGAACATGTTCCCGGAACACATGTGGTAAATTATGAAAGTGCTGTTGATGGATTACAATTAATACATACTGCACACTCACGCGATGGATTTGCCGAAGGTGCAGTTACTGCTGCAAAATGGATAATCGGTAAAAAGGGATTTTTTACTATGCAGGATGTGCTGGGATTATAATTTTATTTTAATTATTTCGTTTTACGATACATGAAAAATACACTTGCGATATTATTGGTTGTTATAAGTTTGTCGGTTGTTGCCCAAACAAAAATTGATAGTATCGGTATTAATAAATTAAATGGTGGCATTAAAGCACTTGAAGCGGATGCCGATTTAATTCATGCTAACTGGGGTTTTTGTATTATGGATCCCAAAACAGGTAAAATTCTTGCCTCACATGAACCTGAAAAAAGTTTAATGCCGGCTTCCAGTCAGAAGGTGATTACAACTATTGCAGGTATTAATTTATTAGGTGCTGATTATCGTTATAAAACGTATTTGGAATACGATGGGGTTATTGGTAAAGATTCTGTGTTAACAGGCAATTTATATATTCGCGGAACCGGTGATCCAACACTTGGCAGTGAGCGGTTAGACAGTGCTTTACGATTTGATTCTTTAATGACGATTTGGGCGGGAATAATTAAATCGAAAGGCATCAATAAAATAACAGGGAAAATAATCAGCGATGCATCTTATTTTGAAGATTATGCCACTCCGGGTAGCTGGAATTGGGATGATATTGGTCAATATTATGGTGCAGGTCCTTATGGGTTAAATGTTTTCGAAAATACATATACCGTTTATTTTTCTTCAACAGCTTCAAAATGTCGAATAGATAGTATTTATCCTGTTATTGATGGCATGACGGTTTGGAATGATGTTACTGTTGGCGGTGGGGGAGATGAAGCCTATATTTATGGAGCACCTGATAATTATTATCGTTACGTAACCGGCACGATTCCGGCAAACAGAAAAGCATTTACTGTTGATGGTTCCATGCCTGATCCACCATTATTTCTTGCCCTTGAATTTAAAAAAGGCATTGCTAAAAAATAATATAAAAGTGGAGCAACCGGTAACCACGGTTTATGCAATGGGAAGAGAAAATATTGCAGTTAATAAAGAAAGAAAAATTTTATATACACATTATTCGCCGGCATTAAGTGATATTATATATCACACCAACCAAAAAAGTATCAATTTATATGCTGAAGCGATATTAAAAACGATTGGAAGAACACAACTTAATGATGGCAGCCGCGAATCCGGAACAAAAGCGGTAAATACATTTTATGCCAATAAAGGAATTAATCTGGATGGAATGAATGTTGAAGATGGCAGTGGTTTGTCGAGAATGAACGTTTTTACAACCAATCAGATGTGTAGTATTCTGATGATGGAAATGAAACAACCAACATTTACAGATTTTAAAACATCGTTACCCATTGCAGGAAAAACAGGCACTTTAAAAACAATTGGCGACGGCACAGCGGCTGCAGGTAAGGTGTTTGCGAAAAGTGGTTCTATGTATAAAGTGCGCTCTTATTCAGGTTATGTGCAGACAAAAAGTGGTGAATTACTCAGCTTTTGTATTGTAGTAAATAATTACACTTGTGGCACTGCGGAGATAAAAGCAAAATTGGAAAAAATGATGATTTTAATGGCTGGTTTGTGATTTTTTGTATATTTATCATCTAACCACCAAAAAAAATGAAGTTATTTATTACGTGTTTGTCTTTCTTATGCATATTTGTTTCCTGCAAAAAAATAATTGGAATTCCTGATAATTTCGATTACGGAAAAATAGAAAAAAACGTTTACCAAAATGAATTTTTCGGGATGCACTGGCCAATTAATGACGGCTGGGAATCGCTTGACAGAGGCTATGTGGACAGTCTGCGCGCAGAAGGCTTAAAAGATATGGTTGGTGATAATGAACAACTGGAAAAAACCATAACTGCTGCTGATATTAAAACTGCAAATTTATTATCTATCATACATGTCGACACCGTTGAGGTGCAAATGTATAGTCCGAATATTTCCATGATTGCTGAAAATCTAGCACTAAATATTCAAATAAAAAATGGTAAAGATTATTTGGAAGAAGCCAAAAAATTTATGCAGGGCAGCGGTGTGAATTTTGAATTTGTTGGTGATATCCATCAGTTTAATATTGACGGAAAAGAATTTTACACAATGGAGGTAATAAATTTAGTGCAGGGTGTACCGATACATCAGGATTTTTATGCTACAGTAATTAATGGCTTCGGATTGGCTTTAGTGGGAAGTTGGATGGATAAAAAACAACGTGTTATTATACAACAATCGTTGGCTACCATTCAATTTGATTAAATTAAATATCGCGGTGTCGGGTTACGTATAAACTCAGCCATAACGAGCGGGAAAAGCGGAACAGGTAAGGTGAACCAAATAACCACAATCCGGCTACAATTAAAAATGCGTACGTAGTAGGAATACCGAATCCGAAATTCAGCAGGGAAAAAAATATCAAACTGGAAAATACGCCCATTGCATAACTCAAATACATGGCTCCGTAATAAAAACCCGTTTCCGGCTCTAAACGTAAGCCGCAGCTTGGGCAATATTTAGGCATTTTTGCCATCTCACTAAACACATAAGGATTTTTATTAACGAATAAATTGCCTTTGCGGCAACGCGGACATTTACAGGCAACAGCGGCCCCAAATGCAGAATCTGAAAAAGCCATGTACAAAGTTACCCTTTAAAATGAATTATATACTAAATAAATTTACATTTACGTTCATTTGCTGATTTGAAAACCACACTCCTGATATTATTTCTTAGTATTTGCTGTACCCCTGTTTTCAGCCAAAAATACAAACAGGCTTACCAGGCAGGTAATTACGAAAAGGCAATAAAATATGCTGAAAAAGCAATTGATGCCAATAGTAAAGATTTGGAAGCCTATCTAACCAAGGCAATGTGTAATTTACATCTTGGCACTGATTCACTCACAAAATCGGAGCATAGTTTTGGTGTGGAATCGGCATTTTCAAGTCTCAAGTTGATCATTAAAAAAGATAAAACCGGTGAATTTATAAAAATGCATCAGCCGGAGGTGGATAGTATTATTTATGCCAATTACAAAATTGCTGAGGCCAGTATTGATAATAATAAATTGGATAAGGCGGAAAAAATTATAAACGATTTAATTGCCATCCAACCAAAACCTGCTTATTATTTTTTGGTCGGACAAATGTGGCTAAATGAGGGAAATGATTTTAAGGCAATAGCAATGTTTAATGATGCTGCTGCAAAAATTTATCTCGATAACAAAGCAGGTATACAACCTGAACCCTATTTATTTGAAATATTTCAGGTGTTAGCAGAAAATATTGCAGGAAAAGGTGATTATAACAGTGCTTACACTATTTACAATCGTGCGTTAATATTATTTGAAGACAAAGATATTGATGAAGCATATGTAAATTTCTTAAGTTATATCGCAGACGGAACGTTTGGATACAACGATTCTGCAAAACAAATGGGTTTTATTAAAAATCTGGATACGATTGTTGCTTTTTTAGATGAGCCTAAAATAATTGCCAATTTAAAATGGAAAATGTTGTATGCCTATTACGGAAGTCACAGCCCCGGCGATTATTACGGCACAGCAAGTGTTTTGGAAGATTACAGTTGCAGAGAAAAAAATGACTCCACCTTATTATTTTTTTACGATAAAATATTTGATGCCACATTGGTTGAAACTACTATTGATGGCCTGCTACCTTCAGATGGCAGAAGATTTATGCGAAGTTGGCTGAATCTGCAAACCTGTTTAAATAATCGGGATATTACAACGGCTTTATATGGTGAAATGGATAAACTGCTTGCTGAAAAAAAATATATTCCGGCTTATGAGTGGTTGTATAATATGAAAATACAAAAAGTAGATGCGAAAAAAATCACGGAATATGAAAACAAATATTATGCGCTGATAAAAGATGCTGATACATCACAATTTTCGTTTATGGATTTGTATGAATTAACCACGTTTTTTCCGCAAAATAAAAATTTTAAGGCATTACAGGATAAAGGTGCGTATGCTGAAATAATTCGTTTAATTGATTCAAAACAATTTAGTGCTGCGGGTAAAATATTGCGCAAACAAATTCGTGTAAGTCCCAAAGACAAAACATTAAATGATTTATATCGCTTATGGGTAATTCGCGATTATCAGGAAAATTATGTTGGTTCTGCATTTTATATTGGCAGAGATGAATGGGGTGGAAGTGAAGAAAGTTGCACACCCGGAAAGTTATCGCCCGAAATACAAAAACAATTTTTGCAACGCTTAAATTATGTGCGCCGTGTTGCAGGTGTTCCGGATAATTGTGTGTTGCGCGACAGTTGGAATCAATATTGTCAGGCAACAGCATTATTAATGTCAGCAAATGGCGATTTATCCCATTTTCCGCCAACTACCTGGAATTGTTATACCAAAGAAGGCGCAATTGGTGCAAATAATTCCAATTTATCTTTAGGGTATAGTTGTGTGGATGCACTGATGGGGCAATTGGATGACAGTGGTGATAATAATTATTTTGTCGGCCACAGACGCTGGATATTAAATCCTGCACGCAAAGTGTTCGGACATGGCTCAACGAGTTATGCCATGGCTTTGTGGGCATTGGGTGGTGAAAATTCGGATTATGATCCTGCAATCGTAAAAGAATTTGAAACGCAATATGTATGCTGGCCGCCGGAATTTTATTTCCCTTCCGTTTTGAATACGGCAAGATGGTCGTTTTCGTTGCGAGGGGCAGATTTTTCGAAAGCGGAAATTGAAATGTATTCCGGCAATAATAAAATTGAAGTAAAGGTGCTGGAATTTTCTCCCGGTTACGGATTAAGCACTGTAGTGTGGGAGCCACAAGGTTCATTTTATAAATACGACCAGGATAACAGCTATAAAATAGTGGTAAAAAATGTGGGCATTGGCAGGTGGGACCTCGAAACGCAGGAGTATGTTTACGACTATAAAACCTTCACTTATTATACTACAATGGTATTTTGATAAAAAATGTCCTGCTGCCACTGATTTTTGTTTAATTTAGCCGTGAATTTAAGCACATGAGTTTAGTCCTGATTATCACCATTATTGCCGTAGGCGTCATTTTTATCTTCGTGGAATTCTTTTTTGTTCCCGGTTTTTCTGTATTTTCAATATTAGGTGCTGTTGTGGCAGGTATTGGTGTGTATATGGGTTACAGTCAGTACGGACAAACTGCCGGTAACTGGTTGCTCATTTGTTCGCTCATTGCAACGGGAGCCATTTTTTATTGGGGATATAAAAGAATGCAGTCCAAAAAATGGGCACTTAAAACCAATAGCGACGGCAAAGTAAATATTGATGATTTGAGCAGCTATAAAATTGGCGATAAAGGTATTACCTTAACCAATCTGCGTCCTGAAGGCAAGGCGTTATTTGGAGAAGATGGAAGAACAACAGTGTATTCCATTGGTGAGTTTATCGATAAAAATGCACATATTGAAATCATTAAAATAGAGCACAATAAAATTTTTGTAACAACAATAAATAAATAATTATGGAAAACAATCAAATTGTTTTAATTCTGGTAATTGTAGTCGGGTTTGCGATTTTAATCTTCTTTTTGATTTTTATGCGCTTATTCGGTTTATGGTTATCGGCCCAACTTGCCGGTGTGCGCATCAGCTTATTACAATTAATTTTAATGCGCTGGCGTCGTGTTGACCCGCGTGCAATTGTAGATAATATGGTAACTGCACACAAAGCGGGAATTCCATTAACACGTGATCAGTTGGAAGCGCACTTTTTAGCAGGTGGTAATATTAAACGTGTGGTAAATGCATTAGTATCTGCTGATAAAGCAAATATTCCGCTCGATTTTAAAGCTGCTACAGCAATTGATTTAGCCGGTCGTGATGTATTTGAAGCAGTGCAGTTAAGTGTAAATCCGAAAGTAATTGAATCACCTCCGGTAACTGCTGTTGCAAAAAATGGTATTCAGTTAATTGCGAAAGTTCGTGTTACCGTTCGTGCAAATATTCAAAAATTAGTTGGGGGAGCAGGAGAGGAAACTATTCTTGCCCGTGTTGGTGAGGGTATTGTAACCACCATTGGTTCATCAGAAAACCACAGAGCGGTTCTTGAAAATCCGGATACCATTTCCAAAACAGTATTGGCAAAAGGATTGGACAGCGGAACAGCATTTGAAATTTTATCGATTGATATTGCTGATATCGACATTGGAAAAAACATTGGTGCCGAATTACAAATGGACCAGGCGAATGCCGATAAAAATATTGCCCAGGCAAAAGCAGAAGAACGTCGCGCCATGGCCGTAGCCAGCGAGCAGGAAATGAAAGCCAAAGCCCAGGAAGCACGTGCCAAAGTAATAGAAGCAGAAGCCCTGATTCCAATGGCAATTGCAGAAGCCTTCCGCACCGGCAATTTAGGTGTAATGGACTACTACAAACTCCGCAACCTCCAGGCTGATACCGAAATGCGTGATGCATTGGGTAAAGGGCAGGGGAAGAAGGATGATTCGAAGTAATGTGCTGTTTAATGTGCGAATGTACCTATGTACCGATGTGCAAATTAAACAGCCGGTTTTGAGGCGGGAGCGAAAGCATAGTTTTAAAGCTCAATAGGTTTGACTTGTAATTAGTTGATAATGAATGAATTAGATAATTATTTTGAAATTATTGAGATAAATTGTACCTTTGCACTCCGTTTTGAACACAAAAACGGCCTCGTAGCTCAACTGAATAGAGCATCTGACTACGGATCAGAAGGTTAGGGGTTTGAATCCCTTCGAGGTCACTAGGGTCTTGCAATTCTTGCAAGACTTTTTTTATGTACAATGCAACTGAATAGAGCATCCCGCCTAAGCGGGAAGGTTAGGGGTTTGAATCCCTTCGAGGTCACTAGGGTCTTGCAATTCTTGCAAGACTTTTTTTATGTACAATGCAACTGAATAGAGCATCCCGCCTAAGCGGGAAGGTTAGGCTTTGAACCCTTCCAGGTCACTAGGTTCCCCCCCCTCCAAACTCTTTTTTCCACACCCCCCCGGAAGGGGGCCCCCCCCCCAGGCGGGAGGTAGGGGTTTGAATCCCTTCGAGGTCACTAGGGTCTTGCAATTCTTGCAAGACTTTTTTTATGTACGATACAACTGAATAGAGCATCCCGCCTAAGCGGGAAGGTTAGGCTTGCCTACCGTCACGAAGTAGGTAGGGGTTTGAATCGCTTCGAGCCTGCCAGCTTTTCGCAGGGTCACTGAACCCGCGCAAAGCGTGGTTTTTTTATGTTTATGACTCGTCCTGAAATAGCTTGTCACATTTTTACCTAAGAACCTTTCCCAAGGAGGGGCGCATTATAAAGCTGCTATCAAAATTCTTGTTAATCTTATTTAAATTTGACCTACAATCAATATAGCCATGAATCTTGTAAGAAATTACCTCCTCTTAACAGCTATTGTTTTGATCTCTTTTGCCTTCATTTTGAATCAAAGCCTTAATCAATCAGATATAGTTAGTAAAAGTGCTAATCAAATTAATAAGGAATCCATTTTGGTAAAATCCGGAAATAATGCCATTATTTCGGAAACAAAATCAGAAATTATTAATAAAAAATGGAATGACCTTACAGTAACGCTAAGCCCTACTAACCTTACACTTGCATCTGAGCAAAACACTAAAGCACTAAAACTTTATTGTGAAGGAATTTACAGAGGCGACAATAAAATTTTTAATTCCAGTGAATTCTTAAATATGGATTCTCTAAATAATAAAATCACATTTTATTATAACAATTTTAATATTGAATATTTGGATGAAGAAAATGGATTTCGGCAAAATTTTTTGGTCAAAAAAAGACCTGAGGGGAATGGAAATTTAACAGTATATATGCAGGTAGATGATGAGTATTGTTTGTCGAAAAAAGAGGATAATATTAACATTCAATCAGCGGAAATAAATAATCCCGGATTTAATTACAGTGGGCTACATGTTATTGATGCAAATAATGAAGTATTGCCATCAGAAATGCAAATTGCTTATCACAATGATGAACAATACATAGTACTTGTAATCAATGATGCAAATGCAGAATATCCTGTTTTAATAGATCCGGTTTTTACAACGTTATTGGAGATTGACACCGTATTAAATGGTTCTCAAATTTACAATTATTATGGAGATTGTGTATCAAATGCAGGTGATGTAAATGGTGATGGCTTTGATGATATTTTGATTGGCTCTCCAAAATTCGATAATGCATTTGAAAATGCAGGTAAAGCTGAGTTGTTTTACGGAAATGAAAATGGTATAAGTGGAACGCCGGCTTGGACCATGGAAGGAGATTCGGTTTTTGAGCAAATTGGAAACTCGGTTTCAAATGCCGGTGATTTAAATGGGGATGGTTTTGATGATGTTATTATTGGATGCGAAAATTTATCTTATGGACAAAGTGTTGAAGGGGGGGCATTTATTTATTATGGTTCAGCATCAGGCTTATCGGCAACTCCCGATTATGTTCTTGAGCGGAATCAAGTTGCAGGTAATTTTGCACATTCTGTTAGTGCTGCCGGTGATATTAACAATGATAATTATGATGACGTAGTGATCGGGTCGATTAATTATAATAATGGAACCAACCGTGGCGCAGCGTGGGTTTATTATGGTTCAGCTACCGGAGTTTCCAATGGTAATTTTACACATCTTTACAGTACAGGTTTAAAATATGGAGAATCAGTTTCCGGTGCCGGTGATGTAAATAATGACTCATATGACGATATAATTGTAGGGCAAGCTGACTATAATAGTGGTTCATATACTGCCGTTGGCCGCGTATTGGTATATCATGGTAGTGCAGCCGGAATAACCACCACGGCGGCTTGGACAAAGAGTTATAATGATTCGCAGAAATATTCTCACCTCGGAACTTCTGTCAGCAATGCAGGTGATGTAAATAACGATGGATTTGATGATGTTATTTGCGGCGCACCAAATTACCGCACAGATGTTCCAACAGGTTATAAAGGAAGAGCATATGTTTTTTTGGGATCACCCACAGGTCTCTCAACAACTGCAAACAAAACATTTACCGGTACTTCATCTTCCTATCTTGGCAAATCGGTTTCGGATGCGGGTGATGTAAATGGAGATGGATTTGATGATATTATTTATGGTGTTCCGGAGTACGATAATATTTATTCCAATGAGGAAGGGGCATTTTTTATTTATGCAGGTTCGGCAACAGGTATTTCAAATACAATTATTTATAGTAAAATAGGTACACAAACTTCCGGGCAACTGGGACAATATGTTTCCGGTAATTGTGATATTAATAATGATGGCTTTGCCGATGTGATTTGTTCGTCCCCAAGATTCGATCTTACCTATATAGACCAAGGGTTTGTAAACGTTGTATATGGTAGATCCGGTGCGTTCACATCTATTCCTGGAAATTGGCATTATGAAAGCAACTTAAATGATTCCCATATTGGGTATGGACTCGCTACCGGGGATATTAATGGTGATGGTAAAAGCGATTTGATTGCAGGCGGTCTCAATGATGGAATATTAGGGTCCAATGGCAGTGCTAATATTTTCTATGGAACTTCTGCTGGTTTGCCGGCTGCGCCCAATTTCCAAACCTCAGGTGTTTCAAATGAAAATCTTGGTGTTAATTCAAATATTGGAGGTGACGTAAATGGAGATGGATTTGATGAAGTATTGGTTCCGGCTTATAATTATAGCGATGGTGGATATGCCGGTGGAGGCCAAATTATAGTTTATTATGGAAGTATTTCGGGCGTTTCGTTGGCGAATAAATGGACGTACGATGGCAATGCAGCTTCGCTCTATCTTGGAACACCTGCATCATGCGCCGGTGATGTAAATGGCGACGGATATGATGACATCTTAGTTTCTGCTTACGGTTATAGCAATGGAGAGGCCGGTGAAGGTGCTGTTTACTGTTTTTATGGTTCGTCAACAGGCCTACCCGCATCACCGAATATTATACTTGAGGGAAATCAAAGCAATGCAGGATTTGGTACAGCCACCTCGGGTGCAGGCGACCTGAACGGGGATGGGTACGATGATATTGCGATTGCTGCCATAAACTATGATAATGGGTCCGTTGATGAAGGTGCTGTATTTATTTATTTAGGGTCACCTACCGGACTCCATTCTACTCCTGATAAAATGCTGGAAATAAACACTTCCTATGCTCAATTCGGAGCGCAAATTTCAAACGGTGGAGATATAAATATGGATGGATATAGCGACCTGCTGGTCGGCTCAAAATATTACGATTCAAACCATGGCCGTGCTGATATTTATTACGGAAAACCAACAGGTATTGCAGCTACCCCGGATTGGACTTATTTAGGGGAAATATTCGGTGGTTTTTTTGGCACTGCAGTGGAAATTGTGGGAGATGTGAATGATGATAATTACAATGATGTTGCAATCTCTCAAAGTGGAAATGTTTATTTATTCTATGGAAATGGAATCGGGCTGATTAATACATATAATGAACTTTATTTTAATCCATTTATAGATAACAATTCTTTTGGTTGGGATATAAGTCGAGGCGGTGATATTAATATTGATGGAATAGACGACCTCGTTATTTCTTGTCCAAGTTTTTCAAACATCGATACAGCAGAAGGAGGGCTTTTTGCATATTATGGATTTGCAGGTGGCTGCGATGCACCAATTTCAATTGCTGTTGACAGTGTAAATGCCTATGAAGTATTTTTATCATGGCCGGCAGAAGCATCTGCAATGAAATACATTTACAGAATGAAAAAAGTAACGGATACTGTTTGGAGTTATGGTGATACCGATTCACTGCATGTTGCATTTAATTCACTTACGCTTTCAACTGATTATGAATTTCAACTACAATATTTTTGTTCAGATGGTGCTTCAAACTGGACATCCGTTTTATTTTCCACACTCTCAACTTTTGATTGTGATGATTTGAGTATAACAGGTGTCACTGTTAATACTGCCGACAATTATGACTTTACGCTGAATTGGGATCCGATTTATTTGGATGTTACTTATCTTATTCGATATAAATTATTAGCATCACCAACATGGACATACCAATCCAGTAGCATCAATTCCATTTCGTTAACTACATTTGATACATGCCAGTCTTACACTTGTGAAGTTGCAGTTTTGTGCACAGGTGACACTTCTGCTTTTACCTCAGTTGGTACTATCGTAGTTAATTGTCCTCCGTGTTTCTTCATACCCACCGCTGTAAATGCAACCAATATTACAAATAGCGGTGCTAAGATTATTTGGAATGCAGTTGCCGGTGCATCGAGTTATCGTGTTAAATATCGTAAACTTGGAACTGCCGCCTGGAAAACCAAATTATGTTTTACTACCTCTTTAAAACTAAAGAGCCTGCTGCCGAATACCACCTATGAATATGCAGTTCAAACTGTTTGCGGCATATACTCCAGTGCTTATAGTCCCATAAACACTTTTACAACGCTACCTTTGAAAAGCGGAATATCAGAGTCTGAATTTTACGTATATCCAAATCCAACACATGGAAATGTCACCATTTCCGCTGCGGGATTAGAACCCGGTATCTACGCATTAGGTATTGTTAATCTTTTTGGAGAAACTATTTATATAGAAAATATTGTGATTACAGAAACGGGTGAATTAAATGCAACATTGAAAACGGATAAATTAATGCAAGGGGTATACATAATTCATTTGAACGGAAATAATTTTGAAGCTAAATCAAAATTGGTTGTTCAATAAAAAGGCTTGTAAAATTGTAGTTATTTGAGGAGATTAGACGAAGTCTGTTTTCTAAAATAATACACAATTTATTTGAAAGAAATTGGTGAGTGAATGTTACATCTGTTTTTTTATGTTAAAATAGTAAGGAGAAATAGTTGAATAGCGCATCCCGCTATCGACGGGAAGGTATGGCACTGCATACCGTGTAGCAGATAGGTTTGAATCACTTAAAGATCACTGAACCCCTAGGCAGTTTTTTTTGTTTAGCTATATAAAGAAATTATAGTAGAATTTAATATAGGCTACCTGAATGCACAATAACAAATTTCTCCGATTTAATAATTGCATCCTCGTTCTTAATTACTATTTGATATACTCCGCTATTTATTTGCGGCAAAATAATTTGATTGTTAAACATCATTTTTGAGTAACTTAAAAATTGTTTCATTTTGTTTAAGTTGATTTTTTTTAAGTTACAATTTTTCCCAACTTAAGCTCAACTTGCCCTTCTCTGTTAATATTTCAGTGATGTAAAAACCATTAGCAATATTTTTTACTAGGGCATTTAAATTTTCATCAAATGAAATTGCTATCTCTTCACCAAGATAATTAAAAGTTTTTATTGAAATTATTTTAACAGCTTGCGACAATACAATTTTTATTGTTTCACTTGTTGGATTTGGATAAATTTGTATTCCAATATTAATCGAATTAGAGTTGGTGATTGACAATAATGTATCACAAGGACTGCCTTCTAATGCGCCGAGCTTGTAATTGGGCATGTTGGGTAAACCAAATGTAACTCTAGTATCCTCTAAAGAAATTACAAGCGTATCAAAGTCACAGGCTAAACCTCCTTCATTCGGATTATTTATTATACATAAATTATTATTCACAACTGAGTAGACATGGTCTTTATAATTTAAATGAGCGATGGATGCATAAATTTTGTCATCGGGCCCAATTTGAAGTGATCCAAGCGAATAGTAGTCATATTCGCATTCATAAATAATTACTTCAGTTTCTTCAATCGGTAAAGCGCAATCGAGACAGTATTGATATAGCCACCCATTATAGGATGTTGTAGAAGTCTTGGTAATAAATAATCGTCGACTATCAGATGAAAATTCACAACCGTAAGAACCCACATTATTGTGAATAGTTTGTTGACTTGATAATTCGCCGGTGCACCTATCAAAATCCCAAATTTCAATATAGTAAGATCGAGTGAATGCCAACAAAGCGCCATTTCTTGAGAACTTCATTTGTCCAGCTGAAAAAGAACTATTAGTGCCTAAATTTGTGAGATCAGTAAAACTTTGTAAATAAGGTCCAATGATTGCATTTGGTGTTATAAGGTATTTTATAAAACTAATCGTAGAATCATTAGCACTTTTACAAGTGAGTAACCACCAATCGCGACCGTTTGCATGTTTCACAGCTTGCATTTTTTCACAAATAGTATCTGTGTTTAGATCTAGATTCTTATGCGTTACATCCCCTAATCCTCCATCTAATTCCATATCCACGATTGAATATTCAATTCCTTGATTTTCACTATCTCCCTGAATTTGAAAAAGATAATATTCACTATCGCTTTCAGGAATAGGTAAAATAAGAACCCCTTGAGTTATGCTTGAAGGGTAATAGCCTGGCACTAATAATCCGATGTGAATGCTATCACCATTGGGCATAACAGCATTATTTCTATTCCATATTTTCTCTCCATTTGTATAGAATAATAAATTACCATTACTATCTGAGATTGAGGCACATGATTCATGTGAATTAATACCTGTATAAAAAAAACTCGGCTCACCGCCTGAAAAATTTAAACCAGCGCTATCTCCAAATACCCAGTTGTTATCGTAAGATTGGGTAAAAGCACTGCAGCTCAAAAGCGTTGCTATATATATTGAAACAAACTTTTTTATCATTCTATTGTTGAATTTAAAACTTATTAACATAAGAAGTATTATCTAACATATTACAGTAGATTCTCCGCCATTATCCAACGTAATATCCGGTTCAATATCAACATATATTGCATCTGCTTTCACGTCACTATGCACCAACAAATACGATACAGCCATTGCAGAATACCATAATATGTTTTTTTTGTGATTCAAGGGTTAGTTGTCTGTTTGTTCTTTTGTTGAAGGTATTATTATTTCACTTAATTTCACTCCACAATCACTTTTTTCGTAACCACATTTTCCCCTTGTTTAACCGATACCACATAAATTCCTGCAGCAAAATTATCCATATTGATTATTTCAGAATTTCTGTTAATTTGTTCGAAAAATATTTTATTACCTTTAATATCGTAAATATTTACCGTTGCATCTTGATTATTCATCAATTGAATATGAATTTGATTTTCAAAACTATAAATGCTGATAGCTTCGGTATTTGGTAGGGTATTAATATCTACATAACTAATTGTATCGCCAGCTAAAATAGGTTTATTAGGTTCATTTTCAAAAGCATATTCATGAATTGTAATCGCCTTCATTGAGTCCGCTGTGGAACATCGAACCCAGCCGTAATATCTATTGTTATCTTCATCAACAAATGATACACCTAAGTATCTGTCATCCACGCCTTCAAAATCAAAATCCTTCCAATATCCGGGCCCAAAGTCAAATGCGGGTGCACTGTAAAAATTTATAAAATGTCCTGCACAAATTACTTGAACTTCTGCATTATAAAATTGCCCTTCAGGGCTAATTAACTCACCTGCAGATAAATCATATGGTTGATAATATTCCGCACCATTCCAAGAGTTATAATAATGACCACCAAGTAACTTATTTTGAATGGTCGCCTGAGGCCCTGCGCCAATAAATTCACGAAATCTAACGCTAGTTGAAGAATAATCTTCATAGTAATATACACCGGAGTCCTTAAATATAATAAAATCATTAATCAAATTATTATCCATATCCAGTAAGTAGAATTCACCATCCAAATTAATTACTGTATCCGGATCCACATCAGTAACCACAACAGTAGAAGACGCTTCTTTATGTAATAATAAGAAAATACCGGCCATCCGACTGTATCTGTTCAATATCTGACTAACATGATGTTTCAAATGATTTCGTTTTATTAAATTTTAATTTAACATCTTATTTTCAATTATGATAATTTTATTTTCACAATTTCATTCCACAATCACTTTTTTCGTAACCACATTTTCCCCTAGTTTAACCGACACCACATAAATTCCAGCAGCAAAATTTTCCATATTGATTATTTCAGAATTTCTGTTAATTTGTTCGAAAAATATTTTATTACCTTAATATCGTAAATATTTACCGTTGCATCTTGATTATTCATCAATTGAATATGAATTTGATTTTCAAAACTATAAATGCTGATAGCTTCGGTATTTGGTAGGGTATTAATATCTACATAACTAATTGTATCGCCAGCTATAATAGGTTTATTAGGTTCATTTTCAAAAGCATATTCATGAATAGTAATCGCCTTCATCGAGTCTGCTGTGGAACATCGAACCCAGCCGTAATATCTGTTTTCATCTTCATCAACAAAGGAAACTCCTAAGTATCGATTTTCAACACCGTGGTTACCAGGAGCCAACCAATAACCGGGTCCTAAATGAAACCCTGAAACTGAACCAATGTTTTCAAGGTGACCGGCACATATAATCTGTACAGGAAAATTGTAAAAAGTTTGACTAAATCCAATTTCTTCACCTTGAATAAGTGGTATGGGGAAATAAAAATCAGCACCAGTCCATGAATTATAATAATGTGCTCCTAAAATTTTATTCAAAGTGTGTATTGAGGCCCCATTGCAACTAATTGCCTAAATCGAAGAGTTGTAGAGGAATAACCCTCATAATAATAGTATCCTGAATCTTTAAAAATTATAAAATCACTGACAGCGTTATTATCCATATCAAGAAGATAGAATTCTCCATCCAAATTAATGGTAGTGTCAGGGTCAATATCTGTTACCACAACGGTTGCACTAGCCTTGTTATTTAATAAAATAAAAATACCTGCCATTCGACTATAATTGCTTAATATTTGGTCTAATGGTTTTTTCATTTTATTTAAAAATTGGAACTGTATTGTTTAATAATTATTTAATAAGATTTTTTTGATAAGGTTCACTCCACATTCACTTTTTTCGTAACCACATTTTCCCCTAGTTTAACCGACACAACATAAATTCCGGCAGCGAAACTTTCCATGTTGATTACTGAAGAATTTCCTTCAAGGATTTATTATAAATTTTATTACCGGTAATATCGTAAACAGTTATTTGTGTGTTTTGATAATTGGGAATATTGACATAAATATTATTGTTGAAACTGTAAATTTTAAATATATTTAATTCTGAAATTGAAACTCCACTTGTGTCTCCGATTGTATCACCGGCAAGAATGCCAGTTTCACATTTAGATTCATACGCATAATCAAATATAATTAAAATTCTGCTGTATCTATTACGCCACATCGCATCCAGCCATAATGTATATACTCGTCCGACCAATAAATTTAAGCCTAAAAATTGTATTCTCATCAAATATCCAATGCCCCATTAAAACCAATCATCAAATGTTTCTAAGTTTTATGTGAGCGCCTGCCATTGTTTGAAGTCTCCAATTTTGAAAACTCTAAGTCTTCTGTAATTAATGCATCATTATTAAGAGCATAAGGATGATATCAACCCGCCAAATCCCGCATCGTGAAAAGAATTACCGGCTATCTGATTGTTTCAAGTGGACCTGCCCAGATTTTACGGCGTAATCTTGCTGAATAAAACTATACATTCTAAAATCATAAGACCATGAGGAATTTAAAATGCAAAATCAATTGCCCATTATTATCAATATCAAAATATGCACTTCTTTGTCCATCAAATTCAATTTCAATGTCGGATCAATATCCGTATAAACCACCTGTCCTGCAGCACCTTGATACATCAAAATAAATGCTCCGGATAGGAGAGAATAATCTGCGAGTTTATTGTGTAAAGCTTTTAAACGCATTGTAATTTCATGAATGGTAGGGTAAATTTAGTGAAAATGGGGGAAATTGGGCGAAGTAAGCACCAATCTTGGACTGATGTTTGTATTTTTTTTTGGTTTAATTTGTATCTTGTTTGGTTTAACTTAGACAATCTATGTCAGGATGACCACTTATAAACCTCTTCCGGCAGGACATTGTAGGATTTAATTTGTAAAATCTTTTGAAGAAAATTTCATTAGGCACAAATGAAAGATATATAGAATGAAAAAAGAATCTAAAATTAAATTGAAAGCATATTCAGTATTTGCTTGCGCAAATTTCATGATATTTAATACTACCAATGGAGAAGTAATTTATACAGATATTGACCCAGATACTATATTAAATGAAACAGAAGATTTTTTTGCGATAGACATTGATAATAATGGTACGTTTGATTTTGGGTTTTTAAATAACTCTGCTACAACCTATGACTTTACATTAGGTTATGTTACCTTTCAGTCATTGCTAGCAGGTCCATTCATATCATCAAATGCTCTTGCTGGTATCTCCCATTATTATTTTTATAGTGGTGGGAATCGATATTTCCCATATGCATTCTCTGAAAGTAATCTAATTGAACCTTTACTTAACTGGCAAAATTTTGGAATTCAATTCATTGCATGGAAAACTTGGGCTGGTGGTTATGACGACCATTGTGACCTATGTTATTGGAATTCCGAAAGCTTACCAGAGCTATTAGACCATTACTTAGGAGCAAAGTTTGTGGATAGCGATAATAATATTCATTATGGTTGGATAAGATGTGATGTAAAGGATGATGGTCATGCGTTAATAATAAAAGATTTTGCTTATGAATCTGAGACAAATCAACCAATTTTAACAGGTAGCAAAGAAACTTATCAAAATATTAATTCAAATATTCTAGCTGGAAATATTTACGCTTACGGAAACGTTATTTATGTAAACATATCAAGCAGACCGGAATTAGATTTTACTTTAAACATTTATGATATGAGCGGACGTTGTGTTTATCAGAAAAATTTACATGAATCTAGAAACTCAATATTAACTTCTTTAACCACCGGCATTTATTTAGTTGAAGTGCGATGTGGAATAGAATATTTCGCTAAAACATTGTTATTGGACAAATAATAAATCTTCAAATAATTAGGATAAAATGTTATAATCACAAAATTGTGCCGGGAAAATAATTTTTTTTGGCTGGATGAACCTTGCTCGGACCTGGTTGGTTTTTTTAAACATTGGCATGCTCAGCTTCGTAAACGTCCTGCACATTATTTTGTAAGGACGCATGCAATACGTGCCTACAAAATAACATGCATGACAATTTTGAGTGAAATATTAATTTGTAAAATGACCTTTTTCAAATTGTGCTTTTAAACCTAATTGAGCAAATGGCCAGTGGATGTAGGGACGAATTGCATGCGTCCCTGCAGCCACAGGCAAATTGCGATTGGGTGATAAATCCAATTAAATTCGGTGATTAAACATTAAATAAATTCCAGCCGAAGCAGAATTTTTATACCCTACAAATTAGCATATTGTAAACCCGAATAAAACCCTATTTTTAAACTATCCTAATTAGACTTTCTTGAATTTTTGGTAAGTAAGTCCAAACATTAAAACAAATTGAAAAACAGACAAATAAATTCAAAAGCATTTAACCTCGCAGGTTATGCGGCTTTAGCTGGTAGTTTTCTTGGTATTCCTTGGGAAACTGGTGCTCAAGCAGTTTATGTAGATATTGATCCCGATACAATACTTTCAATAGCCCCTAGCGAAGCCTTCCTACTAGATATTGATAATGACGGTGTAAATGATTTTACATTTCAAAAATTCGCGAATACAATTTATACTGATTGGTGCGGTTGTGATGTTTACAGGAGCGAAATAGATTTAACTGGATTTGAGAATAAGGCTGTTTTTTCTACATATTTATTCTCGACAAACACTTACCTTGTTGCAGCTTTAGATGTTGGAACAATCATTAATGATGAATTGCTTTTTAATCATTATGATGCAAAAATGGCCTATAAATTGATACCTGAATGGTCAATATATTATTTATTTGAAGGAGGCGACTGGTACCCTGAAGCAGTTGACAAATTTGTAGGCATTAAATTTAAAGATAGTTTAGAGTGTACACATTATGGCTGGATAAGATGTACAATAAATGAAAATGGTGAGAAATTAACAATTAAGGATTACGCTTATGAAAATAAGTGTGACATGGGTATCATTGCCGGTGATATGATTGGTGATACCACAGTTCCAATAAATGAAAAAAAAGTCCTCGATGCGTTAGTATATACTTTTAATAACAGACTATATGTTAAAACTGAGAATTACGCTGGATGTTCGCTTGCAATTAATAATCTACAAGGACAAAAACTTTTGGAAACGGATTTGAAAGAAAAATTTACTTTGATTGATATGGAAACAATCCCACCCGGAATTTACGTTGTCGTTCTTATGAATCAAACAAGTATTTACACCAAAGAAATAAATATACATTAAACCTAAAATACCGAAATTCTAATAATTTATAATGCTTAACGTTAATACATTAAACTAAACTAAATTGAAGCCGTTACTTTTACTTATAGTTTTTACTCTGATTGCGGTTTTAATATCAAATGCCCAGCCTTATAATCTTTCATTTGAGAAAAATTATGGTGGTAGTTTTTATGACTGGCCCGCAGGGTTTGTAATTTTGGAAGATTCTTCGATGGTAATTGCAGCACAAACTAATTCTAACGATTATGATGTGAGTAGTGAGCCAGAACAAACTGATTATTGGATTTATAAAATTGACAAAAATGGTGAACTACTATGGGATTATACTTATGGAGGGGAATCCTCAGATATTCCTAAAGATATGGTACAAACTAGTGATGGTGGTTTTGTTATTGCCGGGTACACAGTTTCAGAAGGTGGCGATATTTCAATTAATTATGGATTTTCAGATATGTGGGTAATCAAAGTTGACTCAAATGGATTACTCGAATGGGAATTATCAGTTGGGGGTTCTTATGATGACGCCATAATAGATATTGGAATAAATAATGAAAACGAAATTTATTTTGCTGGCTTAAGTACATCAGATGATGGATTGATAGGAACACATTTCGGAGTAGCTGATTATGTTGATATTGTTTTTGGAAAAATTTCACAAGAAGGAGAGCTCTTATTCATTAAAGTTTTAGGGACTGAAAATGATGACGAAAGCTTTTCAGTAATGCAAAATGTTGATGGTAATTATTTGTTAACAGGATACACAAAATCACCTGAATTACCATCTTGGGACGGATATATTATTGAGCTATCAGAAGCAGGTGAACTGGTTTGGGTGAAACTTTATGGGGGCTCTGACTACGACTTAATTTATTCAATAGCTGAAATTGGTGAAAATGAATACTACTTTTCCGGTTATACTTATTCAGATGATGGAGATATATCTGGAAATCACTCTGCACCATTATGGCAGGATATGTGGGTAGGTAAAATTGATTCGATTGGTAATTTATTATGGTCAAAATGTTACGGTGGAACCAGTGGTGATGAAGGGCAACAATTATTACCTATCAATGATTCCTCGTTTATCGTATCTGGCTTTACTGCTTCCCCACATAATGGCGATGTTTTTGGTAACCATTATTCTGCAAAGCCCGTTGATATATGGATTGTTGAAATGGACACAGCAGGTATTATTAAGTGGTCAAATTGTTTTGGTGGCTATAACAATGAAAACTTTTACAACATTCAACAATTGGGTAATGGCTATGTTGTGCAAGGTGTTTGTAGATCAACTGATGGAGATATTGCATCCCATTACGGCGACTCTGAATATCCTGATGTTTGGATATTTAAGTTGGATAAAGAATGTGACCAAATGCTTGTATATCCTGACCAAGATGATGATACTTATGGCGATAGCGATAATTATAGTTATTCATGCACACTTAATGATGGATTTGTTTTAGTAGGTGGTGATTGTGATGATAACAACCCGTTTATTAACCCAGGAGCAACCGAAATTTTAAATGGCATTGATGATGACTGCAATCAAATTGCAGATGATGGCCTGGAAATCATAGAAACAGAATTGATAGGTTTATCAGTTTTTCCAAACCCGGCCACCAATGAGCTGACTATTCAATTCGAAAATATAAATACGCCTTTACTTACTATTTATAATATAAATGGGGATTTAATTTTTCAACAAAATAAAATTCAAACACCATTTAATTTTGATGCTTCTGAATTAAGCGCAGGTTTATATTTAATTTACCTGTATGCAGGAATTTGTATACTACAACTGTATTTGTAAAAGATTAAATCATTAATTTATCGCTTCGTAACCGTCCTGCCTATTATTTGTAAGGACGCATGCAATACGTCCCTACAAAATAACATGCAGGACAATTTTGAGGAAATATTGTTTACATCATTTCAAATTTTAAATTTGAATCAAAATTTTAATGCGAAAATCCAACCTCAATTTTAATTCTCCTGATAGCAATCTGAATGGTTCAATTTTTGTTCAATTTTGTTCAATTCTGTTCAATGGCTGTTTCAATCTTACCCCCAACTCACTCCTTCACCCAAACCACCATCTCCCCATTTTCCGCTTTCACCCAATACACACCACTCGCAAAATCTGCTACCGAAATTGTATTTAATCCTATAAATAAATTTATGTGCAATATTTCTTCTCCTAATTGATTTACAATTGTAATTTGATGTGTTGCATCCGATTGAATAAATAAAATCGCATTTACCGGATTCGGGAAAATTCTTATTGTATTTTTTACAATATCTCTTATTGCTAAACCTTCATCAGCAATTTGGTCGCAATCGTCGTCGAGGCCGTTGAGGAGTTCGGGGGCGCCGGGGTAGATGTCGGGATTGGTGTCGTTGCAGTCGGTGTTGGATAAAACGTAACCGGGTGGAATTTCGCATGCGATGGAATCAAAATCAGCGTTGCCGAAATTGTCGTTGTCAGCATCAATAAAACTTTGTATGAAAGTGATATTATCATCTGTAATACCATCACAATCATCATCGAGGTAGTTGCAGAGTTCTTCAGCACCCGGAAAAATTAACGCATTGGTATCATTACAATCTGTTGAGTCTAAAACAAAACCTGAAATATATTCAAGACACGATGTTATAAAATCAGTATCATTCCCAAAAGTATCTCCATCTAAATCTCGATAGAGCGTAAACAACGCAAGACCTTCGTCAACAATACCATTACAATTATCATCTATCGTGTTGCATATTTCAGCTATTGTAGGATTAATTTCAGCATCATTATCATTACAGTCTAAATTATTTAATACATATCCAACCATATCTGAGCAAAACATTTGTATATCAGTTGGATCACCAAAACCATCACCATCTTTATCTGCATAATATAAAATACCCGGACAGGTTTTATTGAGTTTAACCACCCAGGAATCCCAGTTGGAAGGTCCGGGGTAGTGGTCTAAGACATCTCCATCTATTGAATTACTTAGACCAACTGCTAAGAATCCAGAATCTGTAAGTTGAATAATCGAATAACTTTCATCAGATGAAATTCCTCCAATATTAATATTCCACTCAATGTTTGCTAAAGAATCTAATTTTATAATCCAATAATCGTAAAGGTCTGTCCCACCATGATGGCCTGCCACATCCACATCATCGCTCGCAGAATTACAGGCTATCACTTCTCCACTATCAAATGTCTTACAAATTGAAAATCCAGCATCGCCGCTTGTGCCACCAAAACATTTCTCCATTAGTAAATTTCCCATTGTATCAAGCTGCAAATACATGCAATCATCTAAATAATAATCATCCGGAGTTCCTTTATGGTCGGTAATATCTCCATCAAATGATTTTGCTTGTCCAACACAGTGAATTGTAGAGTCAGACGCCTTAGTGATATCCCATATAACATCATAGTCTGTACCACCAAATGCTTTGCTCCATTTCAATGCTCCATTAGAATCTAAATCAATTACCCATCCATCTTCAATCCCTATACCGCCATGAAATCCTATTACATCACCATCTCCCCATTGTGTTACGCCACCGACTGTAATATCACCATTGAATAGCTCCACAACACCATATGCATAGTCATCCTCCGACTTGCCGTATGATTTTTGCCAAATGATATTACCCGTATTGTCGATTTTTACAATCCAATAATCGGAAGTCTCTGCAGTACCATAATGAGATGTCAAATCACCATTATTTGAATGGCTATATCCTACGAACACGAAATTCCCATCATCTGTTCCACAAATCGCCGATCCTTGCTCACTTTTTGTACCACCATATGACCTTTCCCATACTATATTTCCTATTGAATCCACTTTAAAAACCCATGCATCGGTGAGTCCATGGTTAAAACTAACATCATGATCTTCAGAGCCAGTATAGCCTACGATAATATATCCACCATCTATCGTCGCAATTCCTGCACGGGATTTTTCAATACTTGACCCCCCATAATTTTTCTGCCAAATAAGGTTTCCTGAACTATCTAATTTAGTCAACCATATATCTACTGCTCCACCATAAAAATCAGTCACATCACCACCTACTTCTCCTGAGTTAGCAACCACAAGATAGCCTCCGTCATTAGATTGAATAACATCTGTTGCATCTTCATAATCCGGACCGCCTAGTGCATTTGACCATTCTATACTTGTAGCTTGTGCATTTGCTTTATTATAAAGACAAGAAAAACCAAAAATAATATGCAAATAAAACGAGCATTAATTTTCAATGCCATTAATATTTTTATAGAGCGAATTTTAAACATAATTTTTTCATTTTAATTTCGCACAATCACTCCTTCACCCAAACCACCATCTCCCCATTTTCCACTTTCACCCAATACACACCACTCGCAAAATCTGCTACCGAAATGGTATTTAATCCAATAAATAAATTTGTGTGTAATATTTCTTCTCCTAATTGATTTACAATTGTTATTTGTTGTGTTGCATCTGATTGAATAAATAATATATTATTTACCGGATTCGGGAAAATACTTATTGTATTTTTTACAATATCTGTTGTAGGTAAACCTTCATCAGCTATTTGGTCGCAATCGTCGTCGAGGCCGTTGAGGAGTTCGGGGGCGCCGGGGTAGATGTCGGGATTGGTGTCGTTGCAGTCGGTGTTGGATAAAACGTAACCGGGTGGAATTTCGCATGCGATAGAATCAATTAATTCATTGCCATAACTATCACTGTCTAAATCTTCAAATGTAAGTATTAATGTTAGACCTTCATCAATTTCACCATTGCAATTATCATCAATGTAATTGCAAATTTCTTTTACTGAAGGATTTATAAAATTTAATGAATCATTACAATCGGTTGAATCAATAACATATCCCAAAGGTATATCACATGCACTTGAATCATTAGTAATATCACCAAATCCATCACCGTCTGCATCCAAAAAATACAGCGTTTCACAAATATTTAATTTTACTACCCAAAAATCATAACTCCCAAAGTTTGCTTCGACGTCAACATCAGATGAGTGACTACGCCCTGCGGTTATATACGAATTTTCATCTGGAGTTGTAGCAATTGCATAAGCTGCTTCATCTATTGAACCGCCGAGTGATTTTTGCCAATGAACATTTCCTATTGTATCAATCATGGCTATCCAAAAATCATTACTCCCATTATTTTCTGTCATATCACCATCAATTGAGGCTGTTGAACCACATATTAGAATTTGATTATTATCAATTACAATTAGATCATCGCTTTCATCATACAAACTACCACCGAAACAATGCGAACTTTCTAAATTACCTATACTATCTACTATAACTACCAAAGCATCAGCTGTCCCTCCATTATAATCAATAATATCACCATCGACTGAAGAAGTAATACCACAAATAACTAAATCTCCGTTTGTTTTTTTACCTATTGAATATCCCCAATCATAATCATCTCCTCCCAAATGAACGATCCCAGATTATATTGCCATCGAAGTCAATTTTAAATAACCAAAAATCTGTGGCACCATCATGAGAGGTAACATCACCACCTGAACCAAATGTGGTTCCTACTATCGCAATGCCATCATCTAATAAAATTAAATCCCCGGCTCTTTCATCAAAATAGGAACCATAACATTTACTCGAAAGTAAATTGCCAATAGGGTCAATTTCAATTACCCAAATATCGTTTGTCAGCGTAGGAGTATTGTGGTGTTCTAAAACATCCCCGTCGTTAGAACTTGACCCGCCAATAATCATAAAATTACCAGATGGTAATGTAAGTATATGGTTCGCAAAATCGGTTTCAACACCACCAAATGATTTTTGCCACTCGATTACACCTGTTACACTGATTTTAACCACCCAATAATCTACGTCTCCATGATTTAATGTAATATCGCCATCATTTGAATAAATATATCCGGCCAATAAATAACCTCCGTCCGATGTTAACACTATATCATTGCATTGATCAAAACTTGAGCCTCCATAAGTGTTTTGCCACAAAATGTTTCCTACGCTATCCAGTTTAACCACCCAATAATCATCATAGCCATTGCTTTCTGTAAGATCACCATCATCAGACCCTGAAACGCCTGCAACTATATAACCACTATCTGATGGAGTAAATAAAATTTTAAAAGGAATGTCCCAACCAGAACCGCCATAGTTCCGCTGCCACTCGATTTCAGGCACCTGAGCATCCGCACTAAAGCTAAGTGTAAACACCAAGATGAATACTATAATCTTCATGGAGATAATATTAAAGCTAAGATAATGTTTTTTGAGGTAACTGTGAAAGCCACATTTTAACCATTTGTAATAAATTCTCATAAAAAAATAAGCATTTGGGACACGGAAGTATGATGAATTTATTTGCAGTAGATAGGTGCATCATCGTTCTAATTTTTTGCAGGCTTGTTTAAGAATAATCTTTTTTTAGAAACGCAACGCATCTCGGACAAGCATTTACATTTTTAAAATCATTGTCATCCTCAACTTTAAACTGTCCTGCCTCTTATTTTGTAAGGACGCATGCAATACGTCCCTACAAAATAACAGGCAGGACAATTTTGAGTGAAAAGTCAAATTGCGAAATGCCCTTTTTTCAAATTGTGCTTTTGCAACCTAATTGAGCAATTGGCCTATGGCTGTAGGGACGAATTGCATGCGTCCAGCAGTCTTGCTAGATATGGAATTTTGATAAATTAATTCGCAGCATACAAGTTAATTACGTCTTACAAATGGTATTAATTTCGCTAATTTGTATTTATGTGGTCTCCCCATTGCAAAAAAATATCACATACGGAACTCTATCTGTTGGATAAGTTAAACACATGTTTGAGTCGTAATTAAATATTTTCATAAATAACCACTTTTATTGCAGCACTACTTTTGAAAAGTAGTTTCCTGAGTTTGTTCTAATTATTAAAAAATAAACTCCTCTAACAAATTGCGAGGTGTTTATTTCAAAGTTAGCTGAATTAATTTTACTTTTAAAAATTGCTTTTCCATCAAGATTAGTCAATTCACAATTTGCTTCATATACGTTTGAATTTAATTTAACACTAAATGAATTAGTCGATGGGTTAGGGAAAATAGTTAATAAATTATAGGTCTCAAAATCTCCAATCGAAACATTTTTATCAACTGCAACAGATGCAGTGGTTTTGCACCCGAAGGAGTCTGTAACCTCGACCACATAGATACCTGCGGTAAGATTTTCAATTGTTGAAGCTATTTCACCTGTGTCCCAAAGATATGTATATGGAGCTACTCCACCTGAAATCACCTCTACAGTTGCGGTACCTGTATTTACGTCTGTATCTGTAGGTGTCGAAGAAATATTTAAAATAATGCTGTCTAGCTCTATAACATTAATTGTATCTATAATATTGCATCCCAAAATGTATTCTAATTCAATGGTATATAATCCTGTCTCGTCAACGAAAATTGATTGTGTTGTATCCCCTGTATTCCATAAATAATAACTACTACTGGTATTTGACAGTAGTTCAACGCTATCTCCGAAACAAAATAAAGTATCCGGGCCTAAAAGGTCTTCTGTATCATTTCCAACAATATGAATTGTATCAAAAATGGTACGAGGGCATAAAGTTGGAATAAATCGGAAGGCTGTATCATTTGCCCCTATAAACCAAACTGGAGTTCCCGTTGTTTTTGTATAATAATATTGAGTTCCGTCAATATTTGAGATTCCTTGTACAAAACCTAATACACCAACATCTGGCAATTTATCAACGAATATATCAATAATATTAGTGGTCTCATATAATACCGTTGTTACATCAATAAAATGATCTGGTGAGATTGAAAGAGGTACATCATAATATCGTAATTGTAATTGACGATAAGGGAACGACCCGGTAATCGAATAGTAAATACTTCCTCCGGTTGTTGGGTTCAGGTCATATCCTGCAAGAGCTAATAAATTGTTTATGCCACCAACATCTGGGATGCTTATATACCAAGTGTCATGTGGTTCCCCAAATGCAATATATCCATTACTTGCAGGATAACAAACATCGTAGGAATTAGAAAAGAATACAAAATCAAAAGGTAATAAGAGTGTATCCACATCATCATTTAATATTAATGAAACAATAGTTGAGTCAGTAAATGCGGGTGGTTCAAATGGAATTATTTGGCGAGTATAATCTATTGCTGTTTGGTATGTGTAAGAAATAACAGCATCATTTCCTGCACCTATAATTTCAGGGTCTAAAACTCCCAAATCTCCATCAATAATTCCAAGCCCTTCCCAATAACCTCCTCCAACCTCAGGGTTGGCAATGATAAGATCACTTAAATAGCAAATTTCATTAGGTAAACCAATAGTAGATTCAGAAGCGCATATATTCGCGACTGTATATATTAAAGTATCGTTTTGATATATCGTATCGCTCAATAAATTAGTCCATACTTTTATTTCATGCGCTCCACATTCAGAAAAATCGGCAGTTGCAACAAAGGAAATTGTATCAGATAAATATGCTGATAAATTTTCTGAGAAGGATTCCGTGATAATTGCACCGCCATCAATCTGAAAACTCAGATCAAATGTATCTTGGTCTGCGAAGCCAAAATTATGAACCAAAATATTTAAAGATTCTTCAGCAGTTAAATTGCAAGAATTCGCAGGAGTTATTAATGCTTGAACGCCTATGTCATTTTCAGCATGTAAACATGGTGAAAGTTTCCAGAGAATATTTGTACGCAAATTTTTATAAGTGGCAGTATAGTCCACCCAATTACCAATTGTCAAATTTGCAAATATTAATTCTCCTGAACCAAATATTTTCCCAATAGCAATTTCTCTATATGCAGAGGTATCTCCTCCGAAAGATTGTTCTGTTAAATCAAACAAATATACATCATAGTCACCTCCGGAAAATGTACCATAACCTGCTTGTGGACCAAATCCACCGTATATACCAACAAGGGGATTTGTTATTGGATAAAGTGGACCAAAAAATAATGAATTCAAAGAATCATCATCATGATAGCCGTAAATCGAACCGAATCCATTATCAATTTTATTGATACTATCAAATCCAAGAAATATATTACCGGCAGAATACATATTAACAAAAAGGTGACCGCCGTTAAAAACATACTGCTCGATTTCATAATAATAATCTATATAGAAATCCGTCAAATCAGAAAAAGTGGAATAGCTACCCTCCAAAAACAGAAGACAAGTTTCATTAGAAAACAACCCTGATGTATCAATTGATTCATAGTATAAATGCTCCCATCCACTGGGGGTAAAAACACTATTTAGAAGTTCTATGTTACCATTATAGCCAAGTGGTTCTCCTGACTCTGAACTTAGATAGACTATTCGCATGTCTGGTGTTTGGCTATATCCAGAATTACAAAAGACAACAAAAGTCATCAATAGTATCAAAAAGGGGTGTTTTTGGTTACTCATTTAAAAAGAATCTAGCAAATTCACTCAAATTTAATGTGAAAAAGTTTGTTTTTCAAGTAAGAACTTTCCAATTTCACAGTAATTAATATGGTTACGTCAACTGCTGAATTGATATAGTAAGAGTTATAAATCAGAAAAGTAATTTTTTTAAAGAAGTCAATATTCGTTAAATTGGAATTAATCAATAAAATTCAATCACCATTTAATTTTGATGCTTCTGAATTAAGCGCTGGTTTATATTTAATTTACTTGTATACAGGGAATTTGTATACTACAACTGTATTTGTAAAAGATTAAATCTTTAATTTATCACTTCGTAAACGTCCTTCAAATTATTTTGTAAGGACGCATGCAATACGTCCCTACAAAATAACATGCATGACATTTTTGAGGAAAATATTGTTTACATCATTTCAAATTTTAAAATTGAATCAAAATTTTAATGCGAAAATCCAACCTCAATTTTAATTCTCCTGATAGCAATCTGAATGGTTCAATTTTGTTCAATTTTGTGCAATCTTGTTCAATTTTGATTCAATGGATGCTCAATGGCTGTTTCAATCTTACCCCCCAACTCACTCCTTCACCCAAACCACCATCTCCAGATCCTCCGCTTTCACCCAATACACACCACTCGCAAAATCTGCTACAGAAATGGTATTTATACCGATAAATAAATTGGTGTATAATATTTCTTCTCCTAATTGATTTACAATAGTAATTTTATGTATCGCATCCGATTGAATAAATAAAATCGCATTTACCGGATTCGGGAAAATACTTATTGTATGTTTTACAATATCTGTTATTGCTAAACCTTCATCAGCAATTTGGTCGCAATCGTCGTCGAGGCCGTTGAGGAGTTCCGGTGCGCCGGGGTAGATGTCGGGATTGGTGTCATTGCAGTCGGTGTTGGATAAAACGTAGCCGGGTGGAATTTCGCATGCGATGGAATCAAAATCAGGGTTTCCGAAATTGTCGTTGTCGGCATCAATAAAACTTTGAATGAAGGTGACATTATCATCTGTTATTCCGTCACAATCATCATCGAGGTAGTTGCAGAGTTCGGTGACGCCGGGGAAGATTGCATTATTGGTATCGTTGCAATCAGTATTATCCAACACATAACCGATTAATTCATTACATGCAGTTGAATCATTTAATATATCACCAAAAGTATCTCCATCAATATCTGCAAAATAAGTAACAAATGTTGCATCTTCATCTGTTAATCCGTTACAATTATCATCAATGGCATTACAAATATCTGTTAATGTTGGATGAATTTCGGGATTTAAATCGTTGCAATCGGTATTATCTAACACATAACCAATTAATTCATTACAAGCAGTTGAATCATTTAATACATCACCAAAAGTATCACCATCAATATCTGCGAAATAGGTAACAAATGTTGCATCTTCATCTGTTAATCCGTTACAATTATCATCAATCACATTACAAATATCTGTTAATGTTGGATGGATTTCGGGATTTAAATCGTTGCAATCGGTGGAGTCTAAAACATAACCGTGGGTAATTCGCAAGATAATGTATCTGAAGAAATATCTCCGTAACCATCGCCATCGGTGTCCTCAAAATATTTGGTTGTACAATAACCTAATCGCACAACCCAAAAATCCCAATTTCCCATATTTAAAGTTAAATCACCATCAGAAGAAAGACTTTCGGCTAAAAAAATAATATCCCCATTTTCAGCTTCAACAATATCATAAATTACATCTTCATCATATCCTCCAAACGATTTTTGCCAAATTATATCGCCTTCTGGGTTAATTTTAACTAACCAACAATCATTTCCATCCTTATTTTCAGTTAAGTCTCCGTCTGCAGAAGTAGACCGACCTCCGAATAAAAAATTACCGTCATCAAGTAAAATAATAGAATAAATTTCATCACTACCAGAGCCGCCATAACACTTTTGCCATTCTATATTTCCAATGCTGTCAATTTTTATTATCCATCCATCATTTATTCCACCATGAAAACCTGAAACATCACCATTATTTGAATATGTTTCACCACTGAGTATAAATCCGCCATCAGGTGTATTTAAAATCTTACTTATACCATCAACGTCAGATCCACCATAACATTTTTGCCAAATTAAATTCCCTACTGAATCAATTTTTATTACCCAGATATCAGTAGATCCATGATTACCTGTCACGTCGCCCCCTTCTCCTAAGGTGGTCCCAGCAATTATATACTCATTTTCTAATGTTTTAACTATTGAGTTTGGTTGCTCTGTGTTATTGGAACCATAGCATTTTTGCCAAATAAGGTCGCCTTCATTAGATATTTTGATCACCCAAAAATCTGAATTAGTAATTCCATGTAACCCTAATACATCACCATCGGATGATTTAGAGTCACCTATTATCAAATATCCATCTAAAAGTTCACTTATCCCTCTGGATCCATCGTATTCACTACCACCAAAATTTTTTCCCCACACAATTGTACCCAATAAATCAGAGGCGACAGTCCAATAATCATAAATACCATAAAATTCAGAGACATCTCCGTCTATCGAATTTGTATAACCTGTCATTAATACTTGATTATCATTACCAATCGTTAACGATCTACCATAATCAATGCTCGAACCGCCATAAGTATTTTCCCAAAGTAAATTTCCACTGACATCAATGTTTAATAACCAAATATCTCGTGAACCATGATTATTCTCAATATCAAAATCCACCGATCGCGTGTCACCAAATAATAAAAAACTAGAATCTGGAGCAGTTATAATTTTAGCAGGTTGGTCGTAATCACTTCCACCAAAAGATTTTTGCCAAATAATATCCGGTGCTTGAGCAAATCTTGCTTGCACTATAAAAATAAACATGTAGATAAAAATTAGTGATTTCATGTATTTTTCGTCGGGACTACTAAGGTAGTAAATACTTGTGATAAAATTTAATAAAAACTAATGACAGGCGAGACGCCGTTCACACAGGGCTTGGTATTCACAATTGGGGTATTTTCCCAACTCACTCCTTAACCCAAACCACCATCTCCCCATCCTCCACTTTCACCCAATACACACCACTCGCAAAATCGGCTACCGAAATCGTATTTAATCCAATAAATAAATTTGTCTGTAATATTTCTTCTCCTAATTGATTTACAATTGTTATTTGTTGTGTTGCATCCGATTGAATAAATAATATATTATTTACCGGATTCGGGAAAATACTTATTGTATTTTTTACAATAACTGTTATTGCTAAACCTTCATCAGCAATTTGGTCGCAATCATCATCGAGGCCGTTGAGGAGTTCGGGTGCGCCGGGGTAGATGTCGGGATTGGTGTCGTCGCAGTCGGTGTTGGATAAAACGTAACCGGATGGAATTTCGCAGGCGATGGAATCAAAATCAGGGTTTCCGAAATTGTCATTATCAGCATCAATAAAACTTTGTATGAAGGTGACATTATCATCGGTAATACCATCACAATCATCATCGAGGTAGTTGCAAAGTTCTTCAGCACCCGGAAAAATAAATTCGTTAGTATCATTACAATCGGTTGAGTCTAAAACAAAACCTGAAATATATTCAAGACACGATGTTATAAAATCAGTATCATTCCCAAAAGTATCACCATCTAAATCTCGAAAAAGGGTAAACAATGCTAGGCCTTCATCAACAATACCATTACAATTATCGTCTAACGTGTTACATATTTCAGCTATTGTAGGATTAATTTCTGCATCATTATCATTACAGTCTAAATTATTTAATACATATCCAACCATATCTGAGCAAAACATTTGTATATCAGTTGGATCACCGTAACCATCACCATCCTTATCAGCATAATATAAAATTCCAGGACAGGTTTTATTGAGTTTAACCACCCAGGAATCCCAGTGTAATGTGCCTGGATAGTGGTCAACTACATCACCATTTTCTGATACACAAATTCCAACAGTAACATACCCAGAATCAGGTGCTTGAATGATGGAATAACTGGCATCTGCGGTATCACCACCAAGCGATACAGACCATTCGATATTAGCAAAAGAGTCCAGCTTCACTATCCAAAAATCACTAGTATATTCACCCCCGTGATGTCCTGATACATCTCCATCATTACTTGATGAATTAGCTCCTAATATAACAGTCCCATCCATTGTTGCATTTAATGAGAACCCAACATCACTGCCTGACCCTCCAAAGCACTTTTCTGTAAGTAAATTCCCAGAAGAATCAAGCCTTAGATACATGCAATCATCTAAATAATAATCATCCGGAGTTCCTTTATGGTCTGTTATATCTCCATCAAATGATTTTGCTTGTCCAACACAGTGAATTGTGGAATCAGACGCCTTAGTGATATCCCATATAACGTCATAGTCTGTACCACCATAAGCTTTACTCCATTTCAATGCGCCATTAGAATCTAAATCAATTACCCATCCATCTTCAACCCCAATACCGCCATGAAATCCTATTACATCACCATCTCCCCATTGTGTTACTCCACCGACTGTAATATCACCATTGAATAGCTCCACAACACCATATGCATAGTCATCTTCCGTACTGCCGTATGATTTTTGCCAAATGATGTTACCTGTATTGTCGATTTTTACAATCCAAAAGTCTGAAGTAGCCGTGGTACCGTAATGAGATGTCAAATCACCATCATTTGAATAGCTATATCCTGCGAATACAAAATTTCCATCTTGAGTTGGACATATTGCCCATGCTATTTCAGTCTTGGAACCTCCATATGACTTTTCCCACTGTAAATTACCAATTGAATCAATTTTGAAAAGCCATGCATCAAAAAGCCCATGATTAAAACTGACATCAAAATCCATAGAAGAAGAATAACCGGTTATAATATATCCACCATCTATAGTCGCAATACCGGAACATGATTGTTCAAAATTTGAACCTCCATAATTTTTTTGCCAAACAAGATTTCCGGAACTATCTAATTTAGTTAACCAAATGTCTACTGCTCCACCATAAAAACCTGTCACATCACCACCTACTTCTCTTGAGTTAGCAACAACGAGATAGCCACCGTCATTAGATTGAATAACATCCGTTGCATCTTCATAACCCGGGCCGCCTAGTGCATTTGACCATTCTATGCTTGTAGCTTGTGCATTTGCTTGATTATAAAGACAAGAAAAACCAAAAAATAATATGCAAATAAAACGAGCATTAATTTTCAATGCCATTAATATTTTTATAGAGCGAATTTTAAACATAATTTTTTCATTTTAATTTCGCACACTCACTCCTTCACCCAAACCACCATCTCCCCATCCTCCGCTTTCACCCAATACACACCACTCGCAAAATCTGCTACAGAAATGGTATTTAAACCAATAAATAAATTTGTTTGTAATATTTCTTCTCCTAATTGATTTACAATTGTAATTTGTTGTGTTGCATCCGATTGAATAAATAATATATTATTTACCGGATTCGGGAAAATACTTATTGTATGTTTTACAATATCTGTTATTGCTAAACCTTCATCAGCAATTTGATCACAATCGTCGTCGAGACCGTTGAGGAGTTCGGGTGCGCCGGGGTAGATGTCGGGATTCGTGTCGTTGCAGTCGGTGTTGGATAAAACGTAACCGGGAGGAATTTCGCATGCGATAGAATCAAAATCAGGGTTTCCGAAATTGTCGTTATCAGCATCAATAAAACTTTGTATGAAGGTGACATTATCATCGGTAATACCATCACAATCATCATCGAGGTAGTTGCAGAGTTCTTCAGCACCCGGAAAAATAAATTCGTTAGTATCATTACAATCGGTTGAGTCTAAAACAAAACCTGAAATATATTCAAGACACGATGTTATAAAATCAGTATCATTCCCAAAAGTATCACCATCTAAATCTCGAAAAGGGTAAACAATGCTAGGCCTTCATCAACAATACCATTACAATTATCGTCTAACGTGTTACATATTTCAGCTATTGTAGGATTAATTTCTGCATCATTATCATTACAGTCTAAATTATTTAATACATATCCAACCATATCTGAGCAAAACATTTGTATATCAGTTGGATCACCGTAACCATCACCATCCTTATCAGCATAATATAAAATTCCAGGACAGGTTTTATTGAGTTTAACCACCCAGGAATCCCAGTGTAATGTGCCTGGATAGTGGTCAACTACATCACCATTTTCTGATACACAAATTCCAACAGTAACATACCCAGAATCAGGTGCTTGAATGATGGAATAACTGGCATCTGCGGTATCACCACCAAGCGATACAGACCATTCGATATTAGCAAAAGAGTCCAGCTTCACTATCCAAAAATCACTAGTATATTCACCCCCGTGATGTCCTGATACATCTCCATCATTACTTGATGAATTAGCTCCTAATATAACAGTCCCATCCATTGTTGTACTTAATGAGAACCCAACATCACTGCCTGACCCTCCAAAGCACTTTTCTATAAGTAAATTCCCAGAAGAATCAAGCCTTAGATACATGCAATCATCTAAATAATAATCATCCGGAGTTCCTTTATGGTCTGTTATATCTCCATCAAATGATTTTGCTTGTCCAACACAGTGAATTGTGGAATCAGACGCCTTAGTGATATCCCATATAACGTCATAGTCTGTACCACCATAAGCTTTACTCCATTTCAATGCGCCATTAGAATCTAAATCAATTACCCATCCATCTTCAACCCCAATACCGCCATGAAATCCTATTACATCACCATCTCCCCATTGTGTTACTCCACCGACTGTAATATCACCATTGAATAGCTCCACAACACCATATGCATAGTCATCTTCCGTACTGCCGTATGATTTTTGCCAAATGATGTTACCTGTATTGTCGATTTTTACAATCCAAAAGTCTGAAGTAGCCGTGGTAACGTAATGAGATGTCAAATCACCATTATTTGAATGGCTATATCCTACGAATACGAAATTCCCATCATCTGTTCCACAAATCGCCCATCCTTGCTCACTTTTTGTACCACCATATGACCTTTCCCATACTATATTTCCTATTGAATCTACTTTAAAAACCCATGCATCGGTGAGTCCATGGTTAAAACTTACATCATGATCTTCAGAGCCAGTATAGCCTACGATAATATATCCACCATCTATCGTCGCAATACCTGCACGGGATTTTTCAATATTTGACCCCCCATAATTTTTCTGCCAAACAAGATTTCCCGCACTATCTAATTTAGTTAACCAAATGTCTACTGCTCCACCATAAAAACCTGTCACATCACCACCTATTTCTCCTGAGTTAGCAACCACCAGATACCCTCCGTCATTAGAATAAATAACATCCGTTGCATCTTCATAACCCGGACCGCCAAGTGCATTTGACCATTCTATACTTGTAGCTTGTGCATTTGCTTTATTATAAAGACAAGAAAAACCAAAAAATAATATGCAAATAAAACGAGCATTAATTTTCAATGCCATTAATATTTTTATAGAGCGAATTTTAAACATAATTTTTTCATTTTAATTTCGCACACTCACTCCTTCACCCAAACCACCATCTCCCCATCCTCCGCTTTCACCCAATACACACCACTCGCAAAATCTGCTACCGAAATGGTATTTAATCCAATAAATAAATTTGTGTGTAATATTTCTTCTCCTAATTGATTTACAATTGTAATTTGTTGTGTTGCATCTGATTGAATAAATAATATATTATTTACCGGATTCGGGAAAATACTTATTGTATTTTTACAATAACTGTTATTGCTAAACCTTCATCAGCAATTTGGTCGCAATCGTCGTCGAGGCCGTTGAGGAGTTCCGGTGCGCCGGGGTAGATGTCGGGATTGGTGTCGTTGCAGTCGGTGTTGGATAAAACGTAACCGGGAGGAATTTCGCATGCGATGGAATCAAAATCAGCGTTGCCGAAATTGTCGTTATCAGCATCGATAAAACTTTGAATGAAGGTAACATTATCATCTGTAATACCGTCACAATCATCATCGAGGTAGTTGCAGATTTCAGTGGCGCCGGGGTAGATTGCATTATTAGAATCATTACAATCACTATTATCTAACACATAACCGATTAATTCATTACATGCAGTTGAATCATTTAATATATCACCAAAAGTATCTCCATCAATATCTGCGAAATAGGTAACAAATGTTGCATCTTCATCGGTTAATCCGTTGCAATTATCATCGATGGCATTACAAATATCTGTTAATGTGGGATGGATTTCGGGATTTAAATCGTTGCAATCGGTGGAATCATTTACAAAACCAATGGGCGCTTCGCATGCTAATGTATCTAATGAAATATTGCCAAAACCATCACCATCTAAATCTGCATAAAACATATTTTCAATACAAGGCATGCCTAATTTTACAATCCACAAATCTCTATTTAGTGCCACACCATGATGTCCCGTAACATCACCATCAGTAGAAAAAGCCCATCCCGCTATAGCAATACCTGTATCTGAAGTTTGGACAACAGAAAAAGACTCATCACTTGAATTGCCACCTAATGATTTTTGCCAAACAATATTTCCTATTGTATCAATTTTTATTACCCAATAATCAGGGTATAACGCTCCACCGTGATGCCCTGTGACATCACCATTATTTGAACCAGAATACCCGGTAAGTATATATGAACTATCATTGGTTGAGCAAATAGAAAATCCTTGATCTGTTGCGGTTCCCCCAAAACATTTTTGCCAAAGTAACGCTCCAGAACTATCTATATTAATTAGCCAATAATCTGAATAACCACCATGGAAACCTGATACATCACCATTGTCAGATAATGTATAACCAAGAATAAGAAATCCGTTGTTGCTTGTTCGAGCTAATGAATTTGCAAATTCGAAATTTGTACCCCCAAAACATTTTTGCCATATAATATCTCCAGCTTCTGATAACTTCACAACCCAATAATCACTCTCACCATTATTTCCAGTTACATCACCTGTATTAGACTCAACATATCCAGTTACGACAAACCCCTCGCCCGGAATTTCAATAATGGATTTAGCATAATCGTTTTGTGTACCTCCTAGAGACTTTTGCCAAATCAAATCACCAAAAATATTTAACTTGATTACCCAAAAATCAGCAGCGCCATGATTTCCTGTAACATCGCCATCAGATGACGAAGAAAGTCCCGCAACCACATAGCCTCCATCAGTTGTTTGTTGAACAGAGTATGCCCTATCAGAACCTGAGCCTCCTAAAGTTTTTTGCCATTGAATAGCCCCTGATTCATCAAGTTTTAGAATCCAAAAATCTTGATCTCCTTGGTTTAGTGTTAAATCTCCATCGCTTGAAGTGGAAAATCCTACCGCTAAAAATCCTAAGTCACTAGTTTGGATAATTTTGTAGGATTCCTCCCAACCACTACCACCATATGTTTCCTTCCATTCAGCTTCTCCATCGCTACTTAACTTTAAAATCCAAAAGTCACCTGATCCATTATAATCGGTTACATCCCCATCATTTGACCAAGTATCACCGCTAACAATAAACCCATTGTCTAAAGTTTCGAAAATTGAATATGCATCATCGTACCCTGCCCCTCCAAATGCCTTTTGCCATTGTATTTCAGGTTCTTGTGCCTGTGCAGTTAGGTTTAAAACAGCAAAGAGGATAAATAAATAAATTTTCATGGAATTTATATTACTACTAAGGTAATGTTTTTTTATGTAAATGAAATTTACAATTATTCACTCGAAAGCATATACAACTCTGAAGGCCTTACCACTTTTTAAATATAGTATTTTGATAAACTAATTCGCAGCATACAAGTTCATTTCTACTTCCAATTTATAGCAGGGTTGTGCCGGATTAATAATTTTTTATTGAGGCAAGAACCCCGCTCGGACAGGTTGGTTTTTTCAATCATTTTCAATTATCGCTCCGTAAGCGTCCTGCCTCTTATTTTGTAAGGACGCATGCAATACGTCCCTACAAAATAACATGCAGGACAATTTTGAGTAAATATTGTTTACATCATTTCAAATTTTATAAATTTTAAAATTGAATCAAAATTTTAATGCGAATAACCAATCTCAATTTTGATTCTCCCGACGGCTATCGGGCTCGTTCAATTTTGTTCAATTTTGATTCAATGGATGTTCAATGGCTGTTTCAATCTAGCCCCTCACTCACTCCTTCACCCAAACCACCATCTCCCCATTTTCCACTTTCACCCAATACACACCACTCGCAAAATCTGCTACCGAAATTGTATTTAAACCTATAAATAAATTTGTGTATAATATTTCTTCTCCTAATTGATTTACAATTGTTATTTGTTGTGTTGCATCCGATTGAATAAATAATGTATTATTTACCGGATTCGGGAAAATACTTATTGTATTTTTTACAATATCTGTTATTGCTAAACCTTCATCAGCAATTTGGTCGCAATCGTCGTCGAGGCCGTTGAGGAGTTCCGGTGCGCCGGGGTTGATGTCGGGATTGGTGTCGTTGCAGTCGGTGTTGGATAAAACGTAACCGGAGGAATTTCACATGCGATAGAATCAATTAATTCATTGCCATAACTATCACTGTCTAAATCTTCAAATGAAAGTATTAATGTTAGACCTTCATCAATTTCACTGTTACAATTATCATCAATGTAATTGCAAATTTCTTTAACTGAAGGATTTATAAAATTTAATGAATCATTACAATCGGTTGAATCAATCACATATCCCAAAGGTATATCACATGCACTTGAATCATTAGTAATATCACCAAAACCATCGCCGTCGTTATCAAGGAAATATTTATTTTCACAGATATCTAATTTAACTACCCAGAAATCATAATTACCATGATTAAAGTCTAAATCTACATCTGAAGAGTGGGTGCGACCAGCCACAGCATAAGAATTAAGTTGTTGGGTGAGTGATAAACAAATAGCATATTCGTCTAATGTACCACCTAAAGATTTTTGCCATTTGATAAGACCTGAGCTATCAACCATAATTATCCAAAAGTCAGCGTCACCATTATTTTCAGTTAAGTCCCCATCAATTGAAGAGGAAGTTCCAGAAATTAAAATGCTATTATCGTCAACTATCTTTAAATCATAACTTGAGTCATAATTACTTCCACCATAGCAAAAAGAGTTTTTTAAATTTCCAAGACTGTCAATAATTACTATAAATGCATCCGAATATCCTCCATGAAAATCAATTATATCACCATCTGTAGATGAGGTTGTTCCGCAAACAATATATTCGCCATTCTGCAATTGACCAATTGATGCACCATAGTCATAATCATCACCACCAAAAGTGCTCTCCCAAATAATGTCCCCAAATAAATTTATTTTAAATACCCAATAATCGGATGCACCATCAGAGGACTCAATATCTCCGTCTGAACCCCCATATGTATAACCAGTTACTACCATAGCATCCATATCTAAAATAATATCACGTGCATTTTCAACATTTGATGAACCATAGCTATGCTCCCAAATCAAATCACCAAAAGAATTAATTTCGATAATCCAAATGTCTTCTGGTGTATCAAAACCCTCGTGGTGCATTGAAATATCACCATCGCTAGATTGTGAGTTGCCAATTATAACAAAATTACCTGAAGGCAGCATGATAGCTTTTTGTCCAAAATCTCCTTTAGACCCACCGTAAGTTTTTTCCCATTCCAATTCACCACTACTATTAATTTTAATAATCCAATAATCAACACTTCCGTGCGAATATGAAATATCACCATCGTCTGAATAGGTATAACCAACTAATAAATAGCCGCCATCCCCAGTTGAAATAATTTCTTCACATTCATCTATACTAGAACCACCGTAGGTTTTTTGCCATATTATTTCACCAAGACTATCTAATTTAACTACCCAATAATCATAAATACCTGCATTTTCTAAAATATCACCGTCTGTAGATTCGGTAACTCCTGCAACTATATATCCACTGTCTGAAGGTGTTTGCATAATAGCCCAGGGAATATCCCAACTTGACCCACCATAAGTGTTTTGCCAATCGATTTCCGGTATTTGTGCTAGCGTATTAAAGCCAACTGTGAACACCAGTATGAATACTATAATCTTCATGGAGATAATATTAAAGCTAAGATAATGTTTTTTGAGGTAACTGTGAAAGCAACATTTTAACCATTTGTAATAAATTCTCATAAAAAAACAAGCCTTTGGGACACGGAAATATGATGAATTTATTTGCAGTAGATAGGTGCATCATCGTTCTAATTTTTTGCAGGCTTTTTTAAGAATAATCTTTTTTTAGAAACGCAACCCCATCCCGGACAAACATTTATATTTTTTCAATCATTGTCATCAACAGCTCCGTAAGCGTCCTGCAAATTATTTTGTAAGGACGCATGCAATACGTCCCTACAAAATAACATGCAGGACAATTTTGAGTGGAAAGTCAATTTGCGAAATGCCCTTTTTTCAAATTGTGCTTTTGCAACCTAATTGAGCAATTGGTCTGTGGATGTAGGGACGAATTGCATGCGTCCTACATCCACAGGCCAATTGCGATTGGGTAAGATAAATCCTATTATACTGTTGTCCGAGCCGGGTTCATACACCCCAAAAAAATAAACAATCAGTAAAACCCTGCGACCATACAACGATTTAAATTTAATTAATTAGCAGCAAATATTTTTATTTCAACTTTCAAATTATTGCAGGCTCATGTTGGAAAAATAATTTATGAGTGATGCACGAACCCAACTTTGACCTAGCTTGGGTTATTTCATTCATTTTCATTTATCACTCCGTATTTGTCATCATTTATATTTTATATGGGCGGATGCAATTCGCCCCTACAAAATATAAATGCTGACAGTTTTGAGAAAAATTGAAATTTATAACATTGTGTTTTGAAGTGTAATTATGCTTCTAAACACAAAATTGAGCAAATGGCATTGGTTTGTAGGGGCGAATTGAATCCGCCCCTACAAACCAATGCCATTTGCGATCGGGTAACATAAATCCTATATAGGTCAAATTAATCCAAAATTAATTTCCGGTGACCCATTGATGTCCGAGCATGACGCTTAAACCCGAAAAAAAATACACAACCCGTAAAACTATAAAGGAAAAATGTGGTTCAGGAAATAAATTGAGCAATTGGCCTATGGCTGTAGGGACGATTTGCATGCGTCCCTACAACCGTAGGCAAATTGCGATTGGGTAGGATAAATTTTATTATAATTTAGTCCGAGGAGTTTAATGCACCCCAAAAAAACATAAAACCCTTCAACCCGCTAAGGCAAGAAAATTTGATGTAAACATGTTCATTTCTTCTTCCAATTTATCGCAAGGTTATGCCGGAATAATAATTTAATATTGAGCCAAGAGCCCACTCGAACACTCCGGTCTTTGACTCTTGCAAACCCTACCAACACACCATATTACTTTATCACATCAGTGAATTATACAAAACAAAAAAATATTTGTGTAACACCTCGTATTGAATAATGGTCATCTTTGGAAGGTGAAAATGTTTTAATTATTAAATTCTATTTTATGAAATTTGAAATATCCAAAATAATAATGGGTGTGGCGACTTTATTGTTGCCCGCAACTGCTTTTAATCAGGTAAATGGTGCACTGGTAAATGATATAATTGTGAGCGGCAATTATGAATTATTTATTGCAGATGCCGGAACTGATATATATGAATTAAGCAAAGACGCCGATGGTGATGGTGTAAAAGATAAACGCGATGATTGTCCCGATACACCTGAAGGTGTTATTGTTGATGAACATGGTTGTCCGGTTGATGCCGACAACGATAAAATTGCCGATTACTTAGATAAATGTGCAATGGTTCCGGGTTTGGCAAAATTAAATGGTTGCCCCGATCAGGATAAAGATGATATTGCCGATAAAGATGACGCATGCCCCGAAGTGCCCGGTTTAGCAAGGTTTCAGGGTTGCCCCGACAGCGATGGTGATGGTATTCAGGATGCCATGGATAAATGTCCGAACATGAAAGGTTTAGATATGTTTAAGGGTTGTCCCGATACCGATAATGATGGTGTTGATGATGCAAATGATAAATGTCCAAATACAGAAAAAGGTATAAAAGTTGACGCAACCGGTTGTAGTTCTGATGCCGATAATGATGGTATTATTGATTCTGATGATAAATGTCCCGATACACCTAAAGGAGTTAAAGTTGATATGAAAGGTTGCCCTGCCGATACAGATGGTGATGGTATTATTGATACTAACGATAAATGTCCAACTACAAAAGGTGAAGGTAGCCCAAATGGTTGTCCCGTTATTAAAGAAGATGTGAAAAAACGATTAAACTTTGCTGCTCGCGGTATTCAGTTTGAATCAGGAAAAGCAACATTAAAAGCAACATCTAATCCTTTATTGGATGAAGTGGTGAGCATATTAAACGAATATACTGATTACAATCTTGTTATATCAGGTCATACCGATAATGTTGGTGGCGATGATATGAACATGACTTTATCGCAAGAAAGAGTTGATGCCGTTAAAGCGTATTTATTAAGCAAAGGTGTTTCAACCGGACGACTTACTGCAACCGGTTATGGTGAAACAAAACCAATTTCAACAAACGATACCGAAGTTGGCCGTTCACAAAACAGAAGAGTGGAACTGGAATTGATACTCAGATAATATACATATTGATTTTCATAAATGGCATTGTATCCGAAAGGATAGAATGCCATTTCATTTTTAATATTGCCCGGTTTTATGCTGTATTTTAAATTAAAAGATATCCTACAACATGTGCATATCCCTGCTTAAAAGCGCGAACAAATTTCTTAGTTTTGTGCTGATGCAATTGAAACATTTTTCTGTAGCTGCACTGCTTATTATCCTGTTATTTGTTTCCTGTAATAAGGAAAAACCAAATAATGATAAATCCATTTTCCGTTTAAATTTATCTATCCCCTTAACCTCGCTCGACCCGGCTTTTGCAAGCGACCAGTCCAATACCTGGAGTGTAAATCAATTGTTCAATGGCTTGGTGCAATTGGATTCCGGCCTCAATGTGGTGCCCTGCATTGCTGAAAAATGGGAAATTTCCGACGACAGAAAAACATATACTTTTCATTTGCGCAACGATGTGTATTTTCACGATGATGCGTGTTTTCCAAACGGGAAAGGACGAAAATTAATTGCTGATGATGTTGTGTATTCTTTTTACCGATTAATCGACCCTGCAACTGCTGCCCGTGGTAATTGGGTTTTTCAGCATATTGTGGATAGTGTAAATGCATTTTATGCACTAAACGATAGTACGGTAGAAGTTAAATTACAAGAACCATTTGCACCATTTTTACAGCGATTGAGTATTCAATATTGTTCCATCGTTCCTAAAGAAGCCATTGAAAAATACGGTAAAGATTTCAGAAGTCATCCTGTTGGAACAGGCCCGTTTAAATTTGTGCAATGGGAGGAAGGTGAACTGCTCATTTTACATAAATTCGAACACTATTTTGAAAAAGATGCACAAGGTGTTCAACTACCATATCTCGATGCTGTAAATATTCAGTTTAATACGAATAAATCAACAGAATTTTTAAAATTTTTAAGTGGAGAATTAGATTTTGTGAGTGATATTGATGCAGCGCTAAAAGATAATATTCTAACTAAAGATGGCAATCTGCAACCAAAATATAGCGATAAAATAAAATTGCTGAAAGGCCCTTATTTAAATGTTGAATACATTGCTATTTTAATGGATACTTCACTACAAATTGTAAAAGAAAGTCCGCTCTCATTTGTTGAAGTACGCAAAGCAATTAATTACGGTTTCGATAAAAATGAAATGTTATTATTTTTAAAAAATAATCGTGGTATTGCGGCAACGGGAGGTATTATTCCACCCAGTTTATTACCACAACGCGCTGATTCGGTGCAACCTTATGGTTATGTATATAATCCGGATACTGCCCTGCAATTGCTTGCTGCTGCCGGCTTTGAGAATGGTGTGGGTTTACCCGAAATTACTTTTCATACCGTAGAACAATATCAGGATATCGCAGTTTATATTAAAGATAAATTAGAAGATATCGGTATTGCCGTAAAAATTGAAACGGTAGATTCACGTTTATTGCGGGAGATGCGATTAAATGCAACAACTGTAATGTTTCGTAGCAGTTGGATTGCCGATTATGCCGATGCAGAAAATTATCTAACCGTATTTTACGGCGGGAGTGAAGCACCACCAAATTATACCCGTTACCATAATCCCGTATTTGATAGTTTATATATGGTTGCCGTTGCCGAAAGTGATGAAACCATCCGAAAAAATTTATACTACACCATGGATAGTTTAATGATGCAGGATGCACCGGTAATTCCGTTATTTTATGATGAAGTATATCGTTTTGTGCAAAAAGATGTCAGCGGTATGGATCCCAATCCATTAAATATGCTGGATTTAAAACGTGTGAAAAAAGCAGCGTAATATTTTTTTAAGCGTTGCCTTTTAATAATTGCACCACATGTTTATCAATGGGCAAAGGAAATAATTCAGTATGTAAATCGTGCATCGGAATCCATTGAAAAACTAATCCTTCATCATTATTAAAATTGAGTTCTTCAATTGCAGCATCCACCAGATAATAAATACTGATTACCTGATGTTCAGGATTAATGAAACTCTGCACAAAAAAATCGGTGGTATAAAAATGCCGCACATTAAAAATTGTAGCCTGTAATTCCTCCTTAAACTCGCGTTTCAGCCCGTCTACTGTGCCTTCACCAAATTCTAATCCGCCTCCCGGAAATTTAATAATACGATTATTTTTTACAGGCTCCTGCACTACTAAAATGGCATTATTATGTATTAATAAGCCATACACACGTACATTAAACATCGGCAGAAATTAATTTAAAGTTTCCAAAACTTTTTTAATGGCATCAAAATCGGGAATTGCGCCTGCATTTTCTAAAATTTCTGCATAACGAATAATACCATCTTTATCAATTACAAAAGCGCTGCGTTTTGATACACCTTTTAATTCCATTCCCCAACGGTCATAAATACAACCATAGGTTTCAGAAACCGTTTTATTAAAATCGCTTAATAAAGGGAAATTTAATTTTTGTTCTTCTTTAAATACTTTTAACGAGTATGGTGCATCAACACTAATACCATATACTTCTGCATTTACATTTTGATAAAACGCAATATCATCTCTGGTTGCACATAATTCAGCAGTGCAGGTTGATGTAAAAGCAAATGGAAAAAATAACAATAACACATTTTTACCGTTTTGTTCACTCAGGCGTACTGCCTGTTTATCAGTATCATACATTAAAAAATCAGGTGCCTGCTGGCCAATGTCAAGTTTCATGTTTAAATAAATTTGATGTAAAATTAATATACCGTTTGTGATTGGTAGCATATGAACACCACAATTTGAATTGCGTTCATAAGTTGAGCAAATAATTGCATTTTTTTAATAATCTTTGGGCGCATAATTGAAATGAAAAAATATTTAGTCGAATTTATCGGCACTTTCTTTTTAGTATTTACAATCGGCATTTCCGGCGATGTATTTGCCATTGCAGGGGTTTTAATGGCGTTGATATATATGGGTGGACATATCAGCGGGGCACATTATAATCCTGCCGTAACAGTGGGTTTTATGATGTGTGGTGCTATTAGATTATACGATGCTATTCGTTATTGGATTGCCCAGTTTGCAGGGGCAATTTTAGCTGCGGGTTTATGTTTATTATTAAACGAAAATCAGGTAAATCTTGTAATTGCAGATGGCCTGTTGCCCGAAGCCATATTGCTTGAAATAGCCTTCACATTTGCGCTGATGCTGGTTATTTTAAATGTGGCCATTGCACCTGCTGCCAAAGGTAATCAGTATTACGGACTGGCAATCAGCAGTGTCGTGTTTGCCGGAATAATGGCTGCGCGGCCGGTAAGTGGTGCTGCTTTTAACCCTGCTGTGTCATTGGGATTTAATATTTTTAATCTGCAGGCATATGGTTTCGATAGTTGTATACATGCCTTAACAGCCTTAGCAGGAGCGGGTTTGGGGGCTTTGGTGTATAAGTATACCAACCGTTAATACTTCACAATAATTTAATAATTCGCAGAATTACTATATATTTACCTTTCAAAATAGTCAAATTCATTAAATAACTAATAAAAACAAGAGTATGAAAATTCGTCTACTACTTTCTTTAACATTTATTACCCTTTTATCAGCTGCCTACGGACAGGTGCCTAATGGCAACCTTGAGGCCTGGACAGTTTACACGTCACTTGCATCGGGCATTTCAGCTGATGTTCCATCAGGTTGGGATGTTCCGGATAAAATTGCTGCCGATCTTGGTATTGCTGACCGTAACTGTACCAAAGAAACATCAAATGTGCATGGTGGTTCTGCTGCAGCACGTTTAGAAACTAAAACATTAAACGTATTAGGAACACCTTTAGATGTTCCCGGAACAATTACTACTGGTGTTATCAGCTTCGATTTCGTAACCTTTACACCTGCTGTTGTTGGTGGCGCTCCTATTACTGCTGCTTACGATGCATTAGGTGGTTACTATCAATATGCTCCATCAGGTTCAGATACAATGAACGTGGTTGTGTTAATGTTGTTAGGTGAAGATACAATCGGTATGGGCCAATATCGCGACCCTGCAACTTCCGGTTCTTATCAGTCATTTAACTGCCCTATCACTTACTTTGTTCCTGCAGTTCCTGATCAAATGCAAATTATCATTACTTCTTCCGGTGGATTTACTTCATTAGTTCCCGGTTCAGTATTGTATGTTGATGATTTAGAAGTAACTGGTGGTATCAACGTTGAAGATTTTGAAGGTTATGGTATTGCTCGTAACATTTATCCAAATCCTGCAAGCGAATACATTAACATCAACAACCCTGCAAACAACGATGTTACTTTGGAAGTTTACAATATGAACGGTCAAAAGGTTGATGTGGTAACACTTTCACCTGAAATGAACAGCGTAAATCTTGCTGCTTATGCAAGCGGTATTTATACTTTCCGTTTAATCGACAACGGTACTGTTGTTTATAGCAATAAATTTGTTGTTAGAAAATAATTTTGCTGCTTAACCGGCACAATAAAAGAACCCCGACGAGTTATCGCCGGGGTTTTCTTTTAATCAACCACTATTACCCACTTATTTTATTTCAATTTTTTTCACTTCGGTTACGGGTTTCACTTCTTTTTTAGGTAATTCAAGATGTAAAATTCCGTTTTCATAACTTGCCGTAATTGCTTCTGTAGCCACGTTTTCAGGTAAGTTAAATGTGCGTTTGAAACTGCTGTAAACAAATTCTTTACGGGTGTAATTTTTTTCCGCTACATCAGTTTTCACTTCTTTTTTACCACTCACGGTAATAAATTCTTTTTCAATGTTCACATCAAAATCAGCTTTGTCGAAACCGGGAACAGCAAATTCTAAATGAAATAATTTGTCGTTCTCAATCACGTTTACCGAAGGTGTAAATTCACCCTTCACATTAATAAATTTTTCAGGAAATGCCTGGTTGAAGAAGTCCTCAAATACATTTACAAATGTTGGAACTCCGTTTGGTCTGCGTCTTACAGTTAACATATCGTTTTTTGTTTTTAGTTTGAAAATTTGTTTGACGACAGACCCTATTCAAACTAAATACCAGACGGCATTTTTACGTAAAACCACGACAAAGGTTGCAAAAATTACATGTTTAATAGGACAAATTGGCAGTTTGAAAGCTAATAAACGGACAAAATGGCATTATGTAGATTAATTGGAGCATAAACATCGCACTTCGTATCAAAATCGTTGCCGGTGTTCCGCTGCAAGTCCTCGTCGCCTCCACTGCGTTCCTGCTCCTGCGGGCTTTTCGCTACACCCCGGGCTAGAACAAGTTTGGAGCTTTGAATGAAAATGAATAATGATTTGATTAGAACCTTCAGTGGTGCTACTGTTACAGTTTTCCTCTTAACCCCAACTCAATAACTTCAGGCTTTTCAATTTTGCCTTTATTGATTTCAAAGCGAATCATAGTTCTTACTTTATGAAAACCATGCACACCCGCAGCTCCGGGATTCATACACAACATATTGTATTTGGCATCACGCATCACCTTCAAAATATGTGAATGTCCGCAAATAAATAATTGTGGCGGATAGGCAGTAAGTATATTTCTAACGCGTTGCTCATAATGTCCGGGATACCCACCAATATGTGTCATCCAAACATCTAAACCATCAATCGTAAACCGATTATCGAGCGGATAAACAATACGAACATCTTTGCCATCAATATTTCCCCAAACCCCGCGCAAGGGTTTAATTTTTTGTAACTGATCAACTACTTCAATAGTACCAAAATCGCCGGCATGCCAAATTTCATCAGCTGCTGCAGCATGTTTTAAAATGCCTTCATCCAAATAACCATGTGTATCAGATAATAATAAAATTTTCATCTTGCATTTCGTTATTTACACAATGGTAAAATTTCATTTAAATCAGGTTTGCACCAAATAAAACCACTGTCTTTTCTGAACCAGGTTAATTGTCGTTTTGCATAATTTCTGGTATGCTGCTGAATTAATTCCAGCGCACGTTTTTTGCTTATTTTGCCCTCAAAAAATTCAAATAACTCTGTATAACCGACAGTTTGTAATGCATTGAGATTTTTATACGGAATTAATGCTTTCACTTCATCCTCCAATCCCGCATCAAACATATTTATTACACGCTGATTAATACGTTCATATAACAAATCGCGGTCAATAGAAAGGCAAATTTTAATCACATCAAAATTTCGTTGCTGCTGATGTTGTTTATGGTACGATGAAAATGGATTTCCCGTTTGGGTAATTACTTCCAGTGCACGCAATAATCGTTTTGGATTTTGAATGTCTGAATTTTGATAATAAACAGGATCTTTTTGCAAAATGGTTTCCTGCAACCAGCTTAATCCGTTTTGTGCATACAACTGTTGCACCTGTTCGCGCACTTCCGGTGTTGTTTCCGGAATTTCATCAAAACCATCCGTCACTGCTTTAATAAATAAACCACTGCCCCCGCATAAAATAACAGAATCATGTTGCAGAAATAATTTATCCAATAACTGAATTACTTCCGCCTCATATTTTCCCGCATCATAATCATCGTGAATAGATAAATTATTGATAAAATAATGTTGCACGGCATTTAATTCTGCTTCGGTTGGTTTGGCGGTGCCAATTTGCATTTCGCGGTAAAATTGTCTTGCGTCTGCAGATAAAATAACCGTTTGTAACGCCTTAGCCAATTCAATTGCCAAAGCCGTTTTTCCGGAAGCTGTTGGTCCGGCAATTACGATTAATTTTTTCTTGTTTGTCAATTTATTTATTCGCAACAATTTGTAAACCGAGTTCTCTTCCTTTTTCTATCATGAGCTGATAAGCCTTATCGTAATCATTCGGAATTAATCCGTCTAAAATAGATTCCCGAACATAATCTTTAATAATTCCAACTTCTTTGCCCGGTTTAATATTAAATATTTCCATAATTAATTCACCGGTAATGGGTGGTTGAAAATTACGAATATGGTCGCGTTCTTCCACATCGCGTAATTTCTCACGTACCATTTCAAAATTTTCTTTATACCGTTTTACTTTCAAACGATTTTTGGTGGTGATATCGGCCTGACATAACAACATCAGCCCTTCTAAATCTTCACCTGCTTCAAACAATAAACGGCGAATGGCGGAGTCGGTAACATTTTCTTTCGTTAAAGAAATTGGTCGCATGTGTAAAGCCACCAAATTTTGCACCTGACGTAATTCCTGTTGCAATGGTAATTTTAATCGCGTAAAAATTCGTCTGGCCATTTTAGCACCAACAATTTCGTGCCCATGAAATGTCCATCCGGTTGGTGGTACATATTTTTTAGTAACCGGCTTGGCAATATCATGTAACAAAGCAGCCCATCGTAACCATAAATTTTCGGTTGTAGCACTGATATTATCCACAACTTCCAGTGTATGATAAAAATTATCTTTATGTCCGTTGCCGTCAATCATATCGGTTCCATGCATGCTTTCCAGCTCAGGAAAAATGTATTCCAGCAATCCAGAATCCGATAAATAATACAATCCGATTGAAGGTTTTGGTGACAATAATATTTTATTTAATTCATCGCTAATCCTTTCCTGCGAAATAATATTTATTCGTTCTTTAGCAGCTTTTATTCCGGCGTATGTTTCCGATTCAATATCAAAATTTAATTGTGCGGCAAAACGAATCGCGCGCATCATACGCAGCGGGTCATCACTAAAGGTAATATGCGGCTCCCGAGGTGTTCTTATAATTCTGTCTTCAAGATCAGCAACACCATTAAACGGGTCAATTAATTTGCCGTAATCATTTTTATTCAGCGAAATAGCCAATGCATTAATCGTAAAATCGCGACGCAACTGGTCATCTTCCAAAGTACCATCTTCCACAACCGGCTTCCGCGATTCACGATGATAGGATTCTTTTCTCGCCCCAACAAATTCTACATCAATATCATTAAACTTAAAATGTGCTGTCCCAAAATTTTTAAATTCCGCAACAAAAGGTTGTCCCGGCAAATTTTCCGCAACCAATCGCGCCAACAAAATTCCACTGCCCAAACAAACAAAATCAATATCCTTTTTATAATTTCTGCCCAACAATTTATCCCTAACAAATCCCCCCACCACATAACACGGAAACCCCAACTGCTCAGCACAGGCAGCAATTTTTTCAAACAGAAAATTTTCTTCTGATGAAAAGGAGAGGGGTGAAGTTTGCGGATTCATTTTTGATTTAATGGTGATTTTATTAGCAAATTAGCTGATTAGCAAATTAGCTAATTGGATTTTGAGTGTGATTGAAAATTTTGATTTTTAATAAATATTTTTTGTTTAATTACTTTATCGTTCTCATTTGCTTTCAGCAAATGAGTGCATTAATTCCATTTTAACTTTTTTCGTTTAAATGATATCTATTGGGATTCAATTTCATTTTACTCCAACCCCCCATTAGCTAATTTGCTAATCAGCTAATCAGCTAATTGCTACACGGCAACGCTATTGTCGCGCAAAGCATCATTCAAACTCGTCTTTTTATCCGTGCTCTCCTTCCTCGTCCCGATAATTAATGCACAAGGAACCTGATATTCACCTGCCGGGAATTTTTTGGTGTAGGAGCCTGGAATTACAACGCTGCGTTTTGGCACGCGACCTTTATATTCAATTGGTGTGTCACCGGTAACATCAATTATTTTTGTTGATTGCGTAAGCACAACATTTGCTCCGAGCACAGCCTCTTCTTCCACAACCACACCTTCAACCACAATACATCTGGAACCAATAAAACAATTGTCCTCAATAATTACCGGGCTCGCCTGAACGGGCTCTAAAACCCCTCCAATGCCCACGCCACCGCTCAGATGCACGTTTTTGCCGATTTGCGCACAACTGCCCACGGTAGCCCAGGTATCCACCATAGTGCCCTCATCCACATAAGCACCAATATTTACGTAACCGGGCATTACAATCACATTTTTGGCAACAAATGCACCATGACGAATTAATCCGTGCGGAACTACGCGTATACCTGCTGCTTTCAGGTTCTTTTTTAAGGGGATTTTATCGTGAAATTCAAATGGTCCAACCTCAATCGTTTCCATCGGTTGAATCGGGAAATATAAGATGACAGCCTTTTTTATCCATTCATTCACCATCCAATTGCCATCCACCTTTTCGGCAACGCGCAATTTGCCGGAATCCAATTGTGCTACAACCTCACGTATGGTCTCCTGCACACCCGAATCGGTCAGTAGCGACCTGTCATTCCATGCCTGTTCAATAATTTCCTTCATAACGCAAAGTTAATGTTCCCGTGGGCATTTTTTTTATCTTCGCTGCTGTGAATAAACATTTTAAAGTACTCTTAGGACCCATTTTAGGAACATTGGTTGGTTTTATTTTTTACGAAACAGGTAACACACCTGAGGTAAGTAAAACAGCCGCGGTTTTAATTTTAATGGCTTACTGGTGGATGACAGAAACAGTAAATATTTATGTCACCAGTTTGATGCCGGTTGTATTATTTCCCATTTTGGGAATTATGGGTATAGATGCTGTTGCACCACAATATATGAAAGATGTAATTTTTTTATACATCGGTGGTTTTATGCTCACATTTGCTATTGAACGATGGGATTTACATAAACGTTTTTCGTTGCGCATTTTAATAAAATTTGGTTCTTCACCCGAAAAATTATTGTTTGGTTTTATGCTGGCAACATTTTTTATTTCGATGTGGCTGAATAATACTTCTACTACTTTAATGATGTTGCCCGTTGCATTGGCTGTAATAAAACAATTACATGGAGGTGATGCTACCAAACGCAGCGGACTGGCAACGGCAATTTTACTCGCCATTTCCTATGCTTCAACAATCGGCGGAACCGCAACGTTGGTGGGCACTTTGCCGAATATGGTGATGAAGAAGTTTTATGATGAAAATTTTGCCACAGCAGCACCATTAAATTTTTCGAACTGGTTTTTATTTGCATTTCCACTGAGTGTGGTTTTTTTACTGGTGTGTTTTTTAGTATTTAAATATTTGTTACTGCCCAAAAGTGATCACGTATTACCGGACAGTAATTATTGTAAAGAAGAATATCGCAAATTAGGAAAAATGTCGTTTGAGGAAAAAGCCATTGCATGGATTTTTTCAGCAGCTATTTTATTGTGGTTTACATTAGATGATAAAGAAATTTGGGGATTAAATATTACAGGTTGGAGAACCATGTTGTTAAATGCACATATTATCCCGGATGAAAAATTTGTGAATGAAAGTTTTGTTGCCATTTTAATGGGACTGAGTTTATTTTTCTTTCCATCAAAAAATAAAAAAGGTGAAGCCTTAATTAATTGGGAAGATGTAAAACGATTGCCGCTGGGTATATTATTTTTATTTGGTGGTGGCTTTGCTTTGGCAAAAGGTGTAGAGGTTTCCGGATTAAGTGAATGGATTGCCAATAATTGTGTCGGCCTTAAATCGCTGAACCAATGGGTGATGATTTTTGCACTTTGTGTTATTACCACCATTTTTTCAGAATTCGCCAGCAACACCGCAACCGTGAGTTTATTTATGGCGATTTTATTGCCGATTATTCCCGAATTGGGCATTCCGCCATTACTGGTTATGATGCCTGTAACAATTGCTGCCAGTTATTCATTTATGCTGCCCGTTGGCACACCGCCAAATACTATAGTCTTCGGAACAGAAATGGTGAAAGTGAAAACCATGTTACGCGTAGGCTTATGGCTTGATATTATTGGAGCTATTGTTATTACAACATTTACCATGACATTGGGCAAGCTGATATTCGGAATCTGACCTCGGGTTGAGGCGCTCGTTTTTAGGAAATATTAATTTTTTGTTAACTTTGAGTAAGCAGAAAATAGGGCCTTCCCTTACGGGCATCTGTATTATTTGCTAACTTGATTATTTTATTCACTCCTCAATATTAAACAATGAATAAAGTTTGTACTGTTATTTTTTTTCTGTTCACCCTTCAATTACCGGCACAGTTAGTTATCAATGAAGTGTCGAGCACCAATTTTAATATTTATACCGATGAAGACGGCGACTATTCCGATTGGATAGAATTGTATAATGCCGGAGCAACATCTGTAAACCTGGCAGGATATGCGCTTGCTGATAGTAAAGCCATTGATGGTAAATGGTATTTTTCTGATTCCATCGTGCCGCCAAACGGTCGTGTGTTAGTTTATGCATCCGGAAAAAACCGCAACTGTGCGAGTTGTCCGGTATCGCCTGTTGACCACTGGGAAACAGCCATTTTTGATGATGATATTTGGGAATATAAAAACGGCACCACCGAACCACCTGCTAACTGGAATGATGTTTCGTTCGCAACAGTTTGGGCTACAGGGCAGGGTGGATTTGGCACAGGTGATGGTGATGATAATACTATAATCGCCGGATTTAGCTCCTGCTTATATTATAGAAAAGAATTTGAAATAGTTGATAAATCGAAAATCATAAAAACCATTCTAAGTATGGATTATGATGATGGATTTGTAGCGTATATCAATGATGTTGAAGTTGCAAGAATCAATATTCAGGGTGTTCCTACACATAGCACCTATGCAAATTATTGGCACGAAGCATTAATGTATATGGGATTAAATCCAAAAACAATTGAATTAGATTCTGCATTAATTGCTTCTTTATTAGTTGATGGTACCAATGTTTTAGCTGTTGAAATTCATCAGTATGGTGCTGATGATGCAACGGGAAGAACATGGTTACATTTTGGTATTTCTACACCCGATACGTATTTTTTTGATAATCCCGATTGGTTTAGTAATCCGGGAACTGCTACCGAATTACACACCGATTTTAAAATAGCCAATGGTGAAAATATTTATTTATTTGACCCTGTGGGAAATCAAACGGATAGTATTTATACCGACATGTTACAGGTAAATCATGTGCGCGCACGTATTCCTGATGGTGGTGCCTGGTGCTATTCCGATGAGCCAACGCCACTTGCTGCAAATGATGTAACTTGTTACAACGGATACGCTGAAGCACCCGTAATTACTACTGCTCCGGGCTTTTATGCCGGTAGTGTGGATGTGGCAATTACGGGTTCAACAATTTATTATACTACCGATGGCAGTAATCCGGATGTTGGTGCATCGGTATATACCGCACCAATTACTTATACCAATACCGGTGTAGTAAAAGCCATGCAAACAGAAGCAGGAAAATTACCAAGCCCGGTAGTTACAGGAACCTATTTTATTGATGAACCAACTACTTTACCTGTTGTAAGTGTTATTGCAAATCCTTGCGATTTATTTAATGATGGTCCGGGATGTATTGCTGCTTACGATAATGCTGAAGGCTGGTTTAACAGAAATCCTAAAGTATCGGTTGCAGTTGAATATTATGATCAGGACCACGTAAAACAATTTGGTGATAATTATAAATTTGAATGTGTAGGTAATTATTCCATCAGTCTGCCACAAAAAAGTATGCGTTTTGTTGGCGATGAAGATTATGGAACTAAAAGTGATATTGCCTACAATGTATTTGAACACGATAAACCGGGAATGGAATTTGTACATGGTTTTCGCGTAAGAAATGCAGACCAGGATTATTCCGGAACGCGAATGAAAGATATTACGATTAATCGTATCGGTTTGCCGACAAATAGTATTTCAACAGGTTATCAAAATTGTGTGGTATTTATAAATGGTGAATACTGGGGCATGTATGGCGCAAGAGAAGAAATGGATGAATATTTTTTGCGCGACAATTTTGGTGTGAATCCAGATGCAGTTGATATGATTAAAACCGGTTGGGGTGGTGAAGAAAAAACAATTGCTGAAGTGGGTAGTGACACTGCTTATTATGCATTAATAGATTTAATTCTCGATAACGATATGACAGATCCTGCAATTTATGAGCAGGTGAAAAATGAAATTGATGTAGAAAACTGGGTAGATTATATTGCAACAGAAGTATTTACCGACCAGGAAGAATGGTTGTATATTCTGGAAAATAATATTCGTTTATTCCGCAGTTATTCGCCGGATATCAAATGGCGATATATTTTGTGGGATTGCACAAATAGTCAGTTTTCATCCAATGCAAATACTTTACAAAGCAGTCTGAACAATCCGAATAACAGTGTATATGGTGATATGTTTTCTGCCTTACTTGAAAATGATGAATATCGAAATTATTTTATTAATCGTTTTGCCGATTTAATTAATTATTATTTTACGGAAGAAAGTAATGATGCCATTATTGACGAATTAAAAGCAGAAATGGAAGCTGAGGTAACACCCCAAAATATTCGCTGGAGCACCGGTGCGCTTGGTTTCTGGAATAGTCAGGTAAATAGTTTGTACACGTTTTACGATAACCGCAATGCGAATCAACGCAATCATATTAAATCGTATTTCGGTTTAGCGGGACTGGTTGATATTACACTCGCGGCAAATCCGCCTGAAGCAGGTTATGTAAAAATTTCTACCATTGTTCCTGAAAATTTACCTTGGACAGGTGTTTATTTTAATGGTAATCCGGTTACGGTAACTGCAATCCCTAATCCGGGATATACGTTTGCCAACTGGAGCACGAATCCGTTTATTGTTTCACCTACAGATATTTCCTTTAACAATAATATCACAACCGCAACAACTTTTACCGCCAATTTTACGGGTAGTGCAATTCCAAACCCGATAGTAATTTCAGAAGTAAATTATAATCCTGATTCAACATTTAATGGTGGCGACTGGATTGAAATTATGAATAATTCGGATGTTGCAGTTGATGTGAGCAGTTATCATTTAATTGAAAAATATTTTTATTCAGATTTTGAGTTACCGAATAACACCGTAATTCCGGCACATGGGTTTTTAGTGTTGGCAGAAAATAAAGCACAGTTTAATGAAAAATATCCTTCTATAACAAATGTGGTTGGCGATTATAACTTTTCGTTGAAGAACGATAGTGATATGATTTTACTAACCGATTTTTTGAATGATACTGTTTCCATATTCACATACCAGGATAACCGCCCATGGCCATTTACAGCAGATGGTTATGGCAGAACTATGGAATTAAAAGATGCTGCAGCAAATCCGGCATTACCGGGCTCATGGTTTGAAGGTTGTATCGGAGGTTCACCGGGTGCTGCATATAGTTTGTGTATGGAAAATCCGCTGGTAGATGAAATTAATTATAATTCAGCACCTTTTGCCGATGCCGGCGATTGGTTTGAATTATATAATTATGATAATGCAGCAGTTGATTTAAGTGGATGGACTTTAAAAGATAAAACCGGCAATACATTCAAAATTCCTGAAGGCACTGTATTAGATGGAAGTAGCTATCTGGTATTTTATTCTGATGCCACAAAATTTAATACCGCATTTCCTGATGTGAGCAATAAAGTTGGGCCAATTTATTTTAGTTATGATGGCAATGGCGACGTAATTTTAATTTATGATGCTGCAGGAAAAATTTTCCAAAGTGTGGGCTTTGACGATGCATCTCCATATCCGCTTACACCTGATGGTGGTGGAACGGCATTGCAAATTGTAGATGTGGAAGCCAATATCAACTTCGCTTCCAACTGGACCGAAAGTTGTCCGGAAGGTTCACCCGGAGCAGCTTACCTGACACCATGCGGAATTGATATACATGATAGTAATGTAGAAGCAATTGCAGTTTATCCGAACCCAGCTACCAATCAAATTACATTAATATTACCCGCTACAATTTCCGGAATTACCGAAGTGCAAATAATAGACATAACCGGAAAAATTATAATGAGCAAACAATATGATGCATCACTTAATACCATGTTGTCTGTTGCCCAATTATCGCAGGGGATGTATTATTTGTTAGTTTCAAATAATAATATTACTTATAGTGGTGCTTTTGTAAAAGAATAACTACTGCATAAAAAAAATCCCGTTGTAAACTACAACGGGATTTTTTTATTTGTTCAGGTTTCAGATGAATAAATTCATCCTGTTCCATTCTTTTATTTTTTTGAATTAATGCAACACTACAATTTTAGTGCTTTCAGTTTTTCCGTTTATTGTTGATTGTATAAAATAAATGCCGTTAGCATAATCTGTTACATCAACAGTAAAGTTATGTTCACCTGTAAGCATGGAACTATTTGTTAAAACATCAATAGTGCGACCAAAAATGTCAACAACATTAATATTTACATCTGCATTATTATTTAAAGACAACGTGTAAGTAACATTAGCATCAGCAGGGTTAGGGAAAGCCTTATCAGCATTGATAACCGTTACATCATCAACTGCAGTTAAACCGGTAACTTTTAATGAAGCAGATTTTTTAAAACCTACATTTTCATCACCATCAGAAAGCATATTTCCTGCAGCGTCAGTCAGTTCGTAATATCCGCTTCCGGTAATACCATCACCGGCATTATCGTAAAAATTAAAGCCGTAACAGCCTAATCCAGGTAAAGTAATATCTTCATCAAAAACAATTTCATTTTTGTCGGCTGTGCTGTATGGTCCGCCATCGTATAATTCATCACCTGTTTCTTCATCAATAATATCCCAACGCATTTGTGTTGGATAATTATCTGTTTTTATTTCAAGATGAACAATCATACTTACGTTATTTTCATAAGAAATATTGGCAGTTACTGAATTGTTATCATCATTTTCATCTGCAGAAATAATTTTTATTTCAATATCATTATCATCATCAGCAAGTGTAATATCGCCGAGATTAATATCAGCAAATTCGTATAATGCTAAATCACCTGACCAGTCGTAAGATACTAATTCAGTTGCGCCATCATAAGCTGCAATGGTAAATGCTGTTAAATCGTTAAAACCCAAATTCTGGATGGTAACGGTTAATTCTGCAGTACTGCAACCTGAAGTTGGGCCTGTATATTCAAAAATGCCCGGGTCATTGTTTGTAAAGGCAACCTCACAGCTATTAATACTGTTGTATAAAGTAGCAACCGGTGCCTGACCAACCTCTTTAATGATACGGTTTGGACATACTCGGTAAATAGTAGGGAAGTAGCCAATTTCATAATCGCTTACAACATTGTAGCTTTCGTCACCCACATGTGTTAAAATCATTGGATATGGAGTTCCTGCAACCCAGTTACCCTGAGTTCCGCCGCCAATACCATTCATTTGGTCAATAGTGGATCCACCATCACCTTCAATATAAAATACCATTACTTCATCACTTCCGTCAGGGCCATAGGTTTCGTATAACGTTTCCAGGTTACCACCGGTATGGTAGCTCCAGCAAGGTCCACACCAAACAGCAGAGAAGTCGAGGAATACACTTTTGCCTTCATTCAGCAAAGTATATAGGTTCCATTCAACACCATTGATGTCGGTTAAAGTCCAGTCAGGCGCGATATCACCTTCCTTTAATTGTGCATTGGCAGGGGTTTGCACCATCCCGACAACAGCCAGGCAGAGCAACATTCCGAAGTAAATTTTTCTCATTTTAAACAAATTGTATTCAAAAGTAAACAAATTAAATGTTCCGCATTGCACTACTGATAATCAATTACTTACAAAAAGGGTGGTTTTTTTATACAATCCCCAACTAATTCACATCCGTTAAAACCGGCTAAAAGTGCCTTACAAATGCGGTTTTGCTTAATTTTTGTTAAAAAATAACTGTCTATACATATATACTACCGGCATCTCAAAATTTATTATATTTGAAGTTGAATTGATATTTATATATGACATTAATCTTACAATAAGCAATTGGGTTAAAGTCTTAAATTTGTAATTAAAACCTCTTAATTCTTACTAAAATGAAAAAAGTTTTACTCTTCAGTCTCGTAACAATTGGATTGTTACAGGTAAGCTTTGCTCAGTATCAGCGTTTGGTACTGTTCGAAGAATTCACGCAGGCCAGTTGTGGTCCGTGTGCTTCTCAAAACCCGGGATTTAATGCATTGTTGCAGGACAATTCCGATAAAACTATTGCTATCAAGTATCAGGTTTGGTGGCCCGGTTTCGACCCAATGTATTTACAAAACGAACCGGATGTTGATGCGCGTGTAGGTTATTATTCTGTTTCAGGTGTGCCTGATGCAACTATGGATGGTGTACATATCATTAACGACTGTGCTTACTATGCAGGTGCTCCTGCTTGTGTTAGTCAGGATGATATTGATGGTGCTTATGCTATTACTTCACCTTTCTTAATTACGGCTACACATTCATTCAGCCCTGATTATACAACAGTAAACGTTCACGTTGAAGTTACTGCAGGTCCTGATGTTACGGGTTCTTTGAAATTACAAATTGCCGTTGCAGAAAAAGAAATTTTATTTGATACCCCTCCGGGTTCAAACGGTGAAACTGAATTTTTTGGTGTAATGAAAAAAATGTTACCATCAGCTTCAGGAACATCTACCGGTGCTTTTTATGCAGGTGAAACTAAATCGTATGATTTTGTTTGGGATATGACAAATATCTACAACCTCAACAATATTGAAATCATTGCATTTATGCAGGATGATGCTTCTAAAGCTGTTATGCAAGCGGGTGTTTCTTCACCAATAGGTGGTTTACCAACTGTTGACTATGCAGCAAATTCAGTAAGCTCTATTTCTTGTACATCTGATTATACACCTGTTGTAAATGTTACAAATAATTCTGCTGCTACTTTAACTGCATTAGATGTTGTTTATAGCATCGATGGTGGTGCTGCTTCAACTTATAACTGGACAGGTTCAATTGCTGCCGGTGCTTCTGCTAATATTACTTTACCTACTGCAACTTTAGGTGGTGCAGGTGATCATGACATCAACGTTGAAATTGTTTCTGTTGGTGATATCGATATTAATATGGTGAATGATGTTGTTGGTGGTGGTATCAGTGTGTTAGATGTACCTTACGAAGTTGTTACTGAAGGTTTCGTTGCTACAACATATCCTCCAACAGACTGGGCTGTAGATAATCTTAATGATGGAACAGGTTGGAGTCGTGCTACCGGTGCAGGTGGATACGGTGAAACTACAACTTCTACAAAAGCAGATTTCTTTAATATCGCTGTAGGTACTTTCGATTTATATATGCCTAAAATGGATTTCACCAATTTTACAGGCGATTTAAATTTGGTATTCGATCGTGCTTATGCCCGTTACAATGCATCTTATAACGATATCCTGAAAATTCAGGTATCAGGTGATTGCGGTGCTACATGGGATGAAGTTTATAATAAAGACGCTGCGGATTTAGCAACTGCTCCAAATACTACATCTTTATTCAAACCGGATGATGATGAGTGGGAAACTGACGAAGTTAATATGTCAGCTTATGTTGGTATGAACGATGTATTGGTTAAATTTAATGCAATCAGTGGTTTCGGTAACGACTTATATTTAGATAATATTCGTCTTGCTACTACCAATGGTATTTTTGATATCCATACATTAAATCAATTTGAATTATATCCTAATCCTACAACTGATAATGCAGTTGCTTCATTTAATTTAACTGAAGCTGCTGATGTTACAATTTCAGTTTATGATATTACAGGAAAATTAATCAGCACAATTAATGCAGGTAATATGATTTCAGGTGAAAACACCGTAATCATCGAAACTGCTGATTTTGCAGCTGGTATGTATAATGTGGTTATCAGTGCAGGCGGTAAAAACGTTGCATTCGAAAGCCTCGTTGTAAATAAATAAAAAATCAAGCAACAAGTAAATATCGAGGTCGTCCTTTTGGGCGGCCTCTTTTTTTTGTACCCATCACCAGAATTGGTGATTGTCCGCACCCGCTGATATACTGAGTTTTGTTGCGTCGGAAATGATGTCCGATTTCAACTTTTTAAAAAACCAACAAACCTCAGTCAGCATGAAAAAGTTAACATTATTACTACTTATTGTCTTTTTACAAAAAGCATTTTTGCGCAATTAACTCCTTACCCTACAGCTATTACCAATCCGTTAATACTGGCATTCCCGCTTGATGTTTCCAGCTGCGGCTCAGTAGCATTTAATCCGGTTACGGGATTGTATTATACTTCCAGAGTTGGTAATTCGACTTACCCTTTGTTAACCTTTAAACATGATGGTACTTTATTGTTTCAGGATGTTGCCGGTCAGGATACCAGAGGCATTTGGTGGAATCCGAACACGAATCAGTTGGAGCGCAATTGTTTTTCTGCAATAGGTTGGGCGCAAATTGTTTTAGATGGTGCTAATAATGCTACTAGCGCATTCAATGTAATATTTGCCGGGGCGCTAAGTCCAAACGCACAATGTGAAGGTGCCTATGATCCTGTTAATAATGAAGTGGTTTTTTATAATGCAAGCAGCATATCAAAATATAATCGCACAACAGGTGCACTGATAAGCACTACAGCAATAACCGGCGTTACATTTGGATCAATAAACACTACCGCAGTAATTTATACCGGGGTTACTGGTTATGAATATGGTATTTTGGATTATACTGCAAAAAAAGTAATTCTATTAAACAGAGCTACATGTGCATACGCAGGTGAATCAGCACTACCGGCTGCTGCAGTTACTGCCGTTAGTCATCAATTTAGTTATGCTAATAATTTACTGTGGTTATTTAACACAACAGATAATAAATGGTATAGCTATCAGATTTTTGATTTACCTGTTTTAGCCATTGACGATATTATTTTATCGGGTATTGCCGAGCCAACTCAAAACACGTTATCATGGGAAGCAATTAGTGATTCGCCTATTGAAATTTTTAATGTATTACACAGTACAGATGGCGTGCATTTTAACCTGATTGGCAGTGTGCAGGGTTATGATTCAGGCAGCGGCATGTATGTGTATGAACATAAAAATCCATCCAGTATAACTAATTATTACCGCATTCAATGTTCCGATGATTTACAAGAACCTTATTTATCGGAAATTATATGTATTGAAGCAAAAAATTCAAATAATTCAATAGCATTATATCCAAATCCGGCAACAACTTATCTGGTAATTAATAATCCAATTGTTGAAAGGAAGTATACCATCATGAATGCGTCGAAACAAATTGTTGCTTCGGGTACTTTACCGGCAGGAGGGAAGGTAGATGTGCATCAACTGGAAAGTGGCATGTATTTTTTAACGTTAGATGGCACAAGTTATTCTTTCATAAAAAAATAAGACTGGGTTGTAACGGGTTGTTGTAAAAGGCAGCCTGTTTTTTTTCACTATTATATTTTAGCAATTAGGTACATAAAAAAAACCGGATAATTCCGGTTTTTTTAATTCATGTATATCTTAATTAATTGTTGCCACTGCCGGCAGGTGTTGCAGGTGGCGTACATTGTTTCAGTGTTTCATCAACCTGATTTTCTCCCCATGAAGGATGCAGGTCAGAAGCAGGTTTAAATGTTGCATATTTAGCTTTTGCTGTATTTAACATCTCGCAACCTTTATCTTGTCCGCCTCCAAATTGTGGTGGTGTATAAAATAAACTCAAACCCATTACATAATAAGAACGTGGATTTTCAGGATCAAGTGTCATTGCTTTGCTTAAATGCATCATACTTTGCATACCGTACATCTGACCACGTGTCATTGGGTCAACCATTATTCTTCCGCCTAAAATCATACTTTTTACAACATAAATTTCTGAGTTATTTGGCATTAATGAATCGGCAACATTAATATATTTTTCAGCAACATCTAATATTACATCATTTTTAGCGGGTTCGTTATATATGTAGGTAGCAGTAACTCTTGATAAGGCTGCATAATAATATGGCAACCATTGATTTTTTTCAGCTAAGGCTATTCTTTCAAATTTATTCGACATCGCCATAAACTGGTCGCCCGTTTTGAGCGTGTCCATTTCAGCTAAGGCTTTGGTCATAGCATCGTTAAACTTCGCACTCTGAGCCTGCGATGCAACGGTGATGCTCATGAAACAAATAATTGTAAACAGATTTTTCATAATTGTGATTTTTTTGTTTGTAACAGGTTAAATATTGCGCACGACATATTTCAAATTTCAGGCCAAATACTGTCGTAATTTATTCGGCTGATTTATCAATATCGATATCATTTACACGGCGATCATCTCCATATAGGAATGAAATAAATATGCCAAAGAAAACGGTACTTTTTATAGGTGCCTGATTTTCAACACGAACCGTGCCATCTGCCGAATATTGATAACCATAAATCTGGTCAAATTGCGGCGCATTATCCCACGATAAAAATATCACCGTAAAATTACCCCATAGGCTGGTCAGGTAACTTGCACTCAGCGATAAATTGTGTAACTGTGGAGAAACATCTCCCAAAAACTGTGGATTATTCGGATTGTAATACGGCCAACCTGAAATAAAACGATAGGTTCCGCTGATTTGTGTATTGATACCGGGGATATAATGTTTATATACCAAACTTAAAATATGTTGTGCGGCAAAAGTTGGTGTTACTTCTTCAGGGTAATCTAAAAATTTACGTTTCGTATCTAAAAACGAATAAGAAATCCAATAGTCAGCATATTTAATACTTTTTTTATCTCTGAAAAATAAATCTATTCCTCTTGCATAACCAAACCCTGCATTATCATAATTATTTACAAATGGAATATCAGTAGCTTCTTGTGTAACAAGGTCATCATATTTTTTATAATATCCTTCTATTCTGAAGGTGCGGTCGTTGGTAACATATTGGTAATTACCAATAAAATGTGTTGCTTTTTCATAAGTGAGGGGGTAGGCTGAAATATTGTATAAATAGGTTGGTTGTGGCGTTTGGTAAAAATCGCCGTAAGCAAATGAAACCTGACCGTTTTTACCGGTTTTATATGCCAGTGAAACGCGTGGGGCAAGATTTACTTCTCCCAAAATTTCAGAATTTTCTGCGCGCAAACCAATTCTTCCTGCAAGGTCGTTGGTGATAAAAATATCCGATTCAACATAAGCTGCTGCATAATTTTCGGTTAGATCAAATTCTAAATCACCTGCATTTTGATTATAAATTAAATGCTGATATTCAGCGCCGTAATGAATATTAATTTTTTCTGTTATCTGATTATTAAATGTAAGTTTTGTTTGTGCATTTTCATCAAAACGACTGATGTCGAAACCATCTGCAAGAATTTTATCTGAATTACTGCTATAACTAACACCAAGCTGCATGCCCCATTTGTCTGTCAATAATTCGCGATAAGATGCGTTTACATAATTATAATCATTACCCAGTTCAATATCATCGGTTAATGGCAGACTGTCGATATCGTTTGCTCTTAATGCAAAATTGCTGCTTTCTTTTTGTGCATATAATTTGATGATACCTGTTTTAGATGTTTTTTGTCGGAAAAATAAACTTCCGTCAAAAGATTCCACACTTTCGATCCAGTCGAAAGTTGTCGGCTCATAAACATTATCGAATAAAGCAAGGTTAGTATAATTAATTCCACCACCCAAAGCTGTTTTTTCATTTTTAAATTTTTGAGTATGAAATCCGCCGATAAAAATTGGGGCAACACTTAATCCGGAGGCACTAAATTCAGGCATATCTTCCGTATTCAGAATAACCGCACTGGATAAAGCCTGACCGTATTCGGCAGAATAACCACCGGTGCTAAACACGGTTCCCTTAAACATAAATGGCTGGAAACGCCCGCGTGACGGCACATCCGGAACAGTTGAAAAATAAGGGTTATTAACCGACATCCCATCAATAATGGTTTTTGTTTCGTAATCGCTACCGCCGCGCACATATAAACCGTCATCGTTACCAACTTTACTTGCTCCCGGAAGGGTTTCCAATGCACCATAAATATCACCTTCAGCTCCGGCTGTGGTAACAATATCCAGCGGTTTTAAAATGGTGTTTTTTCTTTCATCACTTGCCTCAAATGCACCGGCTGTAATTACAACTGCATTTAATTCGTTAAATAATTCTTTCAACTCAACATTAATGGTCATCGTACCGGAGGTAATGGTAATCGTGTCCGCATAATTTTCGTAACCAACAAAACTCACCGTAAAAATTTGTTTACCGGTTTCCGTTGTAGTGAATGTATAATTTCCATCAACATCGCTCGTGGTGCCATCATAAGTATCTTTTAAAAAGATATTTGCTCCCGGCAGCGCATTTTTTTTATTGTCGCGAATACTCCCTGAGATGGTTGTTTGCGCAAAAACATTGGAAAGCAAGCTAAGCGTAAAGAAAAGGGTAAAAATTTGTTTCATTTTTTTTGATTGATGATGACCATTAACAGTTTATTCCAATTTACTGACGCAAAGTAAGGCAGATAATTGTATTATGTCAAAATGCTTTGGACGATTTCAGCAATTTTGCCGATGAAAGTGTGAATTTTGAAGACAAGATTCTTTTGCACTTCCGATTTCGAAATACAAGCACACAAATTTAAAAAATTGGCGCGTTAAACCGGGGCAATAACGCAGGATATCCCGCTTTTTAGTTAAAATTGCGGTAAAACGAAGATATGTCGATAGTAATGATAACCGGAGCCAGTTCCGGATTTGGAAAAGCCTGTGCAAAACAATTTGCTGCTGCAGGATACGACTTGTTGATTAATGCCCGTCGCGCGGACCGTCTCGAGGCGCTGAAAACCGAGCTGGAATCTAATTATCCGATTAAAGTGTATACCATTCCTTTTGATGTGCGCGATAATGCGGCTGTGGAAGCTGCTTTTAGTGCTTTGCCTGAAAAATGGCAACAAATTGATATTTTGATTAATAATGCAGGTTTAGCGGCGGGAAGAGATGCCTTTCAGGATGGTGATTTAGCGGATTGGGAAACCATGATTGATACGAATTTAAAAGGTTTGATGTATGTAAGCAAGATAGTAGTGAAGGGGATGATACCGCGCAAGGCCGGACATATTATCAATGTTTCAAGCGTGGCAGGGCAGGAGGTTTATCCTCAGGGGAATTTATATTGTGCCAGCAAACATGCGGTTACTGCATTGAGCAAAGGCATGCGCATGGATTTACTGCCATATGGTATCAAAGTGACGAATGTTTCTCCGGGCTTAGCGGAAACGGAATTCAGCATCGTCAGATTTAAAGGCGACACTGAAAAAGCAGCAAAAGTTTACGAAGGTTTTGAAGCCTTGAAACCAGAAGATATTGCTGATGTGATATTTTTTGCAGCAACCCGACCAGCTCATGTAAATCTGGAAGAAATTACCATTTTACCAACGGCACAAAGCGATTCACGAACCGTATTTAAGGGTTAATATGTTGCTGTAACCATTTTTTATAACACAATTGTTGCGACGGCGTAGGATTTGGCAGCGCTTCCAGTTTGTAATTTACCTTGTCGGTTATTGCTAATGATGGTATGAATGTTTTTACGATACCATTATGGTTAACTAAAAACCAAAAAGTATCATATTCAACACTGTTGTTGGTAATAATATTTATAAAGCCCGGTGTGTAGCGAAATTCGTTTATCGCAATTATTTCATCATTAACATTTAATCCGGCAAGCTCACCGGAGCTGTTTTTGCGAACGGAAGTAATGATATTTTTATCATTAATTGTTAAGCCGAATTCTTTATCTAAACTCCCAGCATTTTTATCAATTAATTGTAGTCCTAACTTTTCGAAATACGGCTGATAATTAATTTGAGTAGTTCCGAATATATGGTCGCGGTAAAAATCATCGAGATTGGTTTTCGCGTATTTTTCGATAATACTTTTTAATTCTTCTTCCGTAAAACCTCTGTTTTGTTGCATATAAAAAGTATTGTAAGCTTCACGCATAACATCGTCGAGGCAATTTTCACCATTGGTATTTGAAATAATAATGATATCCAATAATAACGCTAAAACACCACCACGCACATAATAATTTACCTGCGAATTGTTGCTGTTTTCATTTTGACGATAATATTTTATCCAGGCGTCAAAACTGGCTTCGGCAACACTTTGAATATTTTTTCCGGGTGCGTTTTCCGCTTCGTTAATATTTTTTTCAACGATGGCGAGATATTCTTCTTGTTTATAAATAGCAGCGCGATAAACAATTAAATCATCGTAATAACTGGTAAAACCTTCAGCTACCCAAAGACCGGTAGTGTAATTTTCCTCTCCGTAATTAAATGGCCCCAAAGCTGCAGGGCGCAAACGTTTCACATTCCATAAATGAAAATATTCATGCGCACATAAGCTGATAAATTCCAGGTAGCTGTTATGATCAGCGTAACCAAATCTTTTAAATATTAAACTGGTGGAATGTAAATGTTCAAGACCTCCGCGTTGTGTATTTGAATTTAATAATATGAATAAATATTTCTTACAGGGATGTTGTCCGAATATGGCAACTTCAGTCTGAATAATTTTAATTAAATCTGCAATAATAATTTTTTCATCATGATTGCCTTCACCATAAATGGCAAGGGTATGTATTACCCCTTCAGTTAAAAAATCGGTGCTGCTGTGATTGCCTATTTCAATTGGACTATCGTATAATTCATCTTTAGATGATGCAAATAATTGCCAGTTATTATTGTCTGCATTTGGCAAAGCAGTAGCTATTTTTTTGAAAGAACTATGTGGCGTAATATGAATTTCTGCACCACCACTATATCCATTAACCCACATAAAAAATGCTGCAGGAATTATCGAAGCATGTGTGGCATCTAACCAATTGGTGCGCACACTTTCTTCGTAGGCATAAATTTCATACTGAATAATTACATCTGCACCACCGCTATAAATTAACCATGTATTTTTTGATGATTTTTGAAAAGGTAAACTATTTCCTGCTATATCACTTGCCTTAAATGCATTGATATTTTTTGCGTATTCTCTCACCAGATAGGAGCCGGGTGTCCAAACGGGTAATTCAACAACAAGTTGTTCATCTGCAATTCCCTTCACTTCCATTTTTACCGTGAACACATGATTTGCCGGAAAAGGCATCTCCACCGAATAAATTATAGTTGCCATTTGATGTAATTATTTGGCAAAATAAGGAAAAGAAATTGTGATTATTCCACTTTAATGATTTTAAGCTCTACACGCTGATTTTTTTTCCTGCCGGCTGCAGTTGCATTGTCGGCAATAGGTTGGGTTTTACCGTAACCTCTGGAGGTTAAGTGTGTGGCAGGTACACCTTTAGCCATAAGATATGCGACTACGTTTTTAGCACGTTCGTCCGATAATTTCTGACAAAAGGCATCGTTTGGTAAACCGTTGGTATGGCCGCCAATTTCTACATAAATATTCGGATTGCTCAATAAAAATTCAGCCAGTTCATCCAATGAAGCAGAACTTTCCGGTTTCAGGTCCGATTTATTTGCTTCGAAGAAAATATTATCCAATTGAATAACGGTTCCTGCACGAATTGGAATTAATTCCACATCTGCCGTTACTTCAGCATAAACACTGTCTTTTGCAGTAGTAATTTCATCTGCAATTTCCTTTACAATTTCTTCTTTTGAAACTTCCGCAGTATCGGCAAATTCTGTTTCTATTCGTTTATTTAATTCTTCAATTAATTCCGTTTTTGTCCACTTGTTTTGTTTTAATTCTGTTTTAATATCAGTCTTAATATCATGTTTAATAATGGCCACCGGATCTTCTACATTATAATCAATTTCATCAAATTCAAGGTCTTCGTCAATTGTTGTTGTTACCGGATAATAACCTTCCTTTTTTATGGTAACATTATAATTTTCTTCCGGAATAATAACCTGATAATTACCGTTTGTTGTAGTGGTAATGCCTTTGGGTTCTTCGCTTACTAAACCGCCAAATTGAACATCCGCATTAATCGGTTCTTTGGTATTGGCATCTATAACTTTTCCCTTTAATAAAGTAACAGCCTCAGGTTGAATTTCAACAGGTAATGGTATACGAAATAAATCGGCTTTGCCATATGAATTTTTGGTAGATGAAAAATAAGCGTAATCGCCACTTGCGGGAATGGTATAATAATAATCGTGACCCTCACTGTTAATTTTGTTACCCAGATTTACAGGTTCACTCCAATTGAGCCAGGTATCATCCAGACGTTTGCTCATAAACATATCATAACCACCATATCCGCTTTTGCCATTTGTGGCGAAATAAATCGTTCTGTTATCTGCAGCAATAAAAATACTGCCTTCCGTTGCGGCAGAATTAATGGTCATGCCCAAATTTTTAGGCTCCGTCCATACTTTATTAGCCTGTAAAAAACTGACATAAATATCCATATCACCATACGAATCAGGTCGCTCTATAGCCATCAGAATTACATTGCCTTCTGTATTCATATGATAACAGGAAAATTCGTTATCATTATAAAAATCATTAATTTTTAATGCTTTGGGAAACGCCCATCCATCGGGAGTGCGTTTAGATATTGAAATATCCTGTTTTACTTTTTCATAATTATTAGCGAGCAATAAAGAACTGCCATCAGAACTAATCCATGAAACATAATTATGCTGGTCGTTATTTAAAGGTGTGCCGATATTAACAGCTTTAGTCCACGCACCATTTGCATTTTTAGAAACATAAATATCATCGCGCAGTGCACCGCCTGTATTTTCGTAATAATTTTTTCTTGCAAAATATAATGTTTTACCATCTGGAGAAATAAATGCAAACATGTCATCTGCATCTGTATTTACATTTGGCCCCAAATTTTCGGGGTCGGCAATAGGGTTTGCGTAAACCGCTTCATTTACAGTTGCTTTAATTGGCACATCAGAATTTGAAATTCCGATGCAATCAATTTGATTCATACCCGGAATTGCTTTTGTATTTAATACAACGCGTACCTCACTAACTTCATAATCTGTTAATGGAAAAAAAACACGGAAAATGCGACCACCGGTAGTAAATTCAGGTTTGATGGTCAGATTTTCATAAACGGTATATTTTTTTCCGGTAGTTGAATACAGAATTACTTCTTTTACTGAGCCGGGGCAATTACTTTCGCCAATGCCTACTTGTTGAATTTGTTGTGGTTGCGCAAAACGAACATGGATAAATTCTCCTGCAGGGTTATCGGGGGTTGAAGGAGCCCATGCTACGGCGCTTTCGCCAAATGCAGGCAGTTTATCCGGTTTGCCCAAAACCTGTCGGGCAGCAAATTGTTTACGCGTATATTCAGTTGAAAAACGGACAACTTCTGATGCCCATTGTACCTGTTGAGCGGATAAGGTGATTGCCGTAAATGAAAATAAACAGATAAGAAAAGTTCGCAACGATACAAGTTTAAAGTTAAACGGAAATCGGTTATGCTTTATTTTGGAAGTTGGGAATTGTCGTCCTGAACTTCCTCATAATCAGTGAAATAAGTATCTGATTCCGGTGTTTGTTGTGTTTTACGTTTGCGGTTAAATAAAATGGAAAATACTTCATCGGAGGCTTTAATTCCTCTGAAAATAATGTTGAGCATATACAGAAACGCAAAAAATCCAATGATATATTTAATTATAGGGGTTTGATAAATTTTATCAATGGTAGTGAGCAGCCAGCGATGGGGCGGCAGATTGGCAATTTCGGGTTTTAAAATGGTGATGATAAATAATACGATACTTGCCATCAGCAAATAACCATCAAAACGCATAACGCCCACTCGTTTCCTTTCAAAATTCATAACTGCCCGCCAACGGTTGCGTTCCAGATTGCTGGCTATGGTTGCATAAATTACAAATGTTCCAACTATGGCGTAAGCAATTGCAGCAAGTGAATAGGTGGCTTCCATATGTGAAAAAGTAACTAAGGCTGCCAAACTCACGAGGATATAATATCCCAAAGCCTTAAAAAATAAAAAGGAGGCATCTTTATTTATACCCATATCATTTAATAACGAAGAAGTTACGGTTGCAAGAATTTTCCAGACCGTTGAAAAAACGATATTAATAACGCCTAAATAAAAGATATATGAAAAAATCTCCATGTGTTGACGGTGCAAATATACCGTACCTGAACAAAAAAAAAGCCGCCCCAACGACAGGGCGGCAGATTCAACAGCCTATGGTGAGAAATAAAAAATGCTTGGGATAGCAGAGTTTTAATTGTGTTTAAACGAAACAAGGTTCACTAAATACCAAAGGGTTGATAATTCCATTCGTAATGGTGTAATTGAATACACCGAATATATTTTTTGCGTTAACTCTTCTGATCATGCGCTTGCGGTGACTTTCCACCGTATTTACCGAAAGCCACAATTCATCGGCAATTGCACGGGTGGTTTTGCCTTTTGCGATTAAATTGAGGATTTGGGTTTCCCGCTCCGTAAAAGCGATTGGTCTGATAAGTCCTGATTCAAGTGCGTTAGTCATAGTTTTAAATTTTTGCTTTGTTTGATGTTTCAAAGGTATTTCTACCCCATACCCCCGGCAAACCAATTTTAGGGTCATTATTCAACGTCTGGCGAACATATTTTAAAAAATATAATATGTAAAAGGTCGGAAAGTGCTGTATTTAAAGGCTTACAAGCGGGTCTGCATGCTTGTTAACGGTATACCGTGAATGCAATTTGCCTTATCTGTTTATATTTGCTTAACTATAAGTTTAAATATGTCGCTACCCGGAGATGACCTCTTTTTATTGATTCAATCGCTTACACCCAGCGAAAAACGCTACTTCAAGTTGTTTGCCCAGCGGCAGGGCGACGATAAGCAGAAGGTGTATATGCGTGTATTCGATTTAATAGATGAGCAGGAAGATTTGTATGATGAGGAATTGTTAAAGAAAAAGCTCAAATCGAAAGGTGATATTAAAATGTTGCCTCAGATCAAGGTTTACCTCTTCGACCTGATTGTTAAAAGTATGCGCTTATATCGTTCTGATAAAAATGCGGCAACGGAGGTGTTTGATTTGATTCAGGATGAATTGTTTTATACAGAAAAGGGGCTGACTGATTTAAGGGTGAAGGCATTAAAACGTGCGAAAGAACTGGCTTATAAATTTGATTTAACTTATTTATTGGTTGCCATTTTACAGCGGGAACGGGTTTTTGCAATTAAATATTCAGGAGGAGATCCGGTTTCGAAAATCAATCAGATACATGAGGAAGAAATAAAAGTATTCAACAGTTTAAATGCGGAATCAGAACTGGGGAAAATTTATTTCATTTTATGGGCACAGTTTTTAATTGATTCTAAATTAAGTGACCCGGAACAACTCGATCGATTTATTGGGTATAAAAATCATCCTTTACTAAAGGATATTGATGCGATTGATACTTATATGGGTAAATTTTTATTCATTAAATGTCATAGTCATATTTTGCGTTTTTCGAACGATTACGACGGGTTGTATAAAAATAATCTCCAGATGCTTACGCTCATGGAGCAGTATCCGCAACACCATTTTAATGTAATGGGAAATTATATGGATGCCCTGTCATCGGTGCTTGCTGCAGCCCACAATATCGGCCGTTATGAGGAATATGATGATTTATTGAATAAATTGAATAATCTGCAGAAAGATAAATTTAAAGATGAAGCCACTATCGCCATAAATATTCTGCAGTATAAAATTTTATATTTTATTAATACGGCAAAATTCGACAGGAGTGAGGAGTTAATGGCCGAATATGAATTTGTTGTAAATAAGTATAACAAACAATATAATGATGCCAGCTATATCGCTGATACTTACAACTTGTGTTTGTTTTTATTCATTACCGGAAATAATGATAAAGCATTGCATTATTGTCAAGAGGTATTAAATTTTAAATCGGAATCAAAGCAGGATTTACAACACGGTGCATTAATGATGCATTTGCTACTGCATTTTGAATTGGGCGATACAGTATATCTGGATTCAGCAATAAGGAATGCCATAAGAAGTATGCAGAATAAAAATCGATTTAATGAATTTGAAAAAGCTTTTACTACATATCTCAAAAAATTAATTAAAACGCCTGCACGCGAACAATTAGATGTATTTAAGATAATGTTTACCTATTTTAAAGATATGCATTTGCAAAACAATCACCGCCGTTTAGTTTTAATTGAAGAAGTACTTGCGTGGACCAGTAGCAAAATAAATCAAAAGCCACTCACGGAAACGGTATTTTATAAATACAAATAATCAGATTCAGCAAAACTGCTTAACAACCGGAACCACGAAAAAAAGGCCGCGAAGATGTATGGAGAACTTATTAAATGAATGTAATTCAATTTTACCACAACATCCTTAGCGCCCCTTCGAGGCCTTAGTGCCTTAGCGGTAAAAACAAAAGGTACCAAAATGCAACCAAGTACGTAAAGACGCACGAAGTATTTAATAATGATTTAATTTATTATTTATCGCGGTCAGAGACCGGGAATTTGCTGCGCAGTTGGAAACTGCCCAGAGCAGTGCTTTTTTAAATATTTACATCAAGACGCATTATTTGTCGGGTCGCAATAATAACAATATGGTGTTGCATAACAAATAGCTATTGACGCATTTACATTTAAAAAAACACCACCGCTATAACGAACAACCATTCTTATTTGCGGCTGATTATTAATCATAACCTGTTCAACTTTTGATTTGAAACTTAAATTGGCAGATATATCAAATACATTGGTATAACCCGTTGTGCCTACACAAGTTTGGCTTGTACCATCATTATCCCATCCAATAGTTTTGTAAAGGGAATTATTTGAACCACAACAACTTACCGATGGCAAATGTCCCGGTTGATTAAAATTATAATATACCGTATCTAAATTCGGATTATTTGTATTTCCCGAACAATACACTGAATTGGTAATTTGTGTCATGGTTATCGATTTAACCCCGTTTGACACAGTGGTATACATCGTAACCGGATAAGCAGCATTAATGGCACCTAATAAAGCACCTTTTACATAAACCCTTAATTCGTTTCCTGCAGGTTGAAAAACAATATCTGATGAATTGTTGAATGTTAATGTGTTTGAGAATGGCATGGTCGATAATTTATTGCAAATCTTATTTAATTCCCAACAATTTCCAAATCCACATCGTTAATTGTGAATGTTCTGATAAAAATCACCATTTTTGACGCGTAATTGATTGCTCTCAGCGCGATTTATGGAAAAAGGGTTAAAAAAAACATCTTTCAAATTTAATAAATCAAAGGTTACCGTATTCACCGGTGAGTTTTGGACAAGCCGTCAGCGACAAGGGCATAACCTCCACGAAATTGCTTACCGGGCATGTTTTAAGCCGGCCTTGCCACAGTATTTTATATCACGTTATACAGCACCCGGCGATTATGTTTACGACCCTTTTAGTGGCAGGGGTACACTGTTATAGAAGCAGCTTTGCATGGCAGAAATATTATTGCCAACGATGTTAATCCCATAAGCGCAATATTAGCTGAAGGCCGTTTGTTTATTCCTTCTGTTCTGGACCTGGAAGCACGACTCGATAACATTTTTGCACAACCCTATGTTCCGGAAAAACACCGGTTGCATATGTTTTATCATAAAGACACTTATCGTGAATTACTCATTTTACGTGCATGGATCATTCAAAGAGAAAAAAATAACAAACTCGATGCACTCGACAAATGGATCCGCATGGTGGCTACCAATCGCTTAACCGGACATTCACCAGGATTTTTTTCTGTGTATACCTTGCCACCAAATCAGGCTGTATCCAGAGAACGACAAATTTTAATTAACTCAAAACGAAATCAGAAACCCGTTTACCGCAACGTTAAGGCACTTATTGTAAAAAAGACAAAAAGTCTGATAAAAGACTTAAATCCTACTGATAGAGTCCATGTTGAATCGGCTTCTAAAAATGCAATTTTTATTTTGGGTGATGCGGCCAATACAAAAGTGATTAAAAATAATACCGTTCAATTAACGGTAACTTCTCCGCCGTTTTTAGATGTTGTGCAATACGCTAAAGATAACTGGATGCGCTGCTGGTTTAATGGAATTGACATTAAAAAAATAGAAAAAAATATCACCATGTCGAAAACTATTGACGAATGGATGATTAAAATGTATACCGTTTTTCAGGAATTATATCGCATTACCAAAAAAAATGGTTATGTTGCTTTTGAAACGGGAGAAGTACATCTTGGCAAAACCCAACTTGAACATCATGTCCTGGAAATGGGCACCAGAGCAGGTTTCAAATGTGAGCATATAATTATAAACGAACAACAATTTACTAAAACGGCAAATATCTGGGGTGTAAAAAATAATGTGAAAGGCACCAACAGCAACAGAATAGTGGTATTTAAAAAACACTGATGTTAACCGTTCACCATAAGGCCATCCTGCATCACTAATTTTCTATCCGCCATATTCGCTAATTCCTCATTGTGCGTTACAATTATAAACGTTTGTTTAAACTCGTTACGCAATCTGAAAAATAAATTATGCAGTTCTTTTGCATTATGCGTATCGAGATTTCCTGATGGTTCATCAGCCAATATTACATCCGGTTTATTGATTAAAGCACGTGCAACTGCCACACGCTGTTGCTCACCACCCGAAAGCTGACTGGGTTTATGATCCAACCTTTCATGAAGACCTAAAAAATCGAGTAATTCTTTGGCGCGCTGAATTACGTCACTTTCTTTTTTTCGCGCAATATATCCGGGAACACATACATTTTCTAAAGCCGTAAATTCAGGCAATAAATGGTGAAATTGAAATACAAAACCAATATGTTTGTTTCTGAAATGGGCCAGCTCTTTTTCACTCAAAGTGCTTAAACGGGTATCGTTCATAATTACTTCACCACTGTCGGGTTTATCGAGGGTTCCAACAATGTGCAATAATGTGCTTTTGCCTGCTCCCGATGCTCCAACGATGCTCACCAGTTCACCTTTTTCTACAATCAGGTCGACACCTTTTAACACATGCAGCGGACCATACGATTTTTGTATCTGAGTTGCTTTTATCACGTTAATTGTCATTTATTTATCACTGTTCACATCAGGTGTAACCGGAAAAAACAGCATATGGTTATATTTGTGTCAAACTTACAACCATGTTGTCATACATTACTAAAATTTTTACCACCATTACCATTTTTTTTATCACCACAACTGCCTTATTAGCAGGGCCCGGTGATACAATTAAAGTGCAAACATTCACTTTTGGATCGCCGCAGGACGCTTGGTTTGACCTCCCCGGACTTGATGTGAATGTTGAAAAAGTGCTCATGAAGTATACCTTGAAATGTAATCCCGCCCAAAGCCCTGCATGCGGTGAATGGGATTATTTGACCTATACTTACCTGTATGAACATACCGGAAATCTGGACTCCACATTATTAACCCACCCATATTTTACGGCCAATGGTGCCAGTCCTGATGAATTAAATTATTCAACAACACCAACCTACACAACAGTGCCGTCTTGGCAATATACTGTGGTTTATGACGATACCATTTCTTATAACGAATATCAAACAGGCACTACCACCGACTTTGCATTTTATCCGCTTTATACTGCTTATCCGGTTGGACGTACTCAAATCCTTTGGAGTGCATCCGAATTAACTGCAGCGGGTTTAACAGCAGGAAATATCAGTGGAATGAATTTCGATATTTATACACCGGGTGATGAAATGAAAAATTTCAGTATTCGTTTAAAGTCGACGTTATTAACTGAATTTACAACAACCGTATTTGAGTCAGGATTTACAGAAGTATATCGCCAAAATACCTCCTTTAATACGGGTTGGGATGGCATAGATTTTACAACACCATTTTATTGGGATGGCGTTTCGAATATTATTGTTGAAATTACTTATGATAATACTAATCCAACCGGTTTATCGTACATGACCGGTATGGAAACAACACCTTACCACTCTTTGCTTACCGGATGTACCAACGATAAATACGTTGAATTTTACAATCCCGATTATGCAGATGTTTTAGGTAATCCTTTAGCAGGATTAAGTGATCAGGTAACAGTTGCATTTTGGTCGCAGGGTGACCCTGATTTTCAGCCACAAAACGGAACTACTTTCGAAGCTGTTACCGGAAGTGATGCACGTGTATTAAACAGTCATACACCATGGAGCGATGCAAATGTTTATTGGGATGCGGGTAATGCTGGTGGTTACGACAGAATAAATCAGGTTGCACCGGCTGCAGATTATGAAGGCAACTGGACTTATTGGACGTTTACAAAAAATACGACTACGGGTTCAATGAAGGTTTATAAAAATGGTGTGTTGTGGCATAGTGGAACTGGTAAAACTAAATTAATGGAAGGCATTGAAAAATTGCGTTTAGGTAAAGGCAATTGGGGTGGAAGTGAAAGTTATGCCGGCAATATGGATGAATTTGCAATTTGGAATGTAGAATTAGATGCTGCAACAATTGCAAGTTATATGTATAAAGATTTAGATGGAGCGCATCCGTACGCGGCTAATTTATTGTTGTATTATAATTTTAATGATGGTAATGGATTAACAGAACCGGATATTGTAAATGATAATGACCTTGCATTAGTTGGTGCTGTTGAACGTTTTATTAAATCGGAAGATATTTTTAGAAATATTAGTTCCACTGCTGTGAGACCGGTAGTTAAATTTGAACAAGGTGAGTTTGTTAGTCATATTGATTCTGTTTTAATTGTTGAAGATGTAATTACCGACCCAATTGCATTAATTATTTATGATCCTGCAGATCCATTAACTGCAACAGATTCTATATTAGTTTATCCTGCTGAATTTTATACTTATACTTATAATGCAGATGGCACTATTGCCGATTCAACTCTGGTTACCGCAACTAATACAATATCTAATTACGACCTCGAATATTATGGAGAACCGTTTGAAGTAGTTAATACGCATGAATTAGCAAGATATATTACACCTTACGGTATCGGATTAGATTTAGGTGATGGATTTACGTGGACATTCGATTTAAGTGATTACCGCCCTTTATTACATGATTCAGTACATTTAAATGCAGGAAACTGGCAGGAATTACTGGATATGGAATTATTATTTATTGAAGGTACACCACCTCGTGATCCAATTGCAGTTACCAATTTGTGGTATGGCTTTTATGGTTATGGATTAACACCTTCATTTGATGAATTAACTCCTCCACAAACAGTTACAATTCCTGCTGATGCGAAAAATTCTAGAGTAAAAATTCGCGCAACGGGACATGGTTTCGGAGGCACATCAAATTGTTCTGAATTTTGTGCACGCGAACATTATTTGAAATTAAATGGCAGCACTGTTTGGAGTAAAGAAGTGTGGAGAGATAATTGTGATTTAAATCCGGTTTATCCGCAGGGAGGTACCTGGGTTTACGATCGTGCAAACTGGTGTCCGGGTGCAGAAGTTACCACTTACGATTTTGAATTAACACCTGATGTTGTGCCGGGTAGTACCTATACATTTGATTATACTGCAGAAGATTATACTTGGAATGGAGCAGGTTCCGTTCCTACCTATGTTACCTCTGTGCAATTAATTACTTATGGTGACCCTAATTTTAATTTGGATGCGCGTTTAGATGCCATCATTGCACCAAGTGATGATGATATGCAACAACGTAAAAATCCGATATGTAATAACCCAATAGTAAGAATTACCAATACCGGTGCTACACCTTTAACGAGTTTGGATATTACTTTCGGAATTAAAGATTATGATCAGGATACTTATACCTGGACAGGTAATCTTGCATTTATGGAAAGTGAAGAAGTTACTTTACCAAATTTCGGCTGGACAAATGGCGGCACTGCATTTATTGCAACGGTAAGTAATCCAAATGGCGGAACAGATGAATATAGTTATAATAATAGTATTACTACACCGTTAGCGATTCCGGTAACTTATCCGAACGAATTTATTATTGAAACAAGAACAAATACTGCTTCACACGAAAACGATTTATTTGTTTATGATGAAAATGGAAATACCATTTTGGAAAGAACAACATTTGCTGACAACACTACTTACAAAGACACATTGAATTTACCTGATGGTTGTTATGAATTATATTTATGGGATTATGGTGAAGACGGATTAAGCTGGTGGGCAAATAGTGATGGTAATGGAAGTTTTAAAACGAGAGAAATTGATGGTGCTTACATTAAAAATTTTGAGCCTGATTTTGGTGGACTAATTTATTTCCAGTTTACTGTAGGTAACTACACACCGGTAGCGGCTTTTGTGCCTCCTGCAGATGTTTTAAATGTGTATCCAAATCCTGCTTCAACAGATATATTTATTGATATCGATCTTGCGCAACTGAATAATGTTGATGTTACTGTTTTAGATATAACCGGCAAAATAGTTTACACCGAACATTTAAGTCGTGTGCAGGATGCAACTTTACATTTAAATCTTGAAAATTATGCTACCGGAATATATACTGTTGTAGCAAATACCAACGGTAAAATAATGACCAAACAATTTGTGGTTGAAAAATAAAATTATGTATGTATTGCTGCCTGTCATCATACTGGTGACAGGTTGCAATAATCAGTATACTACTGAAAATAAACAACCTTCCGATTTATCTGATTTATATCCCAAACTTGGCCAGCCTCAACCAGGCGCGTGGTTGTATGAACACAATGAACAAGGACAAACCTTAGCTGAGTTTAAACAACAAACTCCAATTTCTGCTGCTATTGCAAATGGTAAATTTTATTTATTGCCGTTAGGTGCTGTAAATAGCGATTTAATTACCGCTTTGCAGGATTATTTACATGCTGTTTTTAATCTGGATGTAATCTTATTACAGGAATATGATATTTTAAAAATCCCGGATAGCGTTACAAGAAATGGTCAAATTAAAACAACATATATTTTGCAAAATATATTGCAACCAATTATTCCCGCGGATGCAATTTCATTAATGGCTATCACCGTATCAGATTTATATCCGGATGAAAACTGGAATTTTGTTTTTGGAGAAGCAGATATTCAAAACAGGGTAGGGGTAAGCTCATTTGCCAGATACGGTGATTATGGATTAAATGATTCAATAGATAAATTGGTTCTAAGCCGATTGCTAAAAACCACCACGCATGAAATTTTACATGCATTGGGTATGCAACATTGTATTGGTTATGTCTGTGTATTAAATGGCAGTAATTCACTTCCCGAATCCGATAATAAAACGCTGATTATTTGCCCTGCATGTCTCGAAAAATTAGCATTTATTTTACCGAATGCAAATAATGGTTATTTTGAGCGGACGTTAAATTTTTATCAGCAATATCATTTTGAAAATGAGATGCTGTTTTGTGAAAAGGCGTTGGAGGTGGGGTTATAATTAATTGGTTTGATTTTTTTCATTCATATTTTTATAAAATAATTTTCCGATGGGTCGGAGACCCGGAATCAACTGCGCAGTCGGAGACTGCGCAGAGCATTTAATTACCCCTTTAGGGGTAACATATTTTTAGAAAAAAAAATGTCCCCCCACCCCACGTTAAACCCCGTTAGGGGTGAAACAATTTTGGACGGAATGAAAAATTGTTTGATGAATTAATCCAATTCCAATTTATAATATTTGAAAACGTAACCATGGGTCGAAGACCCGGAATCTGCTGCGCAGTCGGAGACTGCGCAGAGCGGGGTTATTATTATTTATTTTTTTAGCCATTCGCCCGAAAAATAGAGCGGTAGCATATTTTGACAATTGTTGATGGTGTAAACGGTTTTTTGGGCTGCATGGAGAATGAGCTCAATTGGACTATTTTGTTTCAATTCATATTCGGCCATTACCTGGCGGCATGCTCCGCAGGGTGCTATCGGTTGTGGGAGCGGATAGGAGGTAGTAACGGCTGCTGCTATGATGCGTTTGCCGGGAAACTGACTGCCGGCATTAAAAAATGCGACACGTTCTGCACATAAACCTGACGGGTAGGCTGCGTTTTCCTGATTACTGCCGGTTACTATTGTATCATCTTCAAGTAATAAAGCCGCGCCAACCTTAAAATTGGAATATGGCGCATAGGCAGTTTCCAATGCTTGTATTGCGGCTGTTAATAAATCCTGTTGCTGTTGCGTGAGCGCAGATTTATCTTCATACACCTCGAGGATACAACTGATAACTATTTTCTCCATACCTGAATTTGAGTTGTTTATGATACGAAAATACTAATTTTGCAGCTCAGTTATGAAAAACATCCTAATACTCGGCGCAGGTAAATCGGCAACGGTTTTAATTGATTATTTATTAGATCATGCAGCAGCATTAAATGCAACCGTAACGCTGGGCGATTTGGATGTAAATCTGGCACAACAAAAATTACACAATCACCCGGCAGGTAAAGTAGTTTATTTTAATTCGGAAGATGCTGTAATTCGGGAAAATTGTATTCAGCAATCAGATATTGTAGTTTCTTTATTACCGGCTTTTTTGCATCCTGTTGTTGCGACCGACTGCGTAAAATTTAAAAAACATTTTGTTTCTGCTTCTTATGTTGGAGATGCAATGCAAAGCCTGCATCAGGCTGCTGTAGATGCCGGTATCATTTTATTGAATGAAATTGGTTTGGATCCGGGTATCGATCATATGAGTGCGAAAAAAATGATTGATGAAGTTGTTGCTGCTGGCGGTGAAATTACCGGATTTGAATCATATACAGGAGGATTGATTGCGCCGGAAAGTGATAATAATCCCTGGAATTATAAATTTACCTGGAACCCACGCAATGTGGTTTTAGCGGGACAAGGCACTGCAAAATTTCTGCAAAATCATGATTATAAATATATTCCCTACCAAAAATTGTACGAACGATACGATATTTTAGATATTCCCGGCTATGGTCAATTTGAAGGTTATCCAAACCGTGATTCACTGGCTTACAGAAAAATTTACGGCCTTGAAAATACAGCTACCATTGTTCGCGGAACATTGCGCAAACGCGGTTTTTGTGATGCATGGAATGTATTTGTCCAATTAGGTATGACTGATGATTCCTATATCATGGAAAATGCGCAACATTTTACAAAAAGTATGTTTACCAAAGCATTTATTCCGGGAATTGGTAACGATGTGCAATCCGGATTAAGTAATTATCTGAAAATTACTGACCCTGATATCGTAAATAAATTAGCTTGGTTGGGACTCTTTGAGGAAACACCTATTTTTTCTGAAAAAGATACCGCTAAACAATATACACCTGCTCAAATTTTACAATACATACTGGAACAAAAATGGTCGCTCGATGCAGGTGACAAAGATATGTGTGTGATGAAACATGTGATGGATTATACACAAAACGGCAAAGCCTATACCTTACACTCCAATATGGTCGCCATTGGGCAGGATGAAATTTATACCGCTATGGCAAAAACGGTAGGTTTGCCTGCAGCTATTGCAACCAAAATGATACTCAGTGGTGAAATTAATAAAATCGGTGTTGTAATTCCGGTTACACCTGATATTTACAATCCTGTGCTAGATGAATTAGCCAACCATCATCAAATTCGATTTACCGAGACTATAATGGTAAATGAATAATTAAAGTATCATAATAATTCGGTGAATTAAATGGATTAATCCTGCGCAAAAAAAAGCAGGATTGTATTCCCTACAATCCTGCCCAAAAGTTTGGTTCAAAAAATATTTACGAGCGAATCGCGCAATATGTTTTACCGATTTTATCGTGTAGAGCTTGTTTTTGTTTATCAAATGCAACCCAGATAATGGAAATTAAGATTAAAAACCCAAAATAGCCACCTGCTGTGAAACCATTTTCTTGTTGAAATTTACTTACTTCCATAAATGAAGTATTATCTTCAAACCCTATTGCATTAAAAACCATAACGGTTGTTATTAAACCGAGTAATGTGTTTATGATATACAATGAATTACGGGCAATGGATTGATTCATATTAATGATTTCATTATTTTCATTTACCACAACAATTTTCATAACACGTTTGCCTATAGTTGCACCTTTTGTACCTTCCATATAAATTTTGTAAATAATCCACACAAAACTTAAAACCAAAGCAAGCACAAGGTTTTTTAGATTCATCAAATTGTAATAAGTCAGCACAAATAGCGGAATAAAAATCAGAAAGTCGATTAAACTTGCGCCAACGCGTTCCCAAAAACCCGCATATTGAATGGTTGTTGGTTGTGATTGTTCCTGGTCGAGAATATTGTTTTCCATATGTTTTAATTTTAAGTAAATTTAAATAATTATTTATAAACCCAAATAAATTTTTGTTTTAAGTATTCCAATTACTGTTAAAGAATCCTTAATTTTTCCATCCAGTAACATTTGATACGCATCCTGAAAAGGGATTTTTAAAATTTTCAAATCTTCATCCACATCGGGTTCAGGAGCACATGGTGTTAATTCCTGTGCAAGATAGATATAACCAATTTCATCTGTAACAGAGTTAGAAACCTGAATTTCCTGCAATAAAGTCCATTTGTTTGCAAGTAAACCGGCCTCTTCACGCAATTCACGCTGAATATTTATTAAAGGGTCCTGTTGCTTATTTCCGCCACCTTCAGGTATTTCCCATGTGTATTCATTAAAAGGATAACGATGCTGACCAATTAAATAAATATTTCCATCTGTATCTATAGGCACAACACCTAAGGCATAATTTTTAAATTGAACCACACCATATATTGCAGGAACACCTCCCGGATTAATTACATTGTGTTCTTCAACATGTATCCATGGGTTATCATAAATTATTTTTTTATTTAACGTTTGCCAGGGTTGTTTTATAATACTCATACTTTTAATTTAAATTAAATTGCCGAATAAACTCCTCAACACCGGCACTTGCATTTTGTTGAATATAGCTGATATTTTTATTTCCACTTATTTCAGGAATTTCCGGGTTGATTACATAAACCGGAATATGTGGACCGGCATAGTATAATAATCCTGCAGCAGGATAAACCACCATACTGGTTCCGATTATCACTAATACATCTGCGGATTCAACCAATGGAATCGCTTTTTCCAGCACTGGAACTTCTTCACCAAACCAAACGATATGTGGTCGCAATTGGGCGCCGTCGGGTGCAGTGTCACCTAAATGAATATCACCATTAATTGGTAAAATTAAATTGGGATTTCTGATGCTGCGCGCTTTTAATATTTCTCCATGTAAGTGCAAAATATTTTTACTTCCGGCTCGCTCATGCAAGTCGTCAATGTTTTGTGTGATAATAAAAACATCATGTTGTGCATCTAATGCTGCTAAATCGATATGTGCCTTATTAGGTTGGGCAGATAAAACTGCACGTCGCCTTAAATTATAAAATTCCAACACTAAGGCTGCATTTCTATTCCAGCCATCCGGTGAAGCCACATCTTCTATTCGATGACCTTCCCATAATCCGCCGGCACCCCGAAATGTAGGTATTCCACTTTCCGCACTAATGCCTGCACCTGTTAATACAACTATTCGCATAAGATGAAGGTATTAAAATATTTTTATAAAATAATAATGTGGAATTTAAACGATGTTATTAAACCATCTCAATATAAATCAGGAATATTAAAGCACTGTTGATATCGCTTCAGGGATAGCCTGTATGATATCTGTTGCAATTAAATTTGTTCCTCCGGATGCATCCATTGCAATATCTCCTGCCAGTCCGTGTAAATAAACACCGGCTAAACAGGCATCCAATGGCGCATATTCCTGTGCACATAAAGCTGTAATTATCCCTGTAAGCACATCACCGCTGCCTCCGGTTGCCATTCCTGCATTACCGGTTGAATTAAAATACAATTTGCCATCCGGTGTAGCAATTATTGTATAGGCTCTCTTGTAAATAATAAAAATTTTATGTTCTTGCGATTTATTACGCATTAATTCCGCAATTCATCCCAATGAATAAATTTTCCAAACAAGCGTTCAAATTCTTTTGGATGGGGTGTGAGGATGCTGTTTGCAGGAATTAATTTTAACAAATTATTATCTTCAGCTATAATATTTAATGCATCAGCATCAATAACTACAGGTGTTTTAGCAGTTTTCAAAATTTCCTGTAATAGTTGTTTAGCCTTTTCACTTTTCCCTAATCCCGGCCCAATTCCAATTGCATTTATTTTTTTCGATTGCAGGAATGCTGTAACATCTTCAAAACTAATTTGCATTAACTCGGGAAAATCAATTATTTTTTCTGCTCCTGTAATAGTGGTGAGTCCGGCTCCTGCTCGCAAACACGCAAGGCCACTTAATGCTGCAGCGCCCTCCATTCCTTCACTTCCACCGATTATTAATGCATGGCCAAAGGTGCCTTTATGTCCAAATTGTGGGCGAGGATGTAATATGGCATGTATTTCTTTTTCTGTGATAAAATGGTTTTTCGTGTTCAATTCTATTTCTGAATAATCAACTAAATCAATCGGAAAAACCATCCATTCGCCAACATATTGTTTGTTTTCAGGAAATAAAAACGACAGCTTGGGAAATTCAAATGAAATAGTAATATCTGCTTTAACAATAGGTCCTTCAACATAATTATCTGCAGCAAGTCCCGAAGGGATATCCACCGATAAAATTATGGCATCCTGAACATTTATATAATTTATAATATCAGCATATAATCCGCTGACAGGTTTATTTAATCCTGTTCCAAGCAGCGCATCAATAATACAATCACACTCAGTTTCCGGTAATAATTGTTTATCTGTAACCAGATTTAAACTTTCAGGAAATTGACTTTTTAAACGGTTGTAGTTTATTAGAAATGATTTACCTGAAGTTTCAATTAAATTACAAATAAATACCTGCACCTGATATCCATGTTGTAATAAATGTCTTGAAATACAAAGGCCATCTCCGCCATTATTTCCTGTCCCACAAAAAACTGCATAGGACCTAAAATGTGGATTAAACTGAATAAGATAATTGGAGACTGTTTTTGCTGCACGTTCCATTAAATCTGCTGCTTCAATATGTTGATTCTGTATAGTTGTGCTATCTAAAACCTTTATATCTGCAGCAGAAGGGATAATCATATTACACGTTTAATAATGCGTAATTTATGCGTATATTTTTTAAGCGGCTTATTATAAATACCATAATGGTCAAGCATATCCAGCCTTACTTCACCTGAGGCATGAATAATCTGGTCATTACTTAAAATAATTCCGGTATGCGTAATTTTTTCTTCTTCATTATCAAAAAATGCAAGGTCACCTTCTCTTGCTTCATTAATAAAATTTAATGTTTTGCCATACTCTGCCTGCTGATAAGCGTCGCGAGGCAAATCAACTCCATATAATTTAAATACAATTTGTGTTAAACCTGAACAATCAATTCCGAAGGGACTTCTGCCGCCCCACTGATAAGGTGCATGTAAATATTTGAGCGCAAATTTTCGAATATGTTCAGTATTGAGTAATCCGGTATTTTCATTTGTAGCCTGACCGCTGTAAACAAATTTTTCTTTTCCAATTCGGAAATTCATTCCATCAAAATCGTATAAGGTACTTCCCATTACAATTGGAAAACTTTTATCATTATTGGTTACAGTTTGAACTAATTCTGCCGCTACTGATTTTGGCGATTTCGACATTTTTTCTGCTTCAACTGCACTTAAATGATAGTGTTGTTTTTCATGCATCCACCCTTCATAACCGTCGTATATATTTTTTATACGCATCCAGCTGCCCTTTTGCTCATACACATGATACATCTCTCCAAACAAAAGTTGAGTTGTTTGTTCCGCCGCATGATCGGGCTTAGAACGAATGGGTATAAGGCTTTGAAAAGCGATTCCGTGCTGCATGTAATCAGTTAATTAGGCAAATTTATAGCTCGTAAATGGCAAATCGGTCATTAGATGCTAACTTTTTGAAGGGGAGTGGGTTGTCGGCGTACATTATAATATGCGTTATGCCATATTGCGTTTTTAATGCAGTTAGTTGTTCCGTAGTTAATTTACGGTAGCGTTCATCAGCTTCGCGCATGGCAGTAAAACTTATGGTTTCAGATGTTAAAGGGTCAATCTGATAAACTGCCTTAAACCGTGAAGTCCATTCCTTAATAAAACTTTTTGAATGCGTTAATGCCTTATAATCAACAAAACTACTCCGCTGACCATAATATTTTAACTGGTCAAATGAGCATGGCTCGATAAATAACGCATTTTTAGGTGTAACTTGTTTTGCCTGTTTGGCGATATCTATTTCCGGTGTTATTTTTTTATAAAAAGGGAACTCATAAGAGATATCATTTTTTAGCGGAATTTTCGGGAACACTAAAAATGCATACAAACCGGAAACTATAATAACAGCAGGTAAAATTAAGCGCTGCAATAAAGGTTTGTTCAGGCGTAGCAAAACTTTTTGACTTAATAACAATAATCCGATTACAGCAAACCATTCAATCCACATGGTAGTTTTAAACCACTGTGCAGTTGCAATAGTAGTTGATTCTAAAATTAACACCCCAATGCTGAATAAAATACATCCAATTAGAATCAGTAAACTAAAAACAAAAACCTGCTTATTTCTTTTAAAATAAATTAAAGGGGTTATGAGGTAAAGCGGGCCTAATATCAGCCAGTCGAGGTGTTTGTATTCTGTTGGGAGGTAATGATGTCCGTTTCTGAAAACAAAAAATGCTCTGAAAAAATCAGCCTCATTCCATTCAACATCGTGCAAACGGAGCTGCAATAAAACGATAAAAGTACCGGCTGTAAATACATAAATTAATACGGGTAATAAATATTGTTTTTTAATAATAACATAATTTTTATTAGCCAATGCCGTGAACAATAAGGCTCCACTTATTAATAAAAATGTTTGCATACCTGATAATGGATGCATACAAGTTGCTAATATTAATGCAGCATAACACCATCCTATCCTGTTGCGCAACATAAACAAAATGGCCCATAAGGAAAATACATCCGAAATAAGACTCGAATTAAATTCACCTCCATAAATCTCATTTAATCCTAAGGTATGATACAGCAATGGGAAAAATGTAATAATGATTGCGGCGTAGCTTAATGCATAATTTTTCAAAAAATAAAATGCAATCTGCAACATGGCATATAACATTGCGAGGGTACATAAAACATGAAAAATAAATGCCGGCCATTCTAAATTTACTCCAAAGGGTTGCAATAAAAGCAAAAACAGAGAACGTTCATTTGGTAAATTTTGTGTGGCATACTGCACAAAAAAATCATTGGAAAACAAACTGTGGTCGTGTGTATGCTGTAAATAGGGGATAAGCTGAATGCTATTGCCCCTGCCGAATGAATATCCCCAAACTACCATCAGCATAACCGAAATAATACTTAACCAGAATAACTGCCTGAAAGTTTGTTGATTTTTCATGTTTAAATCCAATAGGTAAAAGTAATAAATGTAACTACCAAAATGAGACTATAGGTTACCAGTTGTTGAACCGGGATATATTGTTTAGGTGTTATGCCAGATTTATGAAGCCGGTAAATCAAAATACTTTTATTCACCAAAAAAGCAATCACAGTGCCGTATGCAATTCCCTGTAATCCTATGAGTTGTAATAAAGTTAAACTTAATACGATATTTAAAACAAATTCCACAACAGAAGCGACCATTATTTCTTTCGACCGGTTTAAGCCTAATAAAATGGAGTGCGGAAATAATAATCGTGGCACCAACAGCAGCATGTAAATATTAAAATAAATAAAACTGGTGCTGAACGTATCGTTGAAAACTATGGGATATAACCATCTACTGCCAATTAGCAGTAAAATACATACAGGAAATAATCGCTGTATGAGTTTTAAGGAAGATGTTTTAACCACTTGTAGATTTTCTATTGAGCTGCCGATTTTCAGTATCATAGCTGCTGATAATGCATTTGCAAGCAGCAAGGATAGTGGAAATTCTCTTGCACCATATTGATAAATAGCAAATGTAGCTTTGTCGTAATAATTGTTAACTATAATGCCATCCACGTAAATTGACATCCCACCCAAAAAAAAGGAAATGATGAGTGGAGCCGATTTTTGTAAATACATTTTTATAAAATCCCAATCCGGTTTAATAATATTATTCCGGAATAACAGGTATAGCGTAAACAAAAATTTTAACCCGATAAACACCATCAACCCATTAATAACCGACTCGAAATTCCCGTAATAAAAAGCAGGGAGCGCAATCATTGCGGTTTGAAATACGAGATGATAAACACTTAGCCAAATTAAGCCCTTTGCATTATCCCGAGCTAAAAAAATATAATCTACCAGAAAGGCTGTGTTGTTAAACAAGAAATACAATAAAAGCAGATAAAACATATTGCCTGTATCATCAAATGCAAATAATTGTGTGATTGGTGCACGTAACACCAAAACTATTAAAGCAAGTAATATAGATAAGCCAATAATGATAAATGCCGTTTGACCAATTACTTTACGTTTGTCGGTGTTGTGGTTGTAGACTGATAAGAAGGTATGCGTTAAACCATTTACCCAAAAAAAACTCAATGTGCCTGAAACTAAAATAAACGTTTCGTAATGACCAATGCCATCTGTTCCGATTCCGCTTTTGGTTAATAAAACTGAACACAACAGCAATGCACCATATCGAGCAATCTGAAAAAACTGAATTGCTGTGGTAGTAGATATGTTGTTGCGTTTTCCGATCACTGATTATTGTAATTTTTTTGTTTTAAGCAGAATGGAGTTGCCAATTACAAATACATCAGAAAAGGCCATAGAAAGTGCAGCAATCATTGGACTAAGCAAACCGACTGCTGCAATTGGAATTGCGATTATGTTATAAAAAAATGCCCAGAATAAATTTTGTTTAATCGTTTTCAATGTTTTTATGCTGAGTTGATGGGCAGTAATTAATTTATCAAACTGACCATTCAATAAAATTATCTGAGCAGAATTAATAGCAATTTGTGTTGCATTACTCATTGATATTCCAACATCTGCATGCTCTAAAGCAGGTGAATCATTAATACCATCACCAACCATAGTTACAATGCCCTGAGATTTTAATTCATCAATTAATTTTAATTTTTTTTCAGGGTTATAATTCGCATAATAATTATCCATGTTTAAAGCAGTTGCCAGCGATTGCACTTTTTGTACTTTATCGCCACTTAAAACAATTGTTTTAATGTTTTTGCTTTTGAAATAATTAATAACAGCCTGAGCACCGGGTTTAATTTCATCCTGAATGTTAAATCCGGCAACTATCTTTTCGTTTTTTGTCAGCACCAAATCAAAACCTTCTGCATTCTGCAAATTTGCTGCATTAACTAAACTATATTTATTAGCTGCACTATCTTCTCCAAACATACCTTTACCCTTAACCTCAGTAATATTGTTGAGTGTAACATTTTTATTCCCTGCAAATATTTTCACCAGTGAAACAGCAATTGGATGCGATGAATGTGATTCTAAAGTAAAAATGATTGCTTTCGCTTCTTCTTCCAACATATTAATTGCTGTAAAATTATCCACGGTAAATTCACCGGTAGTTAATGTTCCTGTTTTATCGAACACTACAATTTTTGTTTTGGCAAATTGTTCAGCAGTAGTTGCGCCTTTAATTAAAATGCCATTTGCAGCAGAGCGACCTAGCCCAACCATAATTGCGGTTGGTGTTGCAAGACCCATAGCACAAGGACATGCAATAACTAAAACTGCAATACTATTTAAAAATGATTTATCTAAAGCAATATCAAAAACAAAATAAGAAAGTAAAAAAGTAAGCGCTGCTAAACTTAATACCACCGGAACAAAAATTGCACTGATTTTATCTGCCAAACGTTGAACCGGAGGTTTTTCTGTTTGTGCCTGTTTTACTAATTCGATAATAGCATCTAAAGTTGTGTGACCTGGAATTGCTGTCACTTTACATTTAATAATGCCATCCGTATTAATAGTACCACCTGAAACAACATCACCTTTTTGTTTAAAAACGGCAACACTTTCGCCGGTAAGCATAGATTCGTCAATATATGCAGTTCCCTGCAACACAATTCCATCTGCAGGAATTCTATCGCCGGTGTTAACAAGAATAACATCATTTTTTAATAACTGACTAGCAGGAATTTCATCAACATGATCGCTACCGGCTATTAAATCGAAATGCACACGTTTAGCAGTTTCAGGTTGTAATTTTTTTAATGCAGCAATTGCGGTAGTAGTTTGTTTAACACTGCGATGTTCAATTACATTGCCTAATAATACCAAAGTAATAATGGTTGCGGCAGTCTCAAAAAACAAAAATTGCATGCCTGCATCAGCAAGTAAACCATAAACACTATAACCAAATGCGGCAGTGCTTCCGGTAAATATGAGCACATCCATATTCATAATTCCGGTTCTGATGGAGCCTAAAGCACTTTTTCCAAAGTGAAAAAATCCGATGAGGTAAACCGGTAAACAAAGTATAAACTGAACCCTTGCATCATGTAAAAATGATAACCCCGGGATCATACTTAACAGCAATACTGCAGTAAATGGAATGGTAAGCAATAATTTTTGCTCAGTTGGAGTCCGTTTTGGTTTAATTTGATTAGCAGCATGTGTTTCACTTACTACTTTATAACCCAAACTTTGAATGCCTGCTACTAATTCAGCTAATTGTTGTTGCTCCGATTTGCCAAACTGCACTTCACCGGTGGCAAAATTTACATATACATCTTCGAGGCCTTTTTGCTCCAAGAACCTGGAAATTCCAAGGGCACAATTCGAACATGTCATGCCTTCAACCTGTAATGCTATTTTCTCGTACGCTTTTTGCATAGAAACGGTTTGTAAAGGTAATTATAAGAACCCAGCATAAAAATTAGCAGAAATTGACCTGATGTGGACTTCCCGACCGAATTTCTTTCCTGACCTACACTGCGTCCAAATATTTGAAAAAAATTTAATTCGCGTTCAAACTAATATCCTTAGCTTTAAACTTTATTCCTAATAAAATCATTAACAAGAATAACAATAGTTTTATATGAAAAATTCAAATTCACAATCTCGTCGCAGCTTTCTGAAACAGGGAGCTTTAGCAGCCATAGGTGTTGGCGTTTTAAACAACCTGAAAGCAAATGAACTTTACACAGGTTCTTCGGCATTTAATTTTGAGATGCCTCCGGTTGACGGAGCTTTTGAACTGCCTAAGCTTGACTATGCCTACAATGCGCTGGAACCCTTTATTGATGCACAAACCATGGAAATTCATTATAGCAAACACCATCAAACTTACGTTACCAAATTAAACGAGGCTATTGAAAAAGCACCTGAATTAAAAGGAAAATCACTAATGGAGTTGGTTTCCAATATTAATTCGATGCCTGAAGGTGTTCGTAATGCTATCAGAAATCACGGTGGTGGCCATTTTAACCATAGCTTTTTCTGGAAATTGATGTCGCCTACTGCCAAAGACACTATGCCTTCTGCAGCATTAAAAACGGCAATTGAGGCAAAATGGATCAGCATGGATAATTTTAAAGCGGAATTCGCGAAATCAGCTACCGGTGTGTTTGGCTCAGGATGGGCGTGGTTGGCTAAGGATAAAGAAAACAACCTGATGTTAATTACTACTCCTAACCAGGATAGCCCCGTTATGGACATTGCTGCTCAACGCGGTAAACCAATTATGGGTATTGATGTTTGGGAACATGCATATTATCTGAAACACCAAAATAAACGTGCAGATTATATTGCCGATTTTTGGAATGTTATCGATTGGAATCAGGTGAGTAAATGGTATTCTGAATTATAATTTCCATTGATATAACTGGTTTGCCGCTTATGAAAGTTTGATTTTTTTCATGAACGGCAAACTTTTCATTTTTAAGTAATAAAGATTTGCGTTAACTTTGCGCCACTGTACAGTAAATGGTGACTGTAGCTCAGTTTGGTTAGAGCATCGGTTTGTGGTTCCGAGGGTCGTGGGTTCGAGCCCCATCAGTCACCCCATCCGCCTCGGCGGATTTTTTTATTTCTCCTTTTTTGAACTGCCGGAAGAAAATGCTTTATAAACAATTTTACCAATGGTGTTAATCCGTTCAAAATTTTCTTTGAAGGGCGATGGTGATAAAACACTATATTGAAAATTCATATCATTTGAACCTGAATCGGCCTGATACGGATAAAGCAAAATAAAACTATGTGCATCAAAATATTTATTTAATCGAACTGGTACCTGCTCTAAAGAAGAAAAATAGGATACACTTTTTTGACGTGCGCTGATCACAATAAACAAATCGTTCTGCTTTAAATTGCCGGATATACTTTTGAAATCATCCCAATCGGTAAATTCACTGTATTCAGCATGCAGTTTTAGATTTTTTTCATTAATGGCATCAATTAATTCCAATGTTTTTCGTTCTCCCCAAAAAACACACCGTGCACCTATATGATGCGATAATTGTTTAATACCTTCCAGCCATCTGAAAAATCCACTTTCAAATTCTGCATTTGGCGGCATTAATATTGCCAGTCTGTTGAAATTATTTATCGGCTGATTTATTTTACTTACCCATAACATCTGCTCTGTCGTCTGGATAATTTTATGTAAAACCGAACCAAATATTTTATCACTGGTACTCATTTTTTCGTGCCAGCCCATAACTACTTCTGTTATCCCTAATTCTTTTATTGCACTTGAAATACCTGCTGCAACACTAATATCAACGCGGGTTAATATTTGCACACTTGTATCTGCAGAAGAAATATGCTCAGCAGCCAACGCTAAATTGCGTTTACTTTCATTTAATTTAATGCGGGCATTATCATTATCCTCAATTACGGCAAGCGGATAAATCGGTTCTTTTGAATTGGGATTTCTAATCATTAAAGCCAAATCCAGTAATACTGTAGCGGATTCCGGATTACCCACCGGAACAAGTATACGTTCCAGCACTTCAGGTTCTGTATCTATTTTACCACTTTCACGAACCACATATTTTCGCCCCGCCGATTCGGTAACAAATGAACTAACCAAGCAACTCACCAGAATTACAATAATAGTTCCGTTTAAAATTGTTTCGTCCAATAATCCTAAATCAAATCCCACTAAAATAATGGCCAATGTTGCAGCAGCATGTGCCGTACTTAATCCGAAAATTAAATGGCGTTCATTAACAGAGTAACGAAATATTTTTTGCGTTAACCACGCAGCTAAATATTTTGTAGTTAATGCTATCACTACCAAAACACCGGCAATATATAAGGCATTTGCACCTGAAAATAATACCTGCAAATCGATAATCATACCGACATTTATCAGGAAAAAAGGAATAAAAATATTATTGCCGACAAATACGATTCTGTTTTTAAGTGTAGACTGTAACGGAATTAAACGGTTGAGACTAATACCTGCTAAAAATGCACCAATAATATGTTCAAGTCCTGCAAGTTGCGATAAGAACGCCGCTAAAAACACAAGTGTAAGTACGAAAATAAATTGTGAACCACCTTCATTTTCCAATTTTCGGAAAAACCATTTTGCCACAATAGGGAAGAGATACAATACAATAAAAGCAAATACAACAATCGATATACCCAATCGTACCCAAAACAGGGTATCGGTTTTATCCATCGAAAAATTGGTAATTACCGAAAACAATAATAATACTAAGGTATCGGTAATAATTGTGCCACCAACTGTAATAGCAACCGGACGCTTACGGGTAATTCCCAATCGGTTAACTATCGGATAAGCTACCAGTGTTTGGGTAGAAAACATACTTGCGGTAATCATGGAAGGGATAAAATCCAAATGTAATATGTATTTACAAACGGCAAACCCAATTACAAATGGAATGGCAAAAGTGAGTAAACCAAAGGTTATGCTCGATTTGGCTGTTTTTTTGAATCCGTTTAATTCTATCTCCAAACCTGCAAGAAACATGATGTATAACAAACCTACGGTGCCAAATAACACAATGGCACCATCCCTTTCCAAGAGGTGAAACCCGTGCGGACCAATGGTAACACCGGCAATTATCATCACAACAATCGACGGAATACGTAATTTGTTCAACAGAATAGGGGAGATGAGGATGATGAACAACACTATGGAAAAAATAATTACCGGCTCCTTAAAAGGAGTGCTCAAATCAAGCAGTAGCGGCAGCATCATTTCCATTTTGCCGCAAAGATACGGAAGTTCGTTATGCAATATGTAAAAAAACCGTTAATACACGGCAGACAGAGCAGGTTTGAGCAGTATTCAGTCAGTTGTTTCCTGTTTTGATAAATGGTTTCTAAAAAAATAAACAGCAAAAGTAACGGCAAGTAAATAACTTGAAATAATAAATAAATGTGGCCCAAATTCAAAAAAAGTTTCGGACTTTTTCCTATAAAGAAATAAATAAAAATTCAAAAAACAAATAATATTAGCGAATAGAATTAGTAGTAATATTTTATATTTATTTGTAAATAAATGCTGGTTAATATAATGGGTGATGATGTAAAAAATAATTAAGGCAAAAATGCCGCGTGTTGCAGCAAAAAAAGTGATTACCAGCAATATTATTAATGCATCTTCCACGTTATTGCCAAAAGAAGAAAAGAGTGCAGCAATTGCTCCGCCAGCAACTACTGCACATGTCCACACTCTTAACACAAATGCGATTTCACGGGTCATATTTTACGAAAGGAGGGCAGAATAAAAATTAAAATTTTCGAAAAAAGCATAAGTGATAGTAATTACGATGCTGATTATCGCATAAGCCATTAACCACCATGTAGATTTATTGTTTTTATAACTAAAATCAATAAATAAACTTTCTCCGTACGGATTCAATTCTATCAACATCAACGACTTTAAATTTACCAGAAAAGTGATGAGCGGTAAACCCACCATAATCATTAAAGTAAATAATGAAGATACCTGATCAATGGGCAACATAATTTCGTGCACAATAACCGGCTTTTCAAAAAATACAGCTAATACAATACCCAGCCAGAAAAAAGAGGGTACCGCCATAAGTATCAATCCCGCCTTGGTTGCGAATGTTGTTGGTTTTATTGTTATTTCTTTCATTGTTTTTGTTTTTTTGATTAGATGTATTAACTGCTATAAAAAAATAAATGACCGCCACACTGATAAAATAGGGGATGAAATTGGTCAATGTATCACTCGCTGAGTGTGAATGCCTGTCGATCGCTTTGAAAAACACCACCGCAACAACTGTATGCAAAATGGTGATGAACCACCCTGCCGCATGAACCGGAATGTAAATCCAACCCTTTTTCTTAAACCATGTCATGACAAATAAGTTTTAATATCAAATTACTTTGAGATACAAAGTTACTTGATTTTTCAATTCCACCAAATTTTTTTTCAACTTTTTTTTATGAATTGAAAAGCAGCAGGGGCGGACAATCCGGCTAAACCCGCCGAAATGGGCACGAGATTTGGTTGCGAGCCTCCGCAAAAGGCTTGCCAATATTGAGTTTAAAGCTACTTTGCCTAGTTTTAGTAATTTCGCCCCATGCGATTGTTATTGTTGCCATTGGCCTGGATTTACGGTTTTGTGATTAGCATCAGGAATTTTTTATACAATAAAGGCTGGTTACGCAGCTTTGAATTCGACTTCCCGATTATTCTGGTAGGCAACCTCGCCGCAGGAGGAACCGGTAAAACACCGCATGTTGAATATCTCATCAAGTTACTGCAAACACAATTTAAAGTAGCTACCCTTAGTCGCGGTTACCGTAGAATCATGAAAGGTTACGGACTGGCAACCGATTTGAGTTTGGTTGAGGATATTGGCGATGAACCGAAACTCTATAAACAAAAATACCCTGCAACCGAAGTAGCAGTGAGTGAAAACCGCGTAACAGGTGTTTATTATGTCCTGAATGATGAACCGGATGTTCGGGTTATTGTAATGGATGATGGGTTTCAGCACCGCCGTATTAAACCGGGACTAAATATTGTGCTCACCACCTGGCAAAAACCTTTTTATAACGATCATATGTTGCCTGCAGGTAACCTCAGGGAACCACGAAAAGGTAAATCGCGTGCGCAAATTATTATTGTTACCAAATGTCCTGCGGATATTACCGAAGATCAAAAATTGGTGTATCAATCCAAGCTTAAGTTATCACAAGGCCAATCTGTTTTTTTTACAACGCTGGAATACGGCAATGTTTACCCCTTATTTATCGATCAACCGGAAGTGCAGTTAAATGCAGACAGGGAAGTGGTTTTAATGACGGGCATAGCAGCAAACCAGCAGCTTAAAAATTATCTGAGTAACAGATTTAAGAAATTGCATATCGCTGCATTTGCTGACCATCACTATTTTACGCCAAAAGATTTTAAACGGGTTACAACGGCATTCCCGGCTACGAAACAGATAATCACTACCGAAAAAGATGCCATGCGTTTAATGGAACAGAAGGAGGAATTATTAGCCGCCGGATTATCGGTATTTGTGTTGCCTGTTGATGTACGTTTTATTGGAGATGCTGATACCTTTAATTCTAAAATTATCGATTATATCAATCAATACACCCCGACGGGAACTTCAATTGAAAACACCTAATACAATTCATACAAACCCTATCTTTACAGCATAAAAAGTAAAACAATGGAACCATTAATGGACAGATTAAATGAGGCAGTGCACTTCATCAGACAAAGAACTGATTTTCAACCGGAGTATGGAATTATATTGGGTACCGGTTTAGGTAATCTGGTTTCGCATATCAAAATTGCCTATGAAATTAATTATTCGCTCATTCCGCATTTTCAGGTTTCCACAGTTGAGAGTCACAGCGGAAAATTGATTTTCGGAACAATTGGTAATAAAAAAGTTGTGGCCATGCAAGGTCGCTTTCACTATTATGAGGGTTATACCATGGAAGAAGTGGTATTTCCGGTGCGCACCATGAAGGTGTTGGGTATTCAAAAATTATTTATTTCCAATGCAGCAGGCAGTTTAAATGCCAATATAAATAAAGGTGATTTAATGATTATCCGCGATCATATCAATTTACAACCAAGCAATCCGCTTATTGGTCCAAATGAATATGAATTAGGTCCTCGTTTCCCCGATTTATTTAAATGTTACGATGAAACATTAATTCAAAAAGGCATGGAAATCGCGAAAGCAAATAATATTTCTTGTCATAAAGGAGTTTATATTTCAGTTCCCGGCCCAAATCTGGAAACACCGGCAGAATATAATTATTTACACATTATTGGTGGAGATGCAGTTGGTATGAGCACTGTGCCTGAAGTACTTGCAGCGGTGCATATGAGTTTACCGGTGTTTGCCATTTCTGTGATTACAGATAAAGGTTATCCAGCACATGAAATTGAAGCTGTAACAGTAGAAGATGTAATTGCTGTTGCCAAAGAAGCTGAACCAAAAATGACGCTGATTTTGCAAAATTTAATTGCAGGTTTATAATAACAGGCAACATTTTTGCTGACTGAACTACGTTACATAAAAAACATAATTGTGCATTTTAAACCCGGCCATCTACATGCTTTAAAACTTTTCCTTTTTTTTGTGGGGGGATGTTATTTTGTTTACAAAGCACATTTAGTCAAACAACAGATAGTTTAACGCTCGATTCGGCAAAAACGAAAACCTTATTCGATTATCATACAGCAAGAGTGGAATATTTTGTGGGCGATGATATTGATAATTTTAATCCGTTGGATACCACTCTGAATTTATTCCAACGCTTTAACCCGGCACGTGATGGTATTTTTGAATATGCATACCTCGGCAATTTTGGTGCACCTGCTTATAACCGTTTTTTTGAATTTAACAGGACCGTTGGTTTTGATTATGGCAGACATGAACGCGATATTTATTTAACCGATATTGATGAAGTGAAATATTACCGTTGTAATGTTCCATTTACCAATTTATATTATGTTGCCGGTTCTCAGGGTGAACAATTATTTCATGTAACACATACCAGAAATGTGGGGAAAGATTTTAATGTGGCCATCGATTTTAATAAAATCGTATCTGATGGATATTTTCCGAATATGCACAACGATTATAGTGATGTAAACTTAAGTGCGTGGTATAGAACTAAAAATGAAAAATATCAAATTTATTTTGCCGGTATTCACGGGAATGTAACTGCTGATGAAAACGGTGGCGTTCAAAATGATTCTGTTTTTGACCTGCAGGATCCCGCAAGTGTGCTTGCGTATCGCGACGATGCTCAAACAGACTGGAAAAATTGGCAGGGTCAGATACAGCAGCAATTATCGTTTGGAAAAAAAATAGCCTATGCAATTGATGATACCACAACAGGATATTATTTTGTCCCGAAATTTAAAATAGCACATACCATCGGTATACACGATTATTATTATCAGTTTGAAGATGCTGCAATCGACAGAACATATTACGGTGATTTTTATGATGATGGACAGGATACGCTGCGAGACAGGGCAGAGGTATTCGGATTTTATAATAAAGTAGCGATAGGTAATTTGAATAATAAGGTTGTAACAAAAGATAGTACTGTCAGGAATACTTATAACTGGGAATTATATGGATTACAGGAATGGCATGAATTATCTGATGGAAAAGGGAAATACGATTATACCAATCTCATTACCGGTATAAATGCCAATGCACGCTTTTTGTTTGATTCATTAATTACCATAAAAGTTGCAGCTGCATACGATTGGGATAATGCAGCAATGCAGGGTTCAGGCCGCTTGCGTTTTCCGAAAATTCCATTTAATCCGGAATTGTTAATTGAATACAGAGATGTCAATGCAACGGTTATTCAAGAACATTATTACGGGTTTGATAGCAGGTGGGATTTGTTATTAGAAAACACGAGTTACCTGCGTTACGGATTGCGATTAAAAAATGAAAAATTAAAGCTGGAATTAATAGCGAGCAGAATTCAATTAAAAAATTATTATGAATACGGAAAAATATTTGGTGTAAACAATATGATTTATCCGGTAGATGAAAATATTACTCAGGTGTTGCTGGTAAAAAATTTCCTATTGGGTAATTTTCATTTAAATAATGCTGTCGGATTACAATTAATGGATGGCAATTTGCATTATCCGCAGTATTTAGGCAATATCAGTTGGTATTACCAGAACCATTTATTTAAAAGTGCATTATTTTTTCAGGCAGGATTTGACGCCTGGTATAATTCGGAGTATAAAGAATATGGTTACGATATCACAAATGGTATGTGGGTAAACGGCAATATTAAAGCCACCCCAAAACAATATCCGGTAATAGATGTATTTCTCAATTTCGACGTAGAAACGCTCCGCTTCTTTGTAAAAATGGATAATATCGCGCAAGGTTTGTTTTCAAACGGCTATTATCAAGCCCCCAATTACCCCATGCAACCCCGCGCGTTTCGTTTAGGTTTAAATTGGTTTTTGTTTTATTGATTGTTGGGGGGGGATGAGCGTTTCAATCTAAATTTCATGAGTAAATCAATTATATCACATTGGTAGCTCAACATTAAACATCATCATAACAAACCTGTCGCTCTTACAGAGCTGATTGATTCATGGGAATCGTGTTGTTGCCATTCTGCCGCGCTTACAGAGCTGATTGATTCTATAATGGGATTTTTAGATACCAATCTTTCGCTCCTATGGAACTGAATAATTTATGCAATAAATTTTTCTATTCAAATCGCAGCATGTTTTATCACGCGCAATCAATATCCCACCAACAAAAATCCTATTTTCCTATAATCAATTAATTTGATTTAGGTTTTTTGTTTTTGTTTTTTGGCTGCAGGGAAGAGTACGTTGTTGAGGATTAACCGATAACCCGGTGAATTGGGATGTAATTCTAATTCTGTTGGGGGATCACCTACAAAATGTTTGTAATCTTCGGGGTCGTGACCACCGTAGAATGACCAGGTGCCGTAACCGTATTCGCCGTGAATATAACGGGCTTCGTTGGCTGCTTTATTTTCACCCATAATTAGGACACTACTTTTAATTAAACTTTTATTAAAAGCTGTAGTTTGTCCGTAAAATCCGGGAATTGTTTTGGTATGACACTGGGTCAACATGGTTGGAACCGGATCCCATTTTGCAGAAAAATCAAAAAGGGTGAAAAAATCTAAATCTTTTGGAACTGTGCGTGAATGCGAAACATCGATATTGGAAATCGCATATTCATATGGATTTCGACTGATTTTATAATTTTCGAACGCAAACGTTTTACTATAATCTAATTTCGCCTGCGCATTCGGGTCGGCAGGATCACCATCAAACATACTTTCACAAATGTCTACCCCTTCAGCACTTAAGGCAATATCATAACTGTCTGCTGCGCTGCACATCGCAAATAAAAATCCGCCCCCGCTAACAAAATCACGAATTTTTTGTGCAACTCCTAATTTGAGTTGGGACACTTTTGTAAATCCGAACTCATGTGCAATCGTTTCATTTTCTTCAACCTGTTGTTGATACCAGGCCTGTGTATGATAGGCGCTCCAAAATTTACCGTATTGCCCCGTAAAATCTTCATGGTGTAAATGCAGCCAGTCGTATTTAGGTAACTCGCCATTCATCACTTCCTCATCATAAACCAGCGTATACGGAATTTCCGAATAGGTTAAAACTAATGTAACGGCATCATCCCAGGGCTGTTTTGATTTTGGTGAATAAACAGCCACTTTTGGTGCCTTTTCCAGTTTCATAACATCCATATTCGCTTCCGGATTGGAGATATCTGCCACTATTTTATTGTAAGAAGCATCCGGTATTACTTCATAACTGACACCACGAATCAAACATTCCTTTTCATAGGCATCCAAATACTGAAAACAGAAACTACCACCGCGATAATTTAACATCCAATCCAGTTTACCCCCATTTTCCAGCAGCCAATAGGCGATTCCGTAACATTTCAAATGGTCGGCCTGACCATCATCCATAGGCAATAAAATATAGGAAGCACGTGCCTGTAAACCGGTTACCAGCAGCATTAATGTGATTGTCAGCCTTTGCAACATTTTCATCGTAACAAATATAACGCAAAAACCGCACCTTAAATTGATTAAAAAATGTTAAGTTTTAAGCCTTGACAAATTTTGCGAAGTGTTTTTGGCCATTTTGCTCAATTACCAGCAAATAAATACTTGGTGGTAAATTATTTAAACCAACTATGTTATTACCTGAAATGACATCTTGCAATAACACCGTACCTGTAATGTCCAAAATGGAATAATATGTAATTCCGATAGGTTCGCCGCCGAAACTGATTTCATTAATTACTGGATTTGGAAACACAGAAATTGCTTCCGGAAAAAAATCATGTGTTGAAACAATACCACAATTAACCGGTGTAATTATTTTGCGCATCGATGAACCAACTAATTCGCCATCTCGATATTCGCTGGTTACAAATTGAATTCCATATAAAGCGCGATATACTGCATTATGCCAGTTAAAATCACCTGTTTCTGTGTTTATGCCGATTGTATCAGTTGTCTCAGGAAAGCTGCTATATATTTCTGTTCCATTGTCAACTGTAAATAAATTATGCATATACACCAAAGAATCACCATCTGCATCATATGCTGATTCCTGATGGGAGACAGCACACAAATCGCTGACAGTAAAATCAATAATTGAATTTGTATAAATTGGAGTAGTATTTGTAAACACAACTTCACTATAAAAAGTCACCTCCATGAACAATGATCTTGTTCCTGAATTTTCGATATTCCTTACGGAATCAATTAATAAATCAGCGTCACAAGTAACACGGTATATTCCGAAAGATAAAAAGATATGCATTGCAGAGGCCGTATTTTTATACACCGTATCGTTTATCATTTCCGATGTAAAATCTAAAAAACTAATGCCACCATCACCATAATTTAAACTTGCATTGATGTTTGGAAGATATAATGAATAGGTGGTGACATAAAAAGTAATTATTTCATCTGAATTTGAATAAGTGAATTCTCCGCCAATAAGCCTTTGACCATTTGTTTGATTAATGTAAAAAAATACCATCAATAAAAGTAAAAGGCGATAATAACCGGCATGAATAAAACTGTTAAAATTTTTCATGGATGAAATTTTTTTATAAATTTATAACAAATTAAACCAAATTACCACTCAAATGAAAAAATCAATTATTGCCATTCTGATTGGAGCTATTTTAATAATGGCTTATCAGACCCTATCCTGGATGATGTTGCCTATTCATGCATCATCACACAAATACACCCCAATGGAAGACTCGCTAATTCAAAGTATGAGCGGATTAGAGACGGGTGTTTACTTTTTACCGGGCGAGGAACCTGGTTCATCTAAAGAAGAAATTATGGCGAAAAGGGAGGCTAGCATTGGCAAACCATGGGCTATTTTATCTTACCATGAAACTATGGAGATGAATATGGCGAAAAGTGTGGGACTCGGACTGCTTATCAACATCATCATTGCATGGTTGGTTGTATATCTCATTCAAAGTGGAAATATAACCGGTAAAAATAATATCTTGCGGACAACCTTATTAATCGGTTTTATTACCATTTTTACAACAACTATTATGGAATGGAATTGGTTTAGTACACCAATGCATAATATGACAGGTGATATTCTGGATCAAATAATTATTTCACTAATATTGGGTCTATGGTTAGGCTATTATTTCAGTCGAAAACAAAAAGTAAATTAAATAAAAAGAGGCAAAATTATTTGCCTCTTTTTTTTATTCAATTATTAATTTTTTCGTGATTACTTTTTCACCATTTGTAATTTGAAGGATATAAAATCCTTTAGCTAAATTACTGTAGTCTAATTGAACCTGACTGTCAAACACGGTTGTGCTTTGAATCAATTTTCCTGATAAATCAATTAACTGGATTTGAGTGCTTACATTATTTAATCCTTCTAAATCAATTGTTACCATTCCGTTGCCCGGGTTTGGATAAATTAACACATCTGCATCATCTGCAATAGTATTAAAATCAACCCTGCAGGAAGCAGTCGTAAATGTATGTGTATTACTGAAATCAGAAAATTCAGCACCACACTTCGATTTTATTTTCCATTCATAAGTTGAATTACAATCTAATCCGGAAATATTTTTTGCTGTAGCTCCCGCGCCTGCTGTAACTGTAAGCCAAAGTGGGTCCCCAATTTTGCGGTAGCGAATTTGGTATTTTGTTGCACCAAAAACAGGTGCCCAATGAATTTTTGCAGCGGCACTGGTAATGTTGGTTGTCAGGCTGGTTGAAGGTGGTGTACAATCACCCGTATTACCTGCAATTATGGGAGTGTTTACCGTGTTTTCTAATGCGAAGTCATGTAAAATAACATAATCTGCATTTTCACCAACCGATAAACGTGCCCAGCCATATTTATAATTAGGACCTGATTTAATCCGCAATGCCGCAAATGTAAAATCAACCCCAATCCAGTCATCCACCAATTCATTATTATCAATTAAATCAACATCAGCAAGCCAGCCGTTTAAAACAAACGGTACCGATTTATTCCAGATATTATCCGCAGTAATTTCATCTCCCATATTAAATTTTTCTGCAGGTCGGAATACATCAGGTGTTCCGGTTAAAATCGCAATCTCATTTTGACCAATCGGTTTAATATTGATAATATTTCTTTTTACCAGATAGGAATAATAGGAGGGAATGTAATAGGCATAATTCGCATTAAATGAAAAATCACTTATAAAATCCTCATCCAAATCAATTCCATCATTCATAAAAATAAAAGTTGGTAAGGTGCCTGTTCCATCCGGATCAAGCATTATGTCGGGGTCAACATCGGTATAAATGATTTGCCCCTCAGCGTTTTGAATGAAACCGGCCATCATTAATGTTGCAAGTCCGGCGTACTTTTTTGCGTTAAATGTTTTAGTAAACATAAATCAGGTGTTTAGATTAAAGGAATACTTATTTGAAAGGTTAATAATCTTTATAAAGTTATAAAAAACAATATTTGTTAATGGATTGTATTGTTATTTAGAATGATTCAAAATAAGCAGAAATAAATAATTTATGGAAATGTGTATATCCGTAAACCAATAATTCGATTGTAGTGTTTTACATTTGCAATTGTGAAAATTTTTAATGCATGAGTTGGATTAATACGTTTTTAACCTCTTCCATTGGCCGAAAGCTGGTGATGTCGGTAACCGGTTTGTTTTTAATCACCTTTCTAATCGTTCATTGCACCATAAACGCGATGATATTTTTTAACGACGGAGGTGCTGCATTCAATAAAGCCGCCCATTTTATGGGAACAAATATCATTATCCGCACTATGGAAATTGTGTTGTTTGCCGGGCTTATCGTGCACATTATTCAGGCCTATATGCTAACTGCCAAAAATAAGCAAGCCCGTCCTCAGGGATACGCCGTGAGCAATCCGGGCGCAAACAGCAAATGGTATAGCCGCAGTATGACCTTACTCGGAACACTCATTTTGTTGTTCCTTGTTTTGCATATCAGTCACTTTTGGTCAAACAGTCGTTTAGGTGGTATGATGGGAATAGCTCCGCTGGAAGAAGTGCAAATTGGCGACAAGGAAGTATTAAATTTATATCAGGATATGCTGGTTACCTTTCAAAGCCCGTTAGTATTAATTGTCTACATTTTAGGTGTGTTTTCGTTATGCTGGCACTTGATTCATGGTTTTCAGAGCGCATTTCAAACCTTGGGTGTAAATCATAAAAAATACTCACCGGTTATAAAAAATATCGGTATTGGCTTTTCAATTCTGATTTGTATTGTTTTTGCTTTGATGCCAATCTCCATTTACGCAGGTTGGATCGTTTAAATTGTTACCCTTAATAAAATCTAAAACAGCAATTTTTTCAATGGCACTAGATTCTAAAATACCCGAAGGTAATCTTCACCAGAAATGGGAAGATTATAAAAACCATGTGAAACTGGTAAACCCTTCCAATAAACGAAAACTGGAGATAATTGTGGTGGGAACCGGTTTAGCCGGCGCTTCTGCGGCTGCTACTTTAGCTGAATTAGGCTATAAAGTAAAAGCTTTTTGTTACCAGGATTCACCTCGCCGCGCGCATTCAATTGCGGCTCAGGGAGGGATTAATGCAGCTAAAAATTACAAAAACGACGGTGACTCTGTGTTCCGTTTGTTTTATGATACCATTAAAGGTGGCGACTTCCGTGCACGCGAAGCCAATGTTTATCGTTTGGCGGAAGTAAGTGTAAATATTATTGACCAATGTGTTGCTCAAGGTGTGCCTTTTGCCCGTGAATACGGCGGATTATTAGACAATCGTTCATTTGGTGGCGCTCAGGTGTCGAGAACATTTTATGCACGCGGTCAAACCGGACAACAATTACTGATTGGTGCTTATCAGGCGCTCGAACGTCAAATCGGTTTGGGCAATGTTCAAATGTTTTCACGTCATGAAATGTTGGATGTTGTTACAATTGAAGGAAAAGCTCGTGGAATTATAGCACGCGACCTCGTTACCGGAAAACTGGAACGCCATTTTGGTCACGCTGTATTATTATGCACCGGTGGTTACGGTAACGTATTTTTCTTATCCACTAACGCAATGGGATGTAATGTAACTGCTGCGTGGAAAGCTTATAAACGTGGTGCTTATTTTGGAAATCCATGTTATACGCAAATTCACCCTACTTGTATACCGGTTTCGGGTGAATATCAGAGCAAACTTACCCTAATGAGTGAAAGTTTGCGCAATGATGGTCGCGTTTGGGTGCCTAAATCGCAAGAGGATGCAAAAGCAATTCGCGAAGGCAGAAAAAAACCAACGGATATTGCTGAAGATGCGCGCGATTATTATCTGGAAAGAAAATATCCTTCCTATGGAAATCTTGCACCACGCGATATTTCGAGCCGTGCTGCTAAAGAAGCATGTGATGACGGAAGAGGTGTTGGTGAAAGTGGATTAGCGGTTTATCTCGATTTTGCTGATGCCATAAAACGTTTGGGCAAACACGTTATCGAAGAACGTTATGGTAATTTGTTTGATATGTATTCACATATTACTGCAGAAAATCCATATGAAGTTCCAATGCGCATTTATCCTGCCGTACACTATACAATGGGTGGCTTATGGGTAGATTATGAATTGATGACCACCGTTCCCGGTTTATATGCATTAGGTGAGGCAAACTTCAGCGACCATGGTGCGAATAGATTAGGCGCCAGTGCATTAATGCAAGGGTTGGCTGATGGTTATTTTGTGATTCCATATACGATAGGTTCTTATTTATCAGGAGAAATATTTACAAAGGCAATTCCTACCGATCATCCTGCATTTGAAGAAGCTGAAAAACATGTGCAGACTACATTAAATAATTTATTATCTATTCAGGGTACAAAATCGGTTGATCAGTATCATAAAGAATTGGGTAAAATTATGTGGGATTATTGCGGTATGGCGCGCACAGCAGAAGGCCTTACCAAAGCAAGAGATATGGTTAAAAAATTGCGTGCTGAATTCTGGCAAAATGTTCGTGTAACCGGTAAAGCCGACGAATTAAACCAGGATTTGGAAAAAGCTCAACGTGTTGCAGATTTCATGGAATTAGGTGAATTGATGATTGTTGATGCATTGGAACGCAATGAATCTTGTGGCGGACATTTCCGCGTTGAATATCAGGAAGAAGGTGAAGCAAAACGTAATGATGATCAATATGCATACGTTGCGGCATGGGAATTTAAAGGCATTGATAATAATCCTGTAGTTCACAAAGAAGAATTACAATTTGAAGAAGTAAAACTGGCAACACGTTCATATAAATAAGCAGCATTAATTTGTTGATAGTAAAAGAAAAAAACTATGAATATTAAACTCAGAATCTGGAGACAGGCAAATGCACAGGCAGAAGGTAAACTTGTAGAATATCAGTTAAATGATGTTAGTGCAAATATGTCGTTTTTAGAAATGATGGATGTATTAAATGAGCAACTCATTTCAAAAGGGGAAGCACCGGTTGCATTCGACCACGATTGCCGTGAAGGTATTTGTGGAACATGCAGTATGTATATTAACGGTCGCGCACATGGCCCTCAAAAATTATCTACAACGTGTCAGTTATATATGCGCAATTTCACGGATGGTGAAACTATTACCATTGAACCATTTCGTGCAAAAGGATTTCCGATATTAAAAGATTTATGTGTTGATCGTTCTGCATTTGACAGAATTATTGCTGCCGGCGGATTTATTTCTGCATCAACAGGTCAGGCGCAAGATGCAAATGCATTACCGGTAGAAAAAGCAGCAGCGGATTCGGCTATGGATGCAGCGGCCTGTATTGGCTGTGGTGCCTGTGTTGCAGCATGTAAAAACGCTTCAGCCATGTTGTTTGTTTCTGCAAAAGTTTCGCATCTTGCATTATTACCACAGGGACATCCGGAACGCAAAAAACGTGCACTCTCAATGGTTGCTCAAATGGATGCGGAGGGATTTGGCTCATGCACAAATACTTATGCTTGCGAAGCAGAATGTCCAAAAGGAATTTCTGTAGCAAATATTGCACGATTAAATCGTGAGTTTTTAAATGCATCACTTTTAAGTGAAGAGATGCCTAAATAAATAATTTGATTTTGATTTGAGTTTAAATAAAAGCCTTGCAGGTTACGCTGCAAGGCTTTATTATTTTGAGGAGTAGAAAGTATTATAAATCAGGGCAGACTTAAAATAATTGCAGTTAATTCTGCATCTGTTGTTTCTGTCATGGTAATATTATAGATGCCACCTTCTTCTGGTGTTACAGGCAATAATCCATAATATAATGTTCCTGTAATTACTGAAATAATTAATACATGCATGGGAACGATTCCGATTCCACTTTGTGAAATTACACTTGCCAATGGTGAGTTAAGTGGGAAAACGGCATTTTCTCCATCTAACACAGCGTAAGCAACAGTATTTAATGCGGAAAGTGTGGCAGGTCCTGATAAATTAAATGTGCAACTCACTACAGGGTCGCCACCAAAATAATCGCAATTACACCATCCGATGCTATCGCATAATATAGAATAAGATGATTCAATGGCATCGTAATTAAAGAAATCGTAAGTGCGCACGGAATCAGAATAAGGGCTTATAAATGTCCAGTTTACACCTGTACCATCATCTGCACCCGAATAAAATCCCATTCCGGGATCATAAGCCTGTGCGGGTAATACGGCTTCATAATAAGCACCCGGTGCTAATTTTAACGGGTTTCCCAACTGACTTGCTGTTAATCGATACATACCACCTGAATTCAAAAAATTGCCATCAGATAATGGAAATACATTATTAAAAATCATATCGGCATTCGTTTGAATTTCAAGTAATTGAATATCAATAAATCCTGTTACAGGTGTACCGTCTAAATAAACAAATGAATTCGCATTAAATGTAATTTCCGTGCCTTTTTCACCTGTAATTATGGATTCACTTCCGGCTGCAATTGTAAATGCCTGCGGGTCAGATTGTTTTTCATCCAGGTAATTAAAAATACTACTGAATTCACCTACCGGTGGTTCGGTAATTTCATCTTCTTTGCAGGAACTTATAAATATAACTGCTGCAAATGCGAACAATAAATAATTAAGATTTTTCATATTGTTTAGATTTGGGTTAACTTATAATTTAATAAATAACACATTTCCCAGGTTTTGGTATGTTGTGTCTTTGAAACCAATCGTGTATGTTCCTGCAGGGAGATGTTGAGTCGGGATAGTAAATATACCATTATTTACAGAAACATTAAAATCGCCAACATTAACGCCGGTAATGGTATACAGTGTGCAATGTAAAATATCGTTGTTTATTGTTGTTGATACATTGATAACGTCTCCGACTGGGTTAGGAAACACATTAAATAAGGATTCCGCAAGCTGATTATTTACTGAAAGCAAATCTTCACTAAGTGTATTGATTGTAGTGTTGGTAATAATAGGGCTATTATAATCGAAATAAATATTTGCGGTATTGGTAATTTGTGTTTCGAGCGGCAAATCAGAGACTAATTTTACGCGCATTACTATACTGCCGATGCTTCCTAAAGGATCGCTGATGCTGTCCGGTAAATTAATATTATCGAAATGCCAGTTGATGATATTGTTACCGACTAATTCCATACGATAAGGATGCGTAGCTGCAAGCATTTGAATACTATAAGGGTCAATTGCTGCATCAAGCGTATCGGAAACTAATACATTAATTGCTGGCGCTGTTCCAATATTTTGAAAGGTAATGGTGTATTCCAGATACTGCGTAGCCGGATCAATTATACCCAATGGACCTGAACCTTGAGGGTCAACTTTTTTATCGTTAGGGTCATACGAATTTGAAACAGATGTATTTATAGAATCGATATTGTTTGTTGGTAAAATATCTTCAGGAAGTATATCTGCATTTGCTGAAAATGAAACCGGTGTGCCTAATTCCGCTTCAACCGGAACATTCAAATAAACAAAATATAATTGGCTCGCAAGTGGAGTTAATTCAGGATATGCATACGTGATTACAGTATCAGTTAAATCTATATATGTAGGCCCGTCTGCATATTCTAAATAATTACTAAAATGGAATTCCAAATTACCTGCCGGAATTGTCTGGTTACCTTTATTGTTTACAGATAATAAAAAGGTACAGAAAGTACCAGGCCGAACTCCATTTAAAAGGTCGATGCTAGTTATTAATTCTGTAACAGATGTGGTATATTGTAATCCAAAATTTAAATCTGAAATTGTTGTTCCTGTTGTAATTTCATCATGCGTAATGGTATAATTTTCAGGATTTACTTCATCCCAATATTCAGGTAATATAATACTTTGATCATAGGTTCCAAAAAAGTAGTAATCGTGATTATACATTCCTGCAACATCACTATACTCGGAATAGGTATAAGGTTCAGTGTGTAACAATACATTTGGTAATGGCAACTCGTCCGGATCAAGTACCTCATTGCCGTTTTCATCATTATAAATTTCGCCGGCAACTACCAATTTATTAAAATGACCAAACACATCGGTTATTAAGGTAAGCCCTTGCATATCAGCTCCTGGTTCCCAATACATCCCACTAAAAACAAGCTGGTCACCAAAATTTGAAAAATATTTCACATTAAAGGTGCCTAAAGATAATATTTCAGCACTCTCAAATGTGATATTACCTTCATCGTCGTAATGTCTGATTACATAATTATAATCTTCCATAATTACATCGAAAACAAGGTTGCAACTAATAATTGTATTGTCCGGTAATTGTGTTATTCCTGCTATACCGGCAATTGAATCAAATTCAGGATGTACAAATGTTTTATTATAAATGATATCACCCTCGTTGTCTAATCTTGTTAATACATCGTAAATATCAATTACATCATAGTTTGGACCATAATGAATTGTTCCGTTGTTTGTTTCATATAAATACGTTAAAGTGGATACTTCGGGTAAAACGATATCAGCAGTTATAACACCGGTTGCATTTTCAATTTTTAGTTGTTTTACCTGCATTGGGTCATATTTATTATAAATAACATTTGAAGTTTCATCAGTGCAGCTAATTGACCAATGACCTGTTGGTTCAGTTAATTCATAACCATAACTCCATAATACAACACCATCATTAGAAATTTGTGTAACGGACATAATATCATTAAATCCAAGTAATCCGGTTGAGCCACTTGCAACAAAACACATACCGGTTGAATTTGTATCAACATCCAAAAAATTAACTATGCCGTCATCTCCATCAATTGGTTCATAACCAAGATCTTCAAATTCATATGTGATTTCAGAAATAATTGTTCCGCTAAAATTTAATTTGTAGAAGTTGTTGCCATTTAATACAATAATTTCTCCAGGTGTTATACTATAAATAAAATTACAATAATAGTTTATACCAGAACCTAATACCGTTTGCCAAATGATATCACCGTCCGGCTCAAACTCAATTACAGCTGTTTTAACTGTGCCATCGACATAAATTGAACCCAACCCTGCATAATTCCCATCCGATAGCTGAATCGTTGTATACATGCTATAGGTATTATCGAGGTTTAATACACCACCATCCTGGGCATATAAAGTTGAACAGTATAATACAACAATGCTACAAACGAGCCACTTTAAATGTTTCATAGTGAAGGAGTTTAATTTGTTATTTAATCATAATTAATTGATATCAATTTTAATAAAAAAGGATAGCTTAATAGATTGCTTTAAGGTAATGACATATTGGTAGTTAAATATATTTAATTCTGATAATAAAATACAAATATAAGCATCAGCCTATGGCTCTTTATTTACTTCTTTTTTGCAACTATGAATATTTAATAATGTTCAAAGGCGAACATTAATAATTAACTTTTTTAATATTGTTTAGATTTGGGTTTAATTATAATTTAATAAATAACACATTTCCCATGTTTTGGAATGATGTGTCTTTAAATCCAATTGTGTACGTTCCTGCCGGGAGATGTTGAGTCGGGATAGTAAATATACCATTATTTACAGAAACATTAAAATCTCCAACATTTACGCCGGTAATGTTATACAGTGTGCAATTTATAATAGCATCGGTAACTGTTGTTGATACATTTATAACATCTCCGACAGGATTAGGAAACACATTAAATAAGGATTCCACAAGCTGATTATTTACTGAAAGCAAATCTTCACTAAGTGTATTGATTGTTGTGTTGGTAATAATAGGGCTATTATAATCAAAATAAATATTTGCGGTATTGGTGATTTGTGTTTCGAGCGGCAAATCAGGGACTAATTTTACACGCATTACTACACTGCCGATGCTTCCTAAAGGATTGCTGATGCTGTCCGGTAAATTAATATTATCGAAATGCCAGTTGATGATATTGTTACCGACTAATTCCATACGATAAGGATGCGTAGCTGCAAGCATTTGAATACTGTAAGGATCAATTACAGCATCAAGCGTATCGGAAACTAATACATTAATTGCAGGTGCTGTTCCTATATTTTGGAAAGTAATTGTGTATTCAAGATACTGCGTAGCCGGATCAATTATACCCAATGGTCCTGAACCTTGTGGGTCAACTTTTTTATCGTTAGGATCATATGAATTTGAAACTATTGTATTAATAGAATCTATATTGTTTGTCGGAATAATATCTTCAGGAAGTATATCTGCATTTGCTGAAAATGAAACCGGAGTTCCTAATTCAAGGTCTATGGGACCATTTAAATATACAAAATAGATTTGATTTGCCATTGGATTTAACTCCGGATAAGCGAATGTAATTGTTGTATCAACCAAAGTTTCATACGGTGAACCCTCCAGATATTCGAGCAAATTACTAAAATGAAATTCCACATTACCTGCAGGGATTGTCTGGTTGCCTTTATTGTTTACGGATAACATAAAACTGCTGACAGTTCCCGGGCGAACACCATTTAAGAGGTCTATGCTGGTAATTAATTCTGTAACCGAAGAGAAATATTGTAATCCAAAATTTAAATCTGAAATTGTTGTTCCAGTTGTAATGTCATCATGTGTAACGGTGTAATTTTCCGGATTTACTTCGTCCCAATATTCAGGTAATACAGGAGCATGAATATACGTGTCATAAAAATAATAATCATGCTGATACAAACCTGCTATATCACTGTATTGATTGTAGGTAGCAGGTGCAGTTTGCAACAGTACATTCGGCAATGGAATTTCATCGATGTCGAGTAAACCATTATCATTTTCATCATAGTAAATTTCACCGGCTATCATCAGTTTATTAAAGTTCCCAAGGGCGTCAGTTAATAATGTAAATCCTATATTTAAATCTACACCATCCCAGTAAAGACCACTAAATACAAGTTGGTCGTCAATGCTGGCAAAATAGATTACCTTGAATGATCCATAAGATAAAATTTGCGGACTTACATAAGTGATATCTCCCGCTTCATTATAATGCTTGATTACATAATCATAACTTTCTAATGGAATATTTAAAGCTAAATTACAACTCACAATGGTATTATCCGGTAGTTGTGTTACGCCAACTATGGCAGCTGTAGAATCGTTTAAAGGATGCAAAAAAGATTTATTGTAAATAATAGCACCATCGTCATCTAACCTTGTAATTACGTCATAAATATCAATTAATTCAAAATTTACACCGTAATGAATTGTTCCGTTATTGGTTTCGCATAATTGCGGATAATACGTTGGTGTGGGTAGTTCATTATCTACTAAGTCGCCGGTTGCATTTTCAATTATTATCTGATTTGTTTGGGTAGGAGAATAAGCTGCATAAATAATAGTTGAAGTTAAATCGGTTGCTGTAATTGCCCTTGCATCTGTATACCCGGTCATTAAATAACCATAACTCCATAAAACTTCACCGTCATTTGAAATTTGAGTTACAGAAAAAATATCATCAAACGTAGGTGCACCGGTTGAGCCTTGTCCCACAATACACATACCGGTTGAATTTGTATCGGCATCAATAAATTCAATTACACCGAGATCCCCAACTATAGGTGCATAACCCAGGTCATCAAATGCATAAGCAATTTCTGAAATAATTGTACCAGAACTATTTAGTTTATAAAAAGTTTTGCCATTTAATGCAATAATTTCATCCGGTGTAATACTGTAAATGTATTTACAGTTGTAAGCAAGGCCAGCACCTAATATTGTTTGCCAAATGATATCATTATCCGGCTCAAATTTAACGACAGCTGCTTTAACGGTGCCACCGTCATTTACATAACCAATTCCGGCAAAGTTGCCATCCGATAATTTTATTGTGTTGGTCATATAATATGTATTATCCAGCAATAATATACCACCCTCCTGGGCGAGTAAATTGGAACAGTATAATACTACAATGCTGCAAATGACCAATTTTAAATGTTTCATAGTTAAGGAGTTTAAATTGTTATTTAATGATAATTAATTTTGAGTAATAAATGGCATCCGTTGCAATAAGTTTTAACAGATAAGTGCCGCTGTTTAATGGTTTGCCGGGTTTAATCAGGTTAGCATTATTTATATCCCCACCCTCAATAATATTGCCCTGCATATCTATAATTTGATAAGTATTAAAACGAATATCAGATGATTTAATATAAATGTTTCCGTTGTGATAAGGATTAGGGAAAATTGTTTGTTCAAAATGTGATAAATTGTTTTGATTAATACCAACAACTACTTCATAAGTTGAAGTTGATAAATCAACCGGTGAATAATCATTTTTAATTGCTGAAGCACTGTTAATATTAAAAATAATGGTGCTGTCACCGGAGCCTACTAAAATGCCGGCAATATTATCTTCTACAATAAAAGCCAGGCGACCTATTTGTCCAAACCCTGAACGATTATTTAAATCTAAATTAGTTGTACCTGCATCAATGGCATATTGTTCCGGAAAATTATAATCCAATTGTAACATATCATCAATTGTTCCCATCCAGGAATCATCAAAATAAATTGCAACTGTTGTGGAATCAATTACAGGTGGTCCTTCATAACTGATGCTAAATGCTAACGCATAAATAGCATCTACACTCGTAATTTCATCTCCCAGCATAATTGGTATTTCATTATAACCGGGGGTTAATGTTATACCTGCTGTATTTAACCAAAGCGGGAAACCGGCACCACCAAGACGATAAGTATTTAAAACATGTGTATCAGAGTAATTATACATAATTCCAATTGTATCCTGATCGTTTATAAGCCCATCGCCCCGGGTATCAGCATAATGCGTATTTAACTCCGGAATTATTTCAGTCGCCCAATTATCAACTTTATATCCTAGCCAATACGGACTGGTAGAATCTCTTCCAAAACCACTTTGTCCATATGTAATTCCAATCGGAAACAAATCGGTCATGTCTACAAATCCATTATTATCAGCATCACCCGGCCAAACACAATCTAAGGCACAAACCGGTAAAAAATCACCTTCAGGAGAGTAGGTGATTATATATTCGTAACCATAATCAGCAGGGGTGTAAATATTACCGGCATTAATTACTGGCAAACTTATATCGTTCGTAATAAAGTAATTTAATTCAACACCCACTTCATCCTCGAGCAATGGTATTTCAAACATTATACTACCATCAACTTCGAAGTAAAATCTTGAAGTGCTGGCAATTAGTGTTCCGGCGTTTTTTACAACATTAGCCATATATCCACCGGAAGCAAGCCGTGTAATTGTACCGCCAACTATTTTGTATCCCGGTGCCGGAAAAACAGTATCCATCACAAAATGGAAAAATCCTCCAGTTGTATCATATAATGCAATATATAATCCGGTGGAGTCATATGTATTACCACAAAGCTGAAAATAACCATCAGACTGTGATGCGGCGCAATTTATTAAAACGGAATCAGTGGGTAATTGTTCGTAATAATATGTTGTGCTTCCCACAAATGCCCAAACATACGGCCGTAAACCCAACTGTGTAGTTCCGGCAATACAATGAATATTGGAAACCATGTTTGTACTTGCTGTAATTGCCTTTTGAGGATTTAATGGTGTATCAGGGAAATCTAAAATTTGCGTTGCAGCAAGAGCATTCACGTTTTCCATTGTATACCTGATCAATTGATTTCCGGAAGCTGCAAAAACAAGTAAACTGTCAGTAACATCTACCATACTTTGTGCACTCAGTCCTGTGTTTAAGTCTGTGGAATTTGACCAACTATCAGATACGTTTAATGTGCTCCCGGTTAAATTATCCAAAGCAATAACCCTTAAAATCTGATCAACACCAACATAACCTGTGATATATAAAACAGAGCCGTCTAAACTGCTAGTAATGTTAGTTGGCACTTCAAAATCACCGGGATAATAAGGTGCACTTACCCATAATTTATTGCCGTCGGTATCAAACTTAACCGTTGTAAATGAAAAATCATCGGTATCGTTACCATTAACGGTGATTACAAAGTTGCCATCTGACGTCTGAATCAGGTCAGTGGCTTTGTCGAATAACTCCGTTCCTCCGGTAACTGCCCAGGAGGTCTGCGCAGCTGTCTGCATGGGGTTGCAGACAGCGAACAGACCAATGATGACGAACAATTTTAAAACGTTTGCAGACATTTTGTATTAAACTTTTACCAAAGATGATACACAATATTAGTGCAAACAAGAATATATTTGCTTGATAGTAAGTGCAAGTATTGTGACATTAGATATACAATATATTGACAATCAACAAATTATAATTTAATATTATGAACGAAAATAACTTTATTCATAGCACCTCATTTTGGGAAATTTATAGTCGCTTAGATGATAAGGAGGCTCTGGATTTCATTGGCTTTTCGGGTTCAGGCATTTTGGGGACAAACAAACAGGTGAAAAAACTCGCTGTTTTGTGTTACGAATTAAAACAATCCGGTGAAAAAGCAACCAAACTGTCGGTTTACCAGCAGGCCTTTCAAAAAAAGTCGTATCACCGTCAAATGATGAATAATTATTTATCGGATTTAAAACAATTGCTAACATCTTATATTCAACTAAACTGGATAAATCAGAAAACAGATGTGCAACATTTTGTTTTGGCGGAGGCTTATTTGAAAATGGGTTTATTGGAACAATTTGAAAATGAATCAGAAAAAACTCAATCCGGAAATGAATTATTAAGTGCTGATACTTTCTATTATCAAATTAAAACCAAACAATTAGTGGATGAATATCAGGCGACACAAATTAAAAAACGTCGTTACGATTTGCTCGAGCCGGTGATTGATGATTTCACTACTTATTTTCTTCTGGAAAAAGTACGTATGTATTGTGAACTGGTGAATCGAAAAAATTTAAGAAACCAGGATTTTGATCATTTAAAAATGGAGCAATTTTTACAATTTTATTTTAATGAAAATAATACCGAAAATACAAATTTACTGCTCGCGTTATATTACAGTGTTTTAACATTTTTACGATTCCCGAACGATGAAGCAGCATATGGTATTTACAAACAAAAACTGCAATCAGGAATTTCAATGGCGCATCCACAAACTGCCCGTGAATTGTGCCTTTACGGGCAAAACCAATGTATTCGGCATATCAACAAAAACAATGCATTTTATTTAAAGGAATTATTCGATTTGTATAATTTGATGCTCGAAAATAACATTTTGTATGAAGGTGCATATATGACACAATATACGTTTAAAAATTATGTAACTGTAGCGCTCCGTTTAAAAGCATTTGATGAGGCAGAACAATTTGTTGTTAATTATCAGAACCGCTTACATCCGGCACAACAATTTAATGCTTATCATTATAATCTGGCTGCTGTTTATTTTGAAGAAAATCATTATGCCGATGCCATGAAAATGTTGAACGCTATTCAAATTACTGACCCGGTTTATTACCTGGATTCGCGATGTATTTTATTGAAAATTTATTACCACGAAAACGACTTTGAAGCATTAGCATCGCTGTATGATTCAGTACGGGTTTATTTGTTACGATTAAAACAAATGCCCAAAAAACAATCCGATTTATATAAATTTTTATTTTTACACACCTATAAATTATCCAGAATTAAACTACGTAGCAGGGTAGAACCTATGAGCAGTCTCCAGCCTGAATTACATAAACTCATGCAAAAAATTGATACAACAGATGTCGCAAATAAAGGTTGGTTGCAATCTATTGCTTCCGCTTTGGTGAATTAACATTTAAAATAGCGTAATTACAAGGTTGGGGCGATAAATGACCAAATAAAACCTAAATGTTACAAAACTTTTACCCGTCTATTACAATATAACGGCCATTTTTATCGTAAATTTAGGTCTGAAAATAAAGAAATGCAGGGAATTTTTAAATCAGGTATTCTATTTTTTACATTTTTACTCCTCTCGGTTAGCGCTTTTGCTACACATAACCGTGCAGGCGAAATTACCTATCAGCATATTGAAGACCTGACCTATGAATTTACCATTACAACTTATACAGACCCTACATCGCTGGCTGACCGTGATGAATTGACGATTGCTTGGGGTGATGGAATTACTGAGGTGTTGACTAGAAATTCTATCGAAACACTGGTGCCGGGTGTTATTCAAAAAAATCAATACATCGGCAGACATACCTATGGTGGCGCCGGTAGTTATGAAGTGAGCATGGTAGACCCGAACCGGGTGGAGAATATTCTCAATATTGATGGTTCAGTGAATGTTCCGTTTTGTCTTGTTGACACCATCACCATTTTTGACCCGCTTACTTTCGGATTTAACAGTTCTCCGATATTATTATATCCGCCAATCGATTACGCAAATCTTGGGGAATGGTTTATCCATAATCCGGGTGCCTATGATCCTGATGGCGATTCACTTTCTTATGAATTAGTTGTGCCTTTTCAATATCCCGGTTTGGTTGTTCCCGGTTATCAGTATCCGGATGACAGAACCGGATGTACAGATACCGATGCATTTACAATTAATGTTTTTAATGGCGATGTTATTTGGGATGTTCCATCTTGCCAAGAAGGTATTTATAATATTGCCATTCTCATTAAAGAATATCGCGATGGTATTCAGCTCAGCAGTATTTTACGCGATATGGAAATATTTGTCGAAAAAACGAATAATCATGCACCTGAAATTGCTGAACTTAATGATACCTGTATTTTTGCGGGTGAAGAATTAAATATTTTAGTTACAGCAACCGATCCTGATGTTACACAAACAATTACGTTAAGTGCAACAGGTGGTCCATTGTATATAGATGAAAGTCCTGCCGAATTTTTTAGCACACCGAATGAAGGATTGGTAACAGGAACATTTACCTGGGAAACCGTGTGTAATCATATTCGCTCTGAAGTTTATTCTGTTGTGTTTAAGGCAGAAGATGATTTTCAACTTGGCTTTGAAGAAATTCCGTTGGTTGATCTTGAAACATGGCTAATTACTGTTGTTGCGCCACCACCAATTATTTTAGATGCAGTACCAACCGCAAACGAAATTACCATTACATGGCAGGAAACATATACATGTGCTTCAGCAGATAATTTTTTAGTATTTTCAATATGGAGAAAAATTGGATGTGATAGTACTGAATTTGATATTTGTCAGCAGGGTTTAGAAGGCACCGGTTATGTAAAAATCGGATTTGTTGAAGATGCTTATTCATTTGTTGATTTAGCAGTTGATTATGGTCAGGAATATGCTTACCGTGTTTTAGCTGAATTCGGAGAACGCAGCGAACTCGCTCCCGATTTTATTTATAATGAAGTTTCCAGTGCACCATCAGATGCTGTTTGTGCTGAATTAAAACGCGATTTACCTATTATAAATCACGCAAGTGTGCGCACTACTTCTACAACAAATGGTTCAGTATATGTAGGCTGGTATCCACCACTCGGCACCGATTTAGATACTACTATTTTTTTACCGCCATACAAATATGAAGTAGAACGTTACGACGGATTTACACCTGCAGGAACACCTACATTAATTGCAACATTTACAGCACCTAATTTTTCATCGTTAACGGATACATCATACATTGATACTTTTTTAAATACTGCAGATAATGCCTACAATTATGCAGTGAAATTTTATTTTACTGATGGCGGTGTTTTCGAATTATTAGGAAAAACAGATCCTGCTTCGACAGTTTATTTAACTGCTGGTCCCGGCGATAATAAATTAAATTTATCATGGAATTTTGATGTGCCGTGGTTGAATGTGAAATATGATGTGTTTAAAGAAACACCAACAGGTTCTGATAATTTTGAATTATTAGCAACTACAACAGAAACTAATCTGGTAGATTCAAATCTTGTTAATGGCGAGGAATATTGTTACCGGGTTAAAGCATACGGTGTTTACACAGTTGAAACACTGCCTGATACGCTGATTAATTTTTCACAAATCCAATGCGGTGTACCTGTAGATAACGAAGCACCTTGTCCGCCGGTTTTAGCCGTTAATAATATTTGTCAGAACAGCGAAAACTTGGTAGTAGATGATTCCGATTTAAAAAATGATTTAATCTGGACCAACCCGAATCACAGTTGTGCAGACGATGTAATTAAATATATAATTTATTATGCCTCGCAGGAGGGTCAGGATTTAGTTGTATTAAATCAGGTTACTGATGCCAATGATACAATGTATACACATGAAGGTTTAACATCACTGGCCGGTTGTTATGCAATTATTGCCGTTGATTCATTCGGCAATGAAAGTGCATTAAGTAATGTTGTTTGTGTAGATAATTGTTCAGATTACAATTTACCAAATGCGTTTACACCAAACGGTGATGGCTTTAATGATATTTATACGCCGCGTTTACCAATACGTTTTATTGATCATGTGGATATGAAAATATTCGATAGCTGGGGAAATTTGGTGTTCACGACATCTGACCCTTATATTAACTGGAATGGTAAGGAAGGTAATACAGGTGTAGATTTAAGTGAAGGTGTATACTATTATACCTGCACCGTATTTGAAATTACCGTGACCGGAATTGCACCATTTGCGGCACCTCAGGAGGGATATATTCACCTGATCAGACAGGATAAATCGGAATGATATTATCTGTGTAATTTTGCATCATGTTTACCGGAATTATTGAAACATTAGGAACCGTTGTTGCATTGCAGCAGGAGGGCGGTAATTTGCATGTTGTTGTGGAATCTGCAATTGGCAGCGAATTGAAAATTGACCAGAGTGTTGCGCATAATGGTGTTTGTTTAACGGTTGTAAAAGTTGAAGGCAACAGACATACCGTTACCGCAATTGATGAAACTTTACAAAAATCGAATTTAGGAAATTTACAAACCGGCGATAAAATAAATCTGGAACGTTGTCTGAAAATAGGCGACCGTTTAGACGGCCACATGGTGCAAGGTCATGTTGATGGAAAGGCCACATTAAAAAATATTATTGAACAGGATGGCAGTTTTATTTTACAGTTTGAAACCGATATTCAGTTCAGAAATTTAATTGTAGAAAAAGGGAGTATTTGTTTAAACGGAATAAGTTTAACACTGTTGCAGGTTGGAGAAAATACTTTTTCTGTTGCAATAATTCCTTATACCTGGGAACATACCAATTTAAAATGGCTTACTGTAAATCAAACAGTAAATGTTGAGTTTGATATAATTGGTAAATACGTAAACCGCATGCAGGGTTAATTACAACACTTTGCCTTTCATCGCCATGCCAATTGCCATATCCATTAATCGCTCAGCAAAAGGTTTGGTAAATTCATTTAAGGTTTCAATATGATGATGAATTTCATCTTTATCACTTGATTCCAGTTTTCTTTGTAATTCCTCCATTAATTTTCTGGTGCCTGAAATTTCTTCCTCGGTTAAATGAGCTGCATTTTTTACGATAAATCGATCACAGGTATCAATCATATTGCGGGCTTCAACACGCGCTTCAATAATAGCACGTTCTGCCATATCAGCTTTCGCATTTTTAATCGACTCGAGCAACATGCCACCCATTTCTTCTTCAGTTAATCCGTACTGTGGTTTTACTTCAATTGATTGTTCAACACCACTGCGTAATTCTTTTGCTTTTACCTGCAAAATGCCATCTGCATTTAACTGAAAAACAATTTCAATTTTTGGTAATCCTGCAGGCATTCCCGGAATATTGGAAAGTGTAAATTCTGCCAACTTGCGATTATGACTCACCAAATCGCGTTCACCCTGATAAACGGAAATTAATAATTTACTTTGTCCGTCAACACTGGTTGTATATTGCCTTCCGGCACCTGTTGGAATTTTTGTGTTACGCGGAATAATTACATCCATTAATCCGCCCATGGTTTCAATACCTAAACTTAATGGGGTAATATCCAGCAGTAACATATCTTTTTGATTACCCGCTAAAATATCTGCCTGAATTGCGGCGCCTAAGGCAACTACTTCATCTGGATCAAGACTGTCGTTTACGGTTATATTAAAGAAAGTGGAAATAGAATTTTTCACAAATGGTGTTCTTGTGCTTCCGCCAACCATTACTACTGTATTAATATCGCGAATAGATAATTTGGCATCTTTTAAAGCATTTTTACAACACTGAATTGTTTCATCAACCAATCGTGTAATTAATTTTTCGAAAGTTGCTTTATCTAAATTACAAATTAATTCATTTACACTGCCTTCAAAATTATCGTTAGTGGATAAATGTTTTTTTGCTGCTTCAGCCTTTAATCGAATCGCCTGTGTCGTCTGCCTGTCGAGCTGTTCAGCCTGCACCTGATTTGCTTGTAACCAATGTTCTACAATTAAACGATCAAAATCATCTCCCCCCAAAAAAGTATTACCATTTGTAGATAAAACTTCAAAATAACCACCTTCATTTTCTGCCGGCGTGAGTTTTAAAATAGAAATATCGAAAGTGCCTCCACCAAGGTCGTAAACGGCAATGGTTTGTTCTTCAGTAATTCTACCCAAACCATACGCCAAACTTGCAGCGGTTGGTTCATTTATAATGCGCAATACATCCAGTCCGGCCAATTTTCCCGCATCACGCGTAGCCTGACGTTGTGCATCATTAAAATAAGCAGGAACAGTAATAACTGCTTTTGTAATATTTTGATGTAAAACTTTTTCTGCCCTTAATTTTAATTCTTTTAAAATAAAAGATGATAATTCAATGGGCGAATAAAATTTATCTCCCACTTTAACTTTCACCAAACTTTCGGAATTATCATCAATAATTTTATAACCTAAATGTTGTTGAAAAGCGGCAATATCTTTATACGATTTCCCCATTAATCGTTTAACGGAATAAATGGTATTTTCAGGGTCATCAATTACATGCTGACGTGCGCTGTTACCAACTGTAATACCATCTTTACCAAAATGTATTATTGATGGTACAATGGCTGTAGCTGCTTCATCACGAAGTGCTTCAGGCATGCCGTTTTTATTTATAATGGCAACCAGACTATTTGTAGTACCTAAATCGATACCAACAATAATATCGGGTTTACTGATAGTGCCTTCTTTTATATTTATTGAAATTTGAGCCATAGTTTTTCGAGTATCATCTGAACAGGTTGCAAAATTGAGCAAAAAATGTTTGAACTACCTATTTAAGTTTCATTTGAAAGAATAAGTTCAGGATAAAAGCCTGTGTATATCTGCTTCGAAACGTCAAAACTTCAACCTAACTTTACAGCCCGATGTACAAAACCCTGCTCAAACCTCTTTTTTTTAAATTTCAACCGGAAACTGCACATCACCTTGCGCTTTCCTTGTTTAAAACCGCTTTGTTGATTCCCGGATTCGGTTATTTTTTTGATAAAAAATACAACAAGCGATATCCGCATCTCGAAAAAAAAGTATTCGGCCTCACGTTTAAAAATCCTGTTGGACTGGCAGCCGGGTTTGATAAAAATGCAGCCTATATTCCGCTAATGGCGCGTTTAGGGTTTGGGCATATTGAAGTTGGAACCGTTACACCATTGGCGCAGCCGGGAAATGATAAACCACGTTTATTTCGTTTGCCAAAAGATGAAGCCCTGATTAACAGGATGGGATTTAATAACGATGGAGTAGATGTGATGGTGGAAAATCTGAAACGCAGTTCAGTTGTTGCTGCACGGAAAAAATACGGTGTAGTAATTGGCGGAAATATTGGCAAAAACAAGGTTACACCAAACGAAGATGCCTGGAAAGATTATGTGATTTGCTTCGAAAAGTTGTTTGATTTGGTGGATTATTTTGTAATCAATGTATCTTCTCCAAACACGCCGGGTTTGCGTGAATTACAGGAAAAAGAGCCCCTCACCAATATCATAAATAAGCTGCAGGCGATTAATCGCACAAAACCCGCGCCAAAACCGTTGTTATTAAAAATTGCACCGGACCTAAATACGACACAACTGCTTGATATTGTGGCAATTGCAAAGGAAACAGGATTGTCGGGAATTATTGCTACGAACACCACTTTAGACCGTACTATGCTTAGTACATCACAAAAAACACTCGAAACAATTGGAGCAGGGGGATTAAGCGGAAAACCGGTGACAAAAATTTCGAATGAGGTGCTTTGGTATTTACGTCGCGAGCTGGGCAACGACATGCCTTTGATTGGCGTTGGCGGCATTATGAACCACATGGATGTGATTGAAAAAACCAACCGTGGCGCCAATTTGGTGCAGATTTATTCCGGAATGGTTTACGAAGGCCAGGGAATGGTGCGCAATATTTTGAAGCAATTATAAAGGCAAATGTTATCCTTTTTTGGCAAATCAAACAGGCTTACAGGCCAATCCTCCGCACTAAATTGAACTTTCTGCACCCTAAGTTTGTAACTTTGCAAAGCAAACGATGAGCAAGCACGGAAAAATACTGGTGGCAATGAGTGGTGGTATAGACAGCACCGTTACGGCAATTTTGTTACATGAACAAGGTTACGAAGTGGTGGGTATTACCATGAAAACATGGGATTATGCATCCAGTGGAGGCTCCAAAAAGGAGACAGGTTGTTGCAGTCTCGACTCCATAAACGACGCCAGAACCATTGCCGTTGAAAAACAATTTCACCATTTTATTATTGACATTCGCGAAGAATTTGGTGATTATGTAATTGACAATTTTGTTGATGAATATTTATCCGGCCGCACGCCAAACCCTTGTGTGTTGTGCAATACGCATATTAAATGGGAAGCTTTATTAAAACGTGCCGACCAAATGGACTGTGAGTTTATAGCAACCGGTCATTATGCGCAAATGAATCAACATGCCGATAATGGTCGTTTTTATATTTCTAAAGGTTTAGATGAGCATAAGGACCAAAGTTATGTGCTTTGGGGGCTCAGTCAGGCATGTATGGCAAGAACAAAATTTCCGGTGGGGAATATCCGCAAAACAGAAATTCGTGAAATGGCGCGCCAAATGGGCTATTTTGAATTGGCCAATAAAGCGGAGAGTTATGAAATTTGTTTTGTGCCTGATAACGATTACCGTGGATTTTTGAAACGTAAAGTAGCAGGCCTGGAAGAAAAAGTAGACGGTGGTTTGTTTGTGGATGAGGAAGGCAATATTTTAGGAAAACATAAAGGATATCCTTTTTATACCATCGGCCAACGCAAAGGTTTAGGCATTGCATTAGGTGAACCATACTTTGTTACATCTATAAAACCTGATGAAAATGTGGTTGTTTTGGGTAAAGAAGATGCTTTGTTGCGCAATGGCATGTTTGTGCACCATCTTAACATGCAAAAGTATGCCGCTGTTGAGCCGGGTCATCGTTCTGTAACAAAAATCAGATATAAAAACGCAGGTACGGAAAGTATGTTATCTTTGGAAGGGAATGACCTTTTGCGGGTAGAGTTCGACGAAAATGTCAGTGCCATTACACCGGGCCAAAGTGCAGTGTTTTATGAAGGCAATGATGTAATTGGCGGAGGACATATTTTAAGTTCGTTTATGAAATAAATGCTCGCTCGCATGGTGTATTTCAAAATTGACATTATGCGTAATCAATCAATTTTAATTTTATTGTTTGCACTGCTGTTAACCGGCATTTATTCGTGTGAAGAAACTACGGATAATTCGGAAATGGATACGCCCTTCGAATATTATCCGTTATCGATTGGGAAATTTGTTGTGTACACAGTAGATAGTATTAATTACCATGAAACAATTCCAAACGATACTGTTGCATGGGAAATTAAAGAAATATTGGTTGATACTTTTTACGATTTAAATCAACATTTAAATTATACCATTGAACGGTATCGTCGTGAGCCGGATAGTGTAAACTGGAATATTACGAATGTTTGGAGTGTTTTGGCAATTGACGGGCAAATTCAGAAAGTAGAAAATAATTTGCGTTTTATAAAACTGATTACCCCTGTAAAAGAACAAACCAACTGGGCAGGTAATGTATATTTAGGTGGGTTAGAAGATATTCCCGTTGCGGAAGATTGTAATCAGTTGGATTTTTATGAAGATTGGGAATACACTTATAAAAATGTAGGATTGCCCTATTCATTAAACGGATTTAATTTTGATAATACCATTAAAGTAATTCAGGAAGGTGATTCCAATTTAATTTGGTTTGATTATGCTGAAGAAATTTATGCAGAAAATGTCGGATTAATTCAACAGGATTTTTATCATTATTATACACAGGATTTAACCTGCCCAAGCTGTCCCTGGACAGAGCGGGTGGAATGCGGGTATAGTGTCAAACTCAGAATAATAGATTTTAATTAATAAGTTATTTATACAACGATGAAGCAAAAATTACTCCTTTTTATTATTAGTATTTTTTCATTTCAATTATTTTATGCGCAGATAAATGTTGCTGAAGGGAAAGCAGTTTTATTACCGGAACAAACTGTAATTACATCAAAATACTGGATTTATTTTACCGATAAAGGCAATACTTCAACATTTAAAAATGCACCCGAACAATATTTATCACAACGCGCTATCGAAAGAAGAACACGTTATGATATTGCTATTTCATTTACCGATTTTCCTGTAAATGAAAATTATATTCAGACCTTGCAGACGCAAAATATTCAACCAATTGTTGTATCAAGATGGTTAAATGCAATTAGCGCAAATTTAACGCAGGAGCAGGTTGCGGTGGTTAGTCAATTGGATTTTGTGCAAAGCATAACACCGGTTAAAAAAATGATTAGGGAAGATGAAAATAATCTGCCATATAATAATAATGTATTTTACAGAACGGCATCAACTACTGATGTAACCGGAATTTTCGGCTATGCAACTAAACAAATTGAGCAAATAAATCTGGATACCGTTCTCGATTTAGGATTTACAGGTGGCGATATGGTAATTGCAGTAATTGATGCCGGTTTTTTTGGTGTTGATACAGCAACGTTATTTCAAAGTTTTTGGGATAAAGGTCAAATTCTTGGTGTGCGTAATTTCCCTGACCACAATAATGAAGTGTTTAATATTTATTCCGGCGTACATGGCAGTTGGGTAATGAGTGTAATTGGCGGAGATGTTGCTGATACATTTTCAGGTTCAGCACCTGATGCAAATTTTTATTTATTCCGGACTGAAATTGCCGATAGTGAATATGTTGTAGAAGAAGATTATTGGTTAGCTGCATCAGAAAAAGCAGATAGTGTGGGTGCAGATATCATTAACTCCTCATTAGGATATACAACTTTCGATGATCCGGGTCAAAATCATACTTATGAAGATTTAGATGGTAATACTACAATTGTTACCAAAGCGGGTGATTTGGCTGCATCAAAAGGTATTTTAGTTTGTAATAGTGCAGGTAATGAAGGTGCTGCATCATGGCATTATGTTTCGATGCCTGCAGATGGTGATAGTGTATTTACAATTGGTGGTGTTGACACGGCGGGAATACACGTTGCGTTCAGTGGATACGGACCAACATTTGATGGACGTTTAAAACCAAATGTGGTGGCGTTGGCGTCAGGTTCTGCTGTATTGGATCCGGCAGGATATGTAAATTATTTAGGAGGCACTAGTTTTTCTTCGCCATTAATTGCCGGCGCATGTGCGAGTTTATGGCAAGCGTTTCCTGCTAAAAACAATATGGAAATTATAGATGCCGTTCAGCGTAGTGCACATTTATATCTAACGCCTAATGATTCAATGGGTTACGGCATTCCGAATTTTGGTTTGGCTTATGATATTTTATTGTCAGAAACTGATACTACAGTAGTTGATACAACCGGTGATACAACAATTATTGATACCACAACAGTAGATATTTTTAATATTTTACCAAATCCTGCAAGTGCATTTTTTAATGTGTTGATTCAAAGTAATATAAATCAGCCGGCTTTAATGCAATTTTTTAATATTGATGGCGCCTTGATGTATGAAGAAAAAATTTATCTGAACGCTGCAATGAATAATTCATTTACCATCGATACCCGCAAAAACTTTGCGCCCGGTGTGTATCTGTTTTCGCTCACGGGGAATAATTTTAAACAAAGTAGAATTGTTTTTGTTGAATAGCTTAATTGATGTATTATGATAAAAAAAATCAGTCTCCTCTTTATATCAATTATTACTTTTTCAGTTTTAGTTCATGCTCAATCGAGTGCAGAAAAATATTGGGTTTATTTTACTGATAAAAATAATTCTGTTTATTCCGTTGAACACCCTGAAGTGTATTTAAGTGATGCTGCAATTCAGCGCAGAGCAAAAATGCATATCGCCATAAACACAAGTGATTTACCTGTGAATGTTGATTACGTGAAACAATTGCAGGATGCTGGCGCTACTGTTACCGTTGAAAGCAGATGGTTAAATGCAGTGAGTATATCAGTGCACGATGAAACATTACTTGCTACAATTGCTTTATTGCCATTTGTAAGTAAAATCGAAAAAGTTAAACGCTATCAATTAATTGATGATACGGGAATTCCTGTCGACAATACCGTTTTTTACCGCACAACTTTAGATGATGCTGTTTCTTATGGCGGCGCTTTTAATCAGAATCACATGATTGATGTTGATTTTTTGCATAATCTTGGATACAGGGGTCAGGGCATAAAAATTGCCGTTTTAGATGGTGGATTTTATGGTGTTGATTTTGGAATTGGATTTCAAAGTTTACGTGATAAAAATCAAATAGTTGAAACAATTAATTTTCCGGATGATAATGATCAGGTATATATTTCAAGTACACATGGCAGCAATGTTTTAAGTATAATGGCTGTTGATGAGCCCGGAAAATATATTGGCAGTGCACCGGATGCAGAATATTATTTATTCAGAACTGAGGTTGTTGATAGCGAAAGGGTAGTGGAAGAAGATTATTGGATGCAGGCAGCAGAATACGCTGATTTTATTGGCGCTGATATTATTAATTCATCATTAGGATATACCACATTTGATACCATAACAGAAGACCATACCTATGCTGATATGGATGGCAATACTACCGTTGCTACAATTGCTGCAGATAGAGCGGCAGCGGCCGGTATTTTGGTTTGCAACAGCGCAGGAAACAGTGGTGACGAAGATTGGAATTTTATTGGTGCTCCGGCAGATGCCGATAGTATTATGACTATTGGTGCAGTTGATTTAAATGGAAATTATGTGAGTTTTAGTTCACAGGGGCCAACCGCCGACGGAAGAATAAAACCCAACGTTGCCGGTCAGGGTGCAGGAACTGCCGTGATGGATCAAACCGGTGTGGTGTATTATGGAAATGGAACCTCGTATTCCAGTCCCCTGATAGCCGGAGCATGTGCCAGTTTTATGTCGGCATTTCCTGAATTAACAAATATGCAGGTATTGGAAATCATTCAAAGTACTGCCTCACAAGCCGATAATCCAGATAATAATATGGGTTATGGCATTCCGAATTTCGCGAAGGCTTATCTCACTGTTAAAGGTATAGATTTACCTGAAGATCAAATGATTTCGATAATGCCAAATCCGGCAGCTGATGTTGTTTCTATTTTTATAACGGCAAAAGAAACCGGTGATGCGCATGTATATATTTATGATATAGCCGGACAAATTTTATATACACAGGAAATTAGTATGACCGATGGAAAAGTGATTCCTGTATTTTTTAACAATTTAAATATTCTCGCTACAGGTATGTATATAATTAAATTGGTTGGTGATGTTTATACCGAATCTCAAAAATTTTTAGTCAAATAGTTCATCTCACAAAATAATAATCCCGTTTGAAACGATTATCCGTATTTTTAACGGCTATTTGAATTTATGCTAGAACTTAATTTTAATCCATTCCCTATATTAACCGGTAAGCGGCTGATATTGCGTCAAATCACCATTAAAGATGCAAATGCGTTATATGAATTACGCTCAAGTGAAGTGGTAATGCGTTATATCGATAAACCACTTGCTAAAACTGTGCACGATGCAGTAGAGTTGATTGAAAAAATAATGGACAATTTAACCTATAACGAAGGTATAACCTGGGCAATTTGTCTGGCCGACGATATGCGTATGATAGGTACCATAGGGTTTTATAGATTCAAAAAAGAACATTATCGCGCAGAAATCGGTTATTTATTATTGCCTGAATTTCATGGTAAAGGAATCATGTTTGAAGCAATACAATTAGTGGTGGAATTCGGATTTAAACAATTAAACATTCATTCTATTGAAGCGGTAGTGAATCCAGAAAATAATGCTTCTATAAAAATTCTTGAAAAAAACGGATTTATTAGGGAAGCTTATTATGTTGAAGATTATTATTTTGAAGGAAAGTTCCTCGATTCAGCTGTTTATTCTTTACTTGAAAAAAACTTCATACAAAAATAATGGTATCGGCTGCTGCATGTTCAAAAATAATATTAGCCTTGGCGGATGTGACCTCCGCCCCACATTTTGACCGTACTGCTTTTAAAACCAATAAACGCATATTTGCCACAATGGCTGCGGATGGCCTGTCACTTAATGTTAAATTAACCAAGGTGGACCAGTCTGTTTTTTGTGCCTTTGATGATACTGTTATATTCCCTGTCCCGAATAAATGGGGTTTACAGGGTTGGACTACTGTAAATTTACAAAAGGTATTGCCCTCTACACTTAGTGATGTGCTGAATGTAGCCCATACGACCATGAAAAATTATAAGCCCGGCAAGATGTAACTTTTTGACGTTGCGGGCGTTGTATGAATAATGCTGAAAATATTTACCGTTCATACGTGTTTATATTCCTTTCATCGAAATTATTTCGTGATTCGGTAAACTCATTCTTACTTTGCAACGTTATTACACTAACAAATGAAAAAGACAATTATTTTACTGTGGATGCTAATAGGCCCCATCCTGATTTTTGCTCAAAATAAATATACATTAAGCGGTTACATTAAAGATGCAGCAACGGGTGAAGACCTGATTGGAGCCAATGTTTATGTGAAAGCAGATGTTATTGTAGGAACGGCCACAAATGTGTATGGATTCTTCTCCATGACCCTGCCTGAAGGCACTTATGAAGTGGTGTTTTCCTATATTGGGTATGAAAATCAGGTTCAAACTGTTGCTCTAAATTCGGACCAGCGGATCAATATTTCTTTAAAACAGGGGGAAGTATTACAGGAAGTAGTGATTGAGGATGAACGTTCAGATGCCAATGTGCAAAGCACAGATATGGGAACTGTTGAATTAAATATTGAGCAGATAAAAACAATACCTGTATTATTCGGAGAGGTAGATATTTTAAAAACAATTCAATTGTTACCGGGCGTAGGCGGGGCAGGCGAGGGGAACACCGGTTTTTATGTGCGCGGAGGTGGTCCCGATCAAAACCTAATTCTTTTAGATGAAGCAGTTGTTTATAATACCGGGCATTTGTTCGGTTTTTTTAGTGTATTTAATTCGGATGCTATTAAAAATGTTACGCTCATAAAAGGAGGGATGCCTGCACAATATGGTGGCAGATTGAGCAGTGTGGTTGATGTGCAGATGAAAGAAGGTAACAATAAAGAATATCAGGCTGAAGGTGGTATTGGTTTAATTGCTTCGCGTTTAACCTTGCAGGGGCCAATTGTAAAAGATAAATCCAGTTTTATTATTTCAGCAAGAAGAACATATATCGATGCATTGGTTACTCCATTTTTAAAAGGAACAGATTTTGAGGGTAATGGTTATTATTTCTATGATTTGAATACCAAAATGAATTATAAATTCAACGATAAAAACAGGATATTTTTAAGTGGTTATTTTGGTCAGGACATTTTTAATTACTCAGCGCCGGATAATTCACTGAATGTAACTGTTCCCTGGGGTAATGCAACAGGTACTGCAAGATGGAATCACTTATTCAGCGACCAGTTGTTTATGAATGTAAGTGCCATTTATAACAGTTTTGATTTTTCAGTTGAAAGCCAGTTTCAGGATTTTAATTTTAATTTATTTTCAGGTGTGCGCGATTGGAATGGTAAAGTAGATTTTGATTATTATCCAGGCTCTAATCATGCAATTAAATTTGGTGCAAATTATATTTTTCACAATTTCACACCTTATTCTGCGCAAGGAAGTTTTGATGATGTGGAATTTAGTACCGATACATTGAGCAATAAATATGCACACGAATCAGGTATTTATATTCAGGATGAATTTGATATTACCGACCGGTTAAAAGTAAATATTGGTTTGCGTGGAAATTATTTTGCACAAGTTGGTCCTTATAATGATATTATTTACGCTGCTGATAATCAAACAATTTTAGATACGGTTTATTATGGCCCGGGTGATATAATTGCCGACTATTATGGCCTGGAACCCAGATTTAATGCACGTTTCATACTTGACCCGCAAAGCTCTGTTAAAGTGGGAATTACCTATACCAATCAATATATCCATTTAGTTAGCAGTGCCACATCAACTTTACCCACCGATTTATGGATTCCAAGTTCCGAAAAGGTTAAACCACAAATTGGTATCCAATATTCTGTGGGTTATTTCAGGAATTTTGCTGATAATAAATTTGAAACCAGCATTGAAGTTTATTATAAAGATTTACAAAATCAAATTGAATATGCCGATGGTTATGTGCCTGAATTAGGCACCGATATTGAAGATAATTTTGTTTTTGGACGCGGACGTTCTTACGGAGCTGAATTTTTTATTAAAAAGGCAAAAGGTAAATTTAATGGTTGGATCGGATATACATTATCGAAAACAGAACGTCAGTTTGATGATTTGCAAACCGGTAAAAGCTGGTTTCCGACTAAATATGACAGAACACATGATTTAGAAATTGTGGCGATTTATAATTTCAGCGACAGATGGGATTTTTCTTCCACTTTTGTTTATGCAACCGGCCAGGCAACCACAATTGTTGAAAGTTTTTATGTAATTGGTGGTGAATTACAAACAGATTACGGTCCGCGAAACGGTTACCGAATGCCGGCTTATCACCGTTGGGACATATCAGCAACCCTGAATAATAAACCGGGTAAAAAATTTGAAAGCAGTTGGAATTTTTCAGTATATAATGTGTATTCGAGAAAAAATCCATACTTTATTTATACCACATGGGAAGGTGATTTTGCTTATGGTTCAGTTGATGTTCAAGCAAAACAAGTTTCCATTTTTCCAATTATTCCGAGTGTAACATGGAATTTTAAATTTTAATCAGCAAAAAATTTTATGCAATTAATTAACAGATATCAATATATTTTCGGACTTACTGTAGTGATCAGTTTATTCAGTGCCTGCACAACTGATATTACTTTAGACCTACCTGCTCCTGAACCAAAAATTGTTGTAGAAGGTACAATTGAGCCGGGTTTACCACCTATTATTTCATTAACATCAACTGTACCATTTTATGGTGAAGTTAATTTTAATGAGTTGGATGCATTTTATGTACATGATGCAACAGTTACGGTAAGCGACGGTGTTAATAGTGTTGAGCTGGTTGAATTTTGTCTCGATGAAATACCTGAAGAACTAATGCCTTTGGTGGCGGCCTTTTTAGGGTTTGAGTTGGATTCTACAGGTTCGTTTGCAGTCAATTTTTGTTTATATACCGTGCCCGATATATTTGCAGGAACGCCTGCCTTTGTAGGTGAAGTTGGTAAAACATATACCTTAAATATCAGTTATGAAGATAAGGTGCTTACTTCAAGCACAACACTTTATCCGCCTGTTCCACCTGATTCTATTTATTATGTTCCGGATATGAATCCTGATGTTGATTCACTTGTTCGTTTATACATTGCACTTACTGAGCCGGAACCTCAGGGTAATTTTTATCGCTATTTCACCAAACAAAATGAAGAAGCTTTTTATCCGGGATTTTCTTCTGTTTTTGATGACAATTTAATTAACGGGCAATCGTTTAATTTTACTGTGGACCGCGGTTATAATCCAACAGAAGATTTTTCAATAAATCCATATGGCGTTTTTAAAGTGGGTGATACCATTATTTTGAAATGGTGCAGTATCGATTTCCCAACATATGATTTCTACCGTACACTTGAATTTGACAGTGGTTCTGATGGTCCGTTTTCATCGGCTACAATTGTGCAAACAAACATTAATGGTGGTCTCGGAATATGGTGCGCTTATGGTTCTGTTTATGATACACTGATAGTGCAGTAACGCTGATGGTATTAATGCTCAGGGTCAATTCACCATTTATGCCTTTTCTAATATATTGATAAACAGTAATGTAGTAGTATTTAATTTTTGTCCATTATATTTGTAATACAACGACAACTATTTATTACTATTTAACTTTTGTTATCATGCATGCAATCAGTGTAAATCTTAACGACTATTCTCAAAATAAATTATTAACACATAAGTTGGAGTATCCCTTAAAATTGGTAAGCTTTACCATTACACTTTGGTTGTGTATGAACCACAGTGCATTATCTGCACAAACAGCTAAAGGTGATATTTTAGCGGGAGGTGCCCTTTATTTTTCGATGAGTAATGCTGAAGGCATATCATCAACTGATACCAACCAAACAGCTTCCACGAATTTTTCCATTAGTGTATTTGGCGGATATTTTATTGCAGACAGGTTTGTTGTAGGTTTAGGATTAGGTTATTCCAGGGCTGCCAGTACTAATAATTATGCCCCCATTGAGTTAACAGATATTAATTCAACAATTAATCCTGAAATATTATTGCGTTATTATTTTCTGGATGGCGAACTGATAAAACTATGGAGCGGATTGGGTATAAGAATGGGTTTTGGCACTTATGAGGATCATTATTATGCATACGATGAAAATAATAATGGGTACGAAGACGTTATTACCGATAAATTGACAACACTGGATATTGGAATAGGTCCCGGAGCATCTATTATGCTTACACCGGCAATTGCGCTAGAAATTTATTATGGTTCAATAGGATATTCCACCGTTAAATTAAAACGGGAAGATGGTTCTTATGATTATGTTGGCAACACCTTTGGTGTCACGTTTGCTAATTCCTTTGGGTTTGGTTTGGCTTATCATTTTTAATGTATGTTTATTTTTGTTTACTTATGAAGAAGTTTTTATTTAATGCGAATGCCACCTATTTTAACTTTGGAATTTTATTTTTAAGAATAGTTTTAGGGGCATCATTTATATATAATCACGGATTTGATAAAATTGCGGATCCTTCACGATGGAGTAAGCTAGGGGCACAAATGGAAATCATGCATATCCATTTTGCACCGGTATTCTGGGGCTTTATGGCCGCTTTTGCTGAATTTTTCGGCTCCGTATTTTTAATGCTTGGTTTGTTTACCAGAATTTCTGCCTTTATGCTAGCCTTTACAATGTTAGTTGCATTTATAGCCGGTCACAGCGCTTCTGATTTTAATGCGTATCCATTTGAAATGATGATTGTATTTATTACTATCATGATTATCGGACCCGGTAAATTTAGTATCGATGCCCAGATTTCAGGGTTTAAAAAATAATTTTATTTATAAGCGTGTACAACTTATTAGTACACATTAAAATTACATTTGTAAAAACCTTATGCGACGTACGTTTCAGGCCGCTGAGTACAAAATTGTACGCTGTGTACAAAGTTGTGGATGAGTACACTTGTACAACGTACCGATTCATTATACTTTTGAACTATCAAATAAAACAAAACAACTTTACGTTAAGCAATTATTAATAAACGTAAAAGTAACTACACGATATACAACGATGCTTTTGCTGAATTTCGGTTCAAGAACCAGCACAAGTATGAAAAGAGAACGGCTCCCGGTGAGCCGTTTTTTTATTTTATAAAAATTTCATTCTCAGCATACTAACTTATTTGGAGTTTACGTTTTTTCGCTATATTTGATACCGTTCCGGAAACCCACACAAGATTTTGTTTAGAATTATTATAAACAACTATACATGCACCGGACGAATTACCTGTTTTTGCTTATAGTATCTGCTTTGGTTGTATCCTGCTCTAAGGATGCCATTGTTCATGAGGACCTTATTGTTGACGGCAATGTTGCGCCACCCATTGATGGTGTTGCTGAGATTACCCTTAATAATTACATCAATAACTTATACATCGACTTATTTGGCAGGGCTGCAACAGAGTCAGAAATAACTGATAATGTAGAATACCTGAAATCTAATGCCTATTCGGTTGAATCAAGAGAAGTAATTGTTTCAGAAATGTTAAGTCAATGGGATTATTACAAAAATTTTAATCTGCTTACATCTCAACGACTGTTAGTAAATCTTGACACATTTTCATTGCAATCACAAATCGATTACTGGGTTTATATTATTGATCTTTTGAACGACACAGGCCTCGAAACAGAAGTTTTATATTATACATTTGAAAATAACCGATTAATATTATTGTCTACTGCCCATACCGATTTTTACAGTGGCACGATTGGTGTAACAGAATATTTCAGAAGATATATTGATAATTACTTTTATGACCAGGTAAATATGGGCAGTGAAAACTTTGTTATTTCCTGTTTTACTAATTTGCTGCATCGATATCCTACAGATGATGAAAAATTGCAAGGCGTTAATATTGTTGACGGCGGAACCGGAACTTTGTTTTTACAAGAGGGTAGTAGTAAAGGTGATTTTATAGATATCCTAATTCATTAACTTGAATTTTATCAGGGTCAGGCCATTGAGGCCTACAGCACATATTTAGCACGTTTGCCAAATAGTGAAGAAATGAATACCGCAGCCTTACAAATTCAGGCGGAAGACGATTTTGAAAATGTTAAACTTGAATTATTAACTTCTGAAGAATATGCAGGATTTTAAACATTCATATCAGTTCAGCAAATTAATACTTGCACTGCTGATTATCAGCTCTACACTTGTTGCATGTAAACGCGAAATAGTGGAAGAGGTGGTATATGATAATATCATCTATCAAATTGATACAGTACCGGTGTATCAGTCGAACTCTGAAAAAGACCGATTAAAAACACCATTACAATATATTTCCAGTTTGTACAGCAATCTCTATTATTCCAGCATACCTTCTAATATGCTAGATAATCTTGTTATTTATAGGTTATCGATTGGTGATAAAACACTGGTTAATGAGATGATTCTTAACGCAATGTTAAAAGATCCGGTAGTTGTTGCCAATATTCCAAATAATGCAGAAATGCGCGATGATGTTGATCAATTTATATTAGATTGTTATTTACGATTTTATTTACGTAATCCAACAGAATATGAAAAATACGGACTGGCAAATTTAATTGAATCAGACCCGGATATAACTGTGATTGATGTGTATCGTTCCTTTTTATTAAGTAATGAATATATGTTTTATTAAAATATTTTTTTCAGCATAACCTGAATAATAAATTAAATGAACAGAAGAAAATTTTTACGCAATACGTCACTTGCAGCAGCAGGAATGATTGCATCACCTTATATACTGCCTGCAGGAACACTATTTCGCAGCTCCGGCATGCGACTCGCAAATCATGTTGTGTTAGTTGTATTTGGCGGTGGCATAAGAAACCAGGAATCTGTGGAACAACAGTATTTAGTAAATCAGGCTGCAGGACCTTCAGGTAATATTATGCGTAATATGCTGAATGGTGCATCACCCGCTTATAACCTAGTGTATGATGTTTGGGATCCGGTGGTTCCGGCTCCATTAGTTACTAAAGGAACGTTATTTAAACACATGCGCTACGCCAGTGGGCCAACAGGTCACTTTAACGGGCATACTGCTGTAATTACCGGTAATTATACGCCGGATAGTTTAAACTTGTATGCGAATCCTGCTACGCCAACTTTATTCGAATATTACAGAAAACATAACGACCCGCAACAAACTGCATTAAATGCCTGGTGGATGTCACTGGATTTAGGTCCTTATGTAAATTTAAATTATAGTCTCGACCCACTTTATGGTGCCCAATACGGAGCAAATTATTTAAGTCCGCAAACTACGTTCGGCTATTTAGGTATGGATTATTTTTCTACATTAAATACCATGCACCCTGAAGAACTCGCGCGATTAAATTCGATTAAATCATTTTTAAACAGCAATTTTAATCGCAGTGTAACCGATATTCCGGGTATTTATAATTCAGCAGATGATAAACAGGCAATTCAGGATTTTATTTTAAAAGTGATTAAGGGTGTAATTCCAATTGAGTGGCCATTACCTGCAGGTGTTGGATTAGATCAAATTACAGGCGATTTATCCAATATTGCGGTATCCTGGAAAGTAATGCAACAATTCCATCCTGAATTAATGGTAATCAATACAACTAATCTCGATATCTGTCATACTAATTTTAGCGAATATGCATCTTATTTGCATCGTGCAGATTATGGTGTGGGTTGGTTATGGGATAAAATTCAAAGCGACCCGATACTTGCTAATGATACCATCATGATTTGTATTCCTGAACATGGCAGAAATGCATCACCTAATGCAATTGCTGATGCAAACGGATTATTTGCTTACGATCATACCGGCGATGAAAATTCTAGGTCTATTTTCAGTTTAATTGTTGGTCCGCCATCTGTTGTAAATCAGGGATTGGTTGTGGGTACTGAAGAGGTTCCTGTTGGTGAAACAATTGATATTGTTCCAACCATTGCACACATTTTAGGATTTAAAGACAGTATTCCGGGTGGATATTTATCAGGTAATGTTTTAGAAGCCGCATTTGCATAATATGAAAAAACTCAATTTCATAATTCCTACGCTTGCTTTTTTTATAGTGATAATTATATCCTGTAAAAAAGAAATTATTCGCATTGAACCGGACATTCCGTTTAATCCGTTTGATACAATTGATTATAGCGATGGTGTATTGGATGATATTCCAATTGACTCAACAAGTTTTTTAGGTTTACATACTTACATTTTTAGTAAAACTTGCGCTGTTCCCGGTTGCCATGACGGTACTTTTGAACCGGATTTCAGAACGGTGCAAAGCGCATATAATACTTTACTCTATGCACCGGTGATTAAAAATAATGATGAAGGTACTTTTACCTACCGTGTTATTCCGGGTGATACTGCTATGTCGTGGTTGCATGAACGTATTACCACTGAGGACGAAATTCTGGGTCGTATGCCATTATATGACACGCTTTATCCTGAAGAACGTGCAGCTATCACACAATGGATTTTAAATGGTGCACCCGATGTATTCGGCCAGTCTCCAACGCTCGCCGATTTTCAACCAACAACCTTCGGTTATATTGCCTATTTAAATGACACCACCGGAATGCGAATAGATACTACCAGAAATGATTTTTCTTCGCCTGTAGAAATTCCATTAGGTGCTACAGTTGAATTTTGGTATGGCATTTATGATACAGATGAAAATGGTGTCTATCAAATGCCTTCTACCTTAGTGCAAAATAAAGTAAGAATTAGTCAGGATATGTTTATGAATACCGGCTACACAGAACTTGAATTTGAACTGGAACCGAATTTTGCTCCGTTTTACGGACCGGTATTTTATGATGAAACGGTAGAGGTTACTTACTGGCATCATTTTACAATTAATGCTGATGACTTTGAACCGGGTAAATTATATTTCATGCGTGCTTATATTCAGGATAATGCACATGATTTTATGACTGAAATTCCGGACAATTCGCAATTATATATCATAGGTTACTTTTCATTTGTTATTCAATGATAAAACAAACAAGCATATTTTTTCTTGTTGCAATTGCCTTTCTCGGATGCAAAAAGGATGATGATGTTATCAACCCGCCAATGAGCGACATCCCTTATATTGAGATAATTTCTGCAACACCTGCCACTGTTACAGCGCTTGCTGATTCTATTGTATTTATTGTGCATTATGAAGATGGTAATGGCGATTTAGGGTTTAATTACCCCGATTCAGTGTCACTTTATGTAACCGACCCCCGAATTCCACTTACTGAATCGTTTTTCGTCCCGCTTTTAGCCCCGGAAGGTGCTGATATTGCTATTCAGGGTGAGTTGGAGGTTACTTTAAACAATACCATCCTCGTAAACCCGGATGCCGATTCAGAAACTGTTTTATTCGAAATTCAACTCCGCGACAGAAGCGGCAATTATAGTAATGTTGCCATCGCACCCGCAATAACGGTACTCCACGAATAAACCGCATTCCCAATGATTTCGTATATACAATAGTCCACACCCTAAAGTGGAAAGATATCTGTCACAGAAATGTCCTTATGACAATTTTATGACAATTTTGAAGACATACTTGGGGAATTTTGTGGCGCCATTTTAGGTTACGTTTTTAGACTCAGAACTACGGTGAATCAATATAAAGTATTAACAGTAACGCATAAACATGTTCCGGTTGAACAGTTAAAGCATTATATCATAGACTCGGATAAATCTTCTCCGGTTTTAGCGGAAAAATTGCGGTTTATAAAACAAAATATGCAGCTCGATGAGTTGATGTATTTGAATACGTGCAATCGTGTTACTTATTTTTTTACTACCAATCAGACCATAAATAACAGTTTTACAGCCAATTTTTTTAAAAATGTAAATCCCGGATTTGAAGCCTGTAATGCAGTAAATACCAATTTATTTGAGGGTCCTCAAGCACTTGAACATTTATGTGAGGTAAGTGCTTCTTTAGATTCAATGGTAGTAGGAGAGCGGGAAATTATTCGTCAGTTGCGTGTGGCTTATGAAGAGTCGAATGAAATGCATTTAACCGGTGATGACATTCGCCTCGCCATGAAAATGTTGATACCTGCAGCTAAAAAAATATATTCGGAAACAAAAATTGCTGAAAAGCCGGTTTCCGTTGTTTCTCTTGCCGCTTTACAACTAAAAAAGTTTGCCTTACCTGCTCATGCAAAATTTATTTTAATTGGCGCCGGTGAAACCATTACCAATATGTCAGCCTATCTTATTGATATGGGCTTCCATAATTTTACTGTGTTTAACCGCACGCTGGCTAATGCAGAAAAATTGGCATCGAATATTAAAGGTACTCCTTATAGTTTATCTGAATTACCCAATTATACAGGCGGTTTTGATGTAATTATTACTTCAACCGGTTCAGCAAAAAAAGAAATTACCACTGCTATTTATAAAAATTTAATTGGTAACGATAATAGTAAAAAAGTAATTATTGATTTGGCTATCCCTTTAGATACTGAAGAGGAAATAATTACCAATTTTAATGTTGAGTATATAAAAATCGATAATCTGCGTTCTATTGCTCAAAAAAATCTCTCTTCCAGAAAAGCAGAGGTAATTAAAGCAAAACATCTAGTGCATGAATTTGTTAAAGAGTTTCAGGCTGCTTATGTAGAACGTATGGTTGAAAAAGCCCATAGTATTATTCCGTTAAAACTCAATGAAATCAGACGTAAGGCAGTGGATGAGGTATATGCAAAGGAAATGGCAACACTCGATAATCACGCGAAAGAAGTAGTGGATAAATTGCTCGATTACATGGAAAAGAAATACCTTGCACTCACAATGGCATCCAGCAAAGAAGCATCCCGCCATAAACATTGAGTTCATTTATGCAGCAAAAAATTATTATTGGTTCCAGAGGAAGTGATTTGGCATTATGGCAAGCCCATTTTTTGCAACGTCAATTATTGGAACAGGGATTTGCATCTGAAATCAATATAATTAAAACCCAAGGCGATAAAATTCAACATCTTAGTCTCGAAAAATTAGAAGGCAAAGGTTTTTTTACGAAAGAAATTGAAGATGCATTATTAAGCGGCGATATTGATGTTGCCGTACATTCTCACAAAGATTTACCTACTGAATCCACTCCGGGATTATGCATTGGAGCCGTTTCTTATCGTGAATCACCGGCTGAGTTATTGTTAATCAGAAAAGAAAAAGTTGATTTACTCAAAGAATTTCATCTCAAAGAAAATGCTGTTGTTGGAACATCATCTTCACGCAGAAATGTACAGTTAAAGTTTTTCAGACCGGATATTACCTGTGCCGATATCAGAGGAAATGTACCAACCCGCATCAATAAACTGCGCAATGGCGATTTTGATGCCATTTTGCTGGCATATGCCGGTGTACACCGATTAAATTTAGATATTTCCGATTTATATGCTGTTCAGCTGAATCCGGAAAAATTAATTCCGGCTCCGGCTCAAGGGGTTCTTGCTTTTCAGTGTCGTGAAAATGATGATATTATATTGCCGATTTTATCTAAAATTAACCATCCTGATGTTGCGGAACGTATTTATATTGAACGTCGCGTTATGAATTTATTTAATGGCGGCTGTCATATGCCATTAGGTGTTTTTTGTAAAAAAGAGGGTGCTGTTTTCCAAGTATGGGCATCTCAAACCACCGACAAAAATTTACCGGTAAACCGTATGTTTATGCGCGGTACCAACGGTGAAGAAATTGCGCAACAAATATTTAAACGATTACCACAAAAAAATAATAAAACCGTTTTTATTTCAACGGAAATACCTGAGGGAAGTACTACATATTCAGTTTTACATCAAAAAGGATTAAGTGTTTTAGGATTGCCATGTGTTGAATTAAGGCCAATGCCATTTGAATTTAAAATTGAACCGGACTGGTTATTTTTTACCAGTAAAAATGCCGTATTTCATTTTTTCAATCAGGTTAAATCTGTTTCACCTGCTGTTAAATTTGCCGCCATTGGCGAAGCAACTGCTGCAGCATTAAATGACCTTGGTTATGTTGTTGATTTTGTTGGCGAGGGTTCAATTGAAAATATGGCTACGCAATTTGAACATATTGCAAAACATACAAGGGTGGTATTTCCGGCTGCAGCCTATCGCCAGACTGCATTACAGGATAAAATTAATTTGTTTGCACATACACAATTTGTACCGGTTTACGACAATCATCCGTATGCAATTTCACCGGTAGCAGCAGATATATTGGTATTTACCAGCCCGTTAAATGTAGACGGTTATTTACTGCAAAATACCATCACGCAAAACCAAATGGTTATTGCCATAGGTGCAACAACAGCAGCTTACCTAAAAAATAAGGGTATTGAAAATGTAATTATTCCTGCACAACATCATTTGTTAAGTGTTGCAGAATTAATTTGCGGATTAGTTTAATTTTCTACTAATATTTTCCCACTGCTTTTACCATTCGCGTAACTTAATTGGTAAAAATACATACCACTCACCCAGTCGATACAATTAATAGTAATCGAATTTTTACCACTTATATTTTCAGTATATACAAGAGCCCCATTAAGGTCGTAAACTGATATCGAATTATAATAATTATTCAACTGAAAAATAATTGCAGCAGTTGATGGTTGCGGGTAAATTGTTGGAGCAATTATACTTGCTTCCGGAATACCGTTAAAAGCACATCCGCCTAAAGCATCATAAATTGTTTGTAAGGAATCAATCGGGTCGATACTATCTCCAAAAACATCCGTTACACGAATATCTAACATAAAATTGCCGATTTCATCCGTTGGTCTTGCTACCTTTAAAAAAGAAGAAAGCGCAGAAATATTGTATTCCGTACATCTTGTATCTGCACCCGGAACTTTTGCTCCCTGCAGAGCAGCCATTAACTTACAGGCTAAATTTCCTTCTGTCGCTAAAAAATTGGCTTCCATATTATCCAGAATCTCGGGGCCTAACAAAATATTACCCTGAATGGCATAAGTTGCTCCTGTAATATTTCCTTTCCAATCTAAACAGTTTTCACCCGTAAAACCTGCCGCACGACCACCGTCAACAAGATCAACAATGCCGTACTGACGATAACTGGCATCTCCCAAAATATCGTTGGCAACCAGTGAATCTATCATTGCAGCCGGTGCAACACCTTCATTCATTAAATCTTCAGCATAATTCTGGTTTCCAGCAACGTAATATGCCTGTGTGTGCACTACACCAACACCGGGATGAACATCTGAAATAATTCTTGAATTTTCGATACAGGAAGCACCTGCACTGCCAACCTCACCCGTAAGCGGATCAACTGCACATATAGAAAACGTATGCTGCGCACTAAGGGAGCCGCTGAGCAGCGTTAAAATAATTGCGGTATATAGTTTGTTCATAGTCGTTAAAATAATGGGTAAAGTTAAACAATTGACGCCGATGTTCATGCTTTAAGGTGATAACCTGCCTTCGAATTCGTAATTTTGTGACGCATGGCATTTGGTATCAACAAACGAAGAATTAAAAAAGCACTACGCAGACTGAAAAGTTTACCCGGCGGGATGAACTTCTTTTTATACAGTTCCAATAAAATTTATGCCTGGTATTTACGCAAAATAAACAGTACTAAAATTGCACATCCTTCATCCATTATGCTGGAGGTTACCAATCACTGTAACCTGAAATGTATCACCTGCCCGCGCGAATATCAATACGGTGAGGAAATGGAAAAGGGATTTATGGATATTACGCAGTTGAAAAAAATAATTGACAAAACATATCCTTACATCGATTCAGTTGGATTAACCGGTTTGGGTGAAACTTTATTATACAAACAGTTACCGGAAGCATTAAAATATATCCGTTCAAAAAATAAAGGCATAATTACTACCATTTCCATAAATGCACATCTGCCAAATAGTGTTGAACTGGTAAAAGATATTGCCGATCATTTGGATACATTGCAAATTTCAATGGATGGCGTAGGTGAGGTTTACGAAAATGTCCGTTTACGTGGCGAATATCCTTTATTTTACGATAACGTTAAAAAAATTGTAGAATACTGTAAAGGTAAAAGGGCAGATGTAATGTTCAATTTTGTTGCCATTAAGGAAAATTATTTCACCATGGCCGAAGTTGTAGAAATTGCAAGTGAATTAGGGGTAGCTTACATTAATGTAACACCATTTAATGTTGCAGCAGTTACCGCTCATGATATCAGCTATTATGATTTTTTTCATACCGATGCTTTTAAAAACGAATTAAAACGCGCAAAAGAAAAAGCAGATGAAGTGAAAAATGTTGAGCTGACCATCTGGGATATTAAATCAAAAAATGAATTTAAAAAATGTCATTTACCTTGGGGACATTTTTATATTAGTTGGGATGGTTATGCTACACCTTGTTGTGCCAAACCATTTCCTAAAGAACTCAATTTCGGAAACGTTTTTGATGATGGCATCATGTCTTGCTTAAACAGCCCCGGCTACCGTCAGTTCCGTCAGTTATGGTATGAAAACAAAACACCTCAGTTTTGTGAAAAATGTCACATGGTTGATCTCAAACCAATTGATTTACCATTTGAATTACCGGTTAATTAAAAGCATACTGGTAAATAAACAGTCCGGTTAGCAGCAGCGCACCTAAAAGAAATAACCATTTAAATCGGTTACGACTTCTGGCAAATATACGTTCCAGATTTGCCTGATCGGCAGCTTTTAATTTGATTTTACCCCACATCCATGCTGCCCCAAAATAGAAAAAAAGCAGAAAGAAAAGGTCTTTCAGTAAATCAAATGTAGCAGCAGTCATAGTTTTGGTTTAAAATTAGTTATGTATTTTTGACGATACAACTGCAAAAATATGCTAATACAACGGATAGTTGCGCTTTGTTTCGTGTTATTCTGCTTTCAAATCGGTTCTGCACAAGTATGGACTCAACCTGCAAAAGGCATTTATGCAAATGTAGGTTGGTCGGCATATACTTATAGAAATACATTTAATGCAGAAGGTGAAATTTCACCGATAATGTTTGATATTACAGATAGAACTGTGCAATTGTTTGCTCAATATGGTATTACTGACAAATTAACGTTACAGGCAACTGTTCCATATAAAATGGTTGGAAAAAGTGCATATACCGGAGCCTCGTTTGAAACCATGCAACCTCAGTTAAGTTTTCAACCGGGAAAATTAAATTATTTCGGTAATATCGAATTAGGTGGCATTTATAAAATATACGATGAAAAGCCGATGCTATCTTTTTCATTAATTACGAGTTTAAATTCAACCGATCGCAATTATATTTATGGATTACAAACAGGATTCAATAGTTTTTCCATTCGCCCCGGAATAGGAGCGGGGTGGTCGTTTCCAAAGTCGTGGCTGCAATATTATTTAGGTGCTGATATCAGAAATAATAATTACGCAACAGCAGTAGTTTCTGATATAGAATACGGATTTAAATTTGAAGATATATTATATGTTGCAGTAGAAGGATATTTAAGAAACCCGATTCAAAGTGAAACAGATTGCGATTGCACCACAAATTATACTGCTATGTATAACAGCAATTTAAAATATTTCGGATTGGCATTAAAAGGTGGATTTATGATAAAAAATATCGGTATCAACGCCGGAATTAATACTGCTTTATATGCCGAAAATGCACCTGCACAATTAGTGCCTTCTATAAGCTTACAATACAAAGGGAAATTATAATTCAGAAAACAACATGATTTTTTCATGTATCGCTAACACCTGTCGTATAAGGGGAGTAGCGCCATCATTGTGTATTACAAAATCGCTTAAAACAATTTTTTCTTCCTCCGACCACTGATTTTGCATGCGCGCCCTTACCTGTTCTTCAGTTACATGGTCACGTAGTTTTACGCGCTCTATACGAACATCTATTGGAGCAGTAACACAAATTATTTTATCCAGATTTTTATAACTGCCCGATTCAAATAACAATGCCGCTTCTTTAATTACATATTCATATTGTGTGTGACGTGACATCCATTTTTCGGCATCTTTAAAAACAGCGGGATGTACAATCTTATTGTATTGCTCAAGTATCTCCGGAAAATTAAATACAACAGACGCAACACGTTTTTTGTCTAATAAACCCTCGGCATCATAAACATCATCACCAAACAATTTTTTGATAGATTTTATTAAACCGGGTTCTGTTTGAATTAATTCTTTCGCACGGTCATCAGCATAATATATTGGAATACCTAATACCTCAAATATTTTACAAACAGTAGTTTTTCCACTGCCAATACCGCCCGTTATGCCAATTTTCATCATTGTGCTGAAGTTACTGAAATAAACGCGGGCTGAACATTAATATTTTGTGCCCAGTCCGGAAATTTTGTGCATTTTATCGCGTAAGTGCCTTTAGGTGCTATCGGTAGCAAGGTTACTTCGAAGTCAGTAACAGATGTTTCTTCTACGTGTAACGAAGGAATTTCGCATTCAATTTGCACCGCAATTTGTTTTTCGCTGTTTTTGGGATTAGTGATATTGAGTGCATATACCTGACTGGTTATTTTGTAAACGCGAATACCATAAGCTACTGCAATTGCCGATATATTGATATTCGATTCCGGCGCAGGTTTTAATATTGCCACTCCTTTTAATATAGAATCAATATCATAAATCGTAATGGTTTCTGTCGGCCAGTATTTAATTTTATTTACAATATTATCTGCACCACTAATAATAATTGAATCAGGATAATAATACACTGAATCAATTAACCAGTTGTTTTCTGCAATGCCTCTGAAGCTAACTTTTACCGGAATTTTTTTATTTAATTTGGTAGCAATATGCATGTCGAGCGTATCCGGAAAAATATGATTTACCCGAATATCTTCCGGCAGTGCATCGCTAAATAATTTTGTATGCTGATTGGTTAATAAAGTTTTGTCCTCTTTATAATCAGCTAAATCGATAGTAAGTGAACGGGTATTAAATTGCTCGCGTAAAAGCTGCCAGCCTGTTGAAGCTACCTGCAATACAGCCCTTGAAGGTAAACGATTTACATTCGTTTTATTAGGCGCAAGCTCGTAGGTCAAATTTACATAAATTTCATCCTCATGCTCATCTGAAAGTGCATTAAATAGCCAGAGCATAGAGGCAATAACGAGGCAGGAAAAGAATCTAATTACAATCCTGCCCCGTTTATTACTTTTTGCATGCGCATTTTGATTGCCAAATGTCAATTATTGATAACTGTTTAGTTATTATTTACGCGCCATTAGGGCCTTGGTAGAATCAAGCGAAATAGCTGATTTTTCCAAACGAATTTTTGTGTTTGAATCTACTTCAACTAAATAAGTAAATTCTTCTACAGAAATTATTTTACCATGTACACCGCCAATGGTAACAACTTTATCGCCTGCTTTAATTTCAGTTAAAAATAATTTTTGTTCTTTCGCTTTTTTTGATTGCGGGCGAATCATGAAAAAATATAAAATCAGAAAAAAAGCTGCAAAAAAGATGATACTCATCATACTTGAATTGCCTGCTGCTTCCTGCCCTTCCGCCGGTGGTGATAATAATAATATTCGATTTAACATGTAAACTTGATTTTATTGGTTTTTAAATATTTTTTTATTTGTCTTGTGGAACAATAATGGTTCCTTTAATTTTTAATATGGTATTGCTGCTTGGTAATGTATTGGCAGTTACTGTAACTGTTTTATTAAACTGTCCGCTTCTGTTTGCACTGTTAAACTGAACTTTAATTACACCACTCTCACCCGGTGCTATCGGTTCTTTTGGCCATTCTGGAACAGTACATCCGCATGATCCGTGTGCATCAGTAATAATTAAAGCGTTTTTACCGGTGTTGGTAAATTTAAATTCAGTATGCACTTTTTCACCCTGAATAATTTCACCAAAATCATTTAAATCACGATCAAAAGTTATTTCTGTAGGATTTTCTACAATTTTCGTTGAAATTTTGTCTAGACCACGTGCATTTTCTGCTGTGGTTTCAACAGTATTATCAGTAGTTTGTTCCTTACAGGATACTAAACTCATTGATGCTACTGCAAAAGCAATGAAGGTTGATTTTAAAAATAAAGCTTTCATATTGCAAAGTTAATTGTTATTATTCTATCAATCCGCGACCCGATTTCACAATCATTCCGCTGGTTTTCATCTCATTCATCAGCTTATCCAGAATACCATTAATAAACTCTCTGCTGCGCGGAGTGCTGTATAATTTACTGATATCCAGATATTCATTAATCGTAACCTTGGTTGGTACCGTCGGAATATGCAAAAACTCCGTTAGTGCCATCTTCATCAAAATCTTATCTATCAAACTCACACGGTCTAATTCCCAGTTCTGCAACTTGGGTTTTATCATTTCGTCGTAATGACTATCCTCCGAAATTGTTTTTGTAAGCAGGGTTTCCGAAAAATCTTCCTCTTCTGCTGTGATATAAAAATCAAACAGGTTGCGTTCATTTTCAGTTCCTATTTGTTTGGCATTAAAAAAATCATCCATTAAGCCTTTAACGATAAACTCATCATCAGCCCAGGTGCCGATCACATTTTCCATGTGCTCATCAAAGTACTCATTCTTGAGTAAAAAGCCCTCAAAAATGTCCTTTACAATGCGCTTATCCTTCGCAACATCGGGCTGCGATTGCGCATAAGCAATATAAGGCGGGAAATCTTTTAATTGCGTGTAAATAATTTTGGCATACTCTTCATCTGCCCAATCCAATAACTTTTCCTTTTTTAACCTGTTTTGGAAATACTGATTGTCCATCAGTGTTCTGATGAGCGTATTGTTAAAAAAAGTAACCGGAAACGTTAAATCTGCTTCTGATGGCAGGTATTTATTTTTTTTGATATGCGCCTCTAAATCCACCTGGTGCGCGAGTTCCGTAATAAAATGTAAACAATAAAGGTAGGCCTGATGCGAGTTGTAAATACTCTTATGCAATTGCCTGACAGCCGCTTTGCTATCCATTTGCTCTGTACTGGCAACGATGTATAATGTCTGCATTGCCTTAATACGTAATCCTCTTCTACTCAGCATGTCAATTAACAGTTAAATGATGTTTTTTGTCGCCCTATCAGGCTTTTTCGAAATTGGTTAGGTTTAAACAAAAACGACATCAGTGGTTTGAACGACTGATGTCGCTTTATATTTTAAAATAAAATTATAATCTACTGTTAATATGTGCTACCAAACGTATGCGCTCTTCCGCTATGCGGTTTGCGGCTGCCTGTGTGGTAATTTTTTCTTTAGCGGCAATTTCAAAAATTTCTATCGCACGCGGATAAATAATTTCTGTTTTTTGCATGGCTCTTTCGCGGTTGTAACCTTCAAGTTCTGAATAACAGTTGATCAAACCACCCGCATTAATCAAATAGTCAGGTGCATATAAAATACCTCTGTCAATCAACGCCATACCGTGTTTTTGCTCGTCTTTCAACTGGTTATTGGCTGCTCCGGCAACAATGTTGCAGGTAAGTTTGCCCACAGTATCATCATTAATCGTCGCGCCAAGGGCACATGGAGCATAAATATCCATTTTTGTATCAAAAACAGCATCTTTATCTACCACTTCAACTGAAAATTCGTTGGTTACTTTTTTTATCCTGTCTTCACTAATATCTGAAATCATTACCACAGCGCCTTCTTTAACCAAACGCTCTACCAAATGATAACCCACATTTCCCACACCCTGCACTAATACACGTTTTCCGCTCAGGTTGTCTGTGCCATTTGCATATTTTGCAGCAGCTTTCATCCCCAAATAAACACCATAAGCAGTTACCGGCGAAGGGTCGCCACCGCCACCTAATTGCTCAGGTTTGCCGGCTACCGATTCGGTTTCCATATTAATGAATTCCATATCGCCTGTTGATGTTCCAACATCTTCTGCAGTGATATATTTTCCGTTTAACGAGTTAACAAATTTACCATACCTTCTAAACAGGGGCTCACGATTGGTAAGCGCTTTGGAATCACCAATAATCACCGCTTTACCACCACCGAGATTTAATCCGCTGATTGCAGCTTTATAGGTCATACCACGCGATAAACGCAATACATCAATAATTGCATCATCTTCATTCGTATAATTCCAGAAACGGGTTCCACCCAAAGCTGGCCCCAGTGTGGTGTTATGAATAGCTATAATCGCCTTCAGGCCGGTAGTTTTGTCGGTGCAAAAAACCATTTGTTCGTGTTGCATTTCCATCATCGTGGAAAAAATTTCACCATTGGTCAGTTGCAGAGAAGTATTTGACATAAATGAACGTTGTTTTTTTTAAACAGCGCAAAGATAGAAGAAGTTATAAAGACAAGAAACTTTTCAATTGATTTATAGCTTTGCATTTTATGCGCGCACTACGATCGATTAATAAATATTTGTGGAAATATAAGTGGCTGCTCTTGTCAGGAACCCTGTTTGTGGGACTGGCCAACGCTTTTCAGGTTATTGCTCCGCGTTATATTGGTGAAATGATCGATATTGTTGACCGCAACAGTGACGCAATTATTGGTGGAAATGATGCTGAGTTGGCTAATGATGTATATCATAGCGTCCTCATCTGCGGACTTTTTTTCCTTGCTTTAACTTTATTACGCGGCGTTTTTATGTTTTTTATGCGTCAAACCATCATCGTAATGAGCCGAAATGTTGAGTATGACCAAAAAAACGACCTTTTTAAACATTATGAAACGCTGACTCCGGCTTTTTTCAAAAAAAATAACACGGGCGATTTAATGAGCAGGGTAGCAGAAGATGTTGGCCGTGTGCGACAGTATGTTGGTCCGGCGCTCATGTATTTTATGAACCTCCTGTTCAACTTCGGTTTTGGTATTTGGATGATGGTAAGCATTAACCCAACGTTAACCCTGTATGTGCTGCTGCCATTGCCTATCCTCTCGTTTTCCATCTATTTTGTCAATAATATTATTAGTCGCAGAAGCGAGCGCATTCAGGCGCAGCTGAGCAACCTTACCAGTATTGCGCAGGAATCATTTTCAGGCATCAGGGTGATTCAGGCTTATGCCCGCGAAAAAAGTATTTCGAATTATTTTGAAGCGGAATGTGAAGAATATAAGCAACAATCGCTGGGACTGGCAAGAGTTGATGCCTTGTTTCAGCCTTTAATGGTGGGACTAATCGGTATGAGTGTGCTGCTTACCATTTTTGTTGGGGGATGGCAGGTAATGGAAGGTGCGCTCAGTAAAGGCGATTTAGCGGAATTTCTGTTTTATGTGAATATGATGACCTGGCCGGTTACTTCCCTGGGATGGGTGGTTTCTATCATCCAGCGAGCAGGCGTTTCACAAAAACGGATTGATGAATTCCTGAATACCGTTCCCGATGTGCAGGAAAGCAACATGCCGGCGAGAAATATCAAAGGCAGTATTGTGTTTAAAGATGTTCATTTTACCTATCCCGACACTGGTGTGAAAGCCTTGCAGGGCGTGAGTTTTACAATACAACCGGGCGAAAAAGTAGCCATTGTAGGCAAAACCGGAAGCGGAAAAAGTACCATTGCCGATTTGATGTATCGGTTATACGATGTTGATTCAGGTAGCATCGAAATAGACTGGATTCCAATTAAACAGTTCAATCTCAGCGATTTGAGAAAAGGAATTGCCGCTGTTCCACAGGATGTTTTTTTGTTTTCAGATTCCATTAAAAATAACATCGCATTCGGTCAGCCTGATGCTTCTTTGGAAACCGTTCAGCAATATGCCGGTTTTGCGTCCATTCATGAGGAGATTATGGATTTTAAGGAAGGTTATCAAACCATGGTGGGCGAAAGAGGGGTTACGCTGAGCGGCGGACAAAAACAGCGGATTTCAATAGCTCGTGCTTTTTTAAAGGATGCGCCCGTTATTATTCTCGACGATTGCCTGAGCGCGGTTGATGCAAATACTGAAAACCGGATACTCGGTAACATGCGGAATTACCTCGAACAAAAAACGGCTGTAATCATTACCCACCGCATCTTTTCACTACTTGCTTTCGATAAAATTATTGTGCTCGATAAAAACGTTGTTGCCGAACAGGGAACGCATGATGAATTAATGGATGCTAAAGGTTTATACTATCAAATGTATGAATCGCAGCGACTGGCTGAGGCAATCGACAGAAATAAAAAAATCTAAAAATTAGCTTGAATTTTAAAATATTTATATATTTCGGAAAATTTGATACACCCAACAAGCTAAAATTCTAAAATCGAACACAGTGGAGCACGAAAACAGCAAGCGTAATGATAGTGTATTTTCAAGGAAAATACGGGCAGGAAGACGCAGAACCTATTTTTTTGATGTAAGAACAACCAGGGCAAACGATTATTACCTGACCATCACCGAAAGCAAAAAACGTTTTGATGGCAATGGTTATGAACGTCACAAACTGTTCATCTACAAAGAAGATTTTAACAAGTTTTTAAGCGAATTAACAGAAGTGGTTGACCACATTAAAGGTTTGATGCCTGATTTCGATTTTGATGCCTTTGCACATAAATACGACGAAAATGGCAATCCGGAAGGTGGTTACGATGGTCATCAAGAAAACTATCGCGAAGAATCACATGAGTCCGATAACGAAGGCAATCACGACATTGAAGAAACTAACGAAGATAATAACGACAGCGCTGCCAATCATAATACCAATATGATGGACGACGATGATCTGAAGTTATGATAACACACAATTAAGCTTAAGAGGTTGTTCTGAAAAGGGCAGCCTCTTTTTTTTGCCGTTTACCGGATTAAAGCTTTGTAAACTGTTCAACGGCGTTACTACTATAATTTTGTAGTTCAATGGTATAAATACCTGATAATAAATGACTTATATCAATTTTACCATCTGTTATTTTCCCGGATTGTACTACTTTGCCCTGCCCGTCATAAATCGTGTAAGTATTAAATTTGTTTTCTTTTGGGGAGATAAAATTAGTCGCCGGATTGGGAAATAAGGTTACTTGTTCAACTGATTCCGAATCGATTAAATGTATGCTTGTATTACCGGTATTGTTTGCAGCAAGTTTGTTAAACCAGATATTAAGATAACCGTTTTTAGTATCACCCCAGGTTGCGTAAATGGTATCTTGTTCCATCTCCACACACATAAAATCGTTGCCATTACCATACAAAACGCTGTCAAACCCGGCCGGCAGTTCCGATATTTTAAAATTTGTCCCAAAACCGATACTGTCTTTCCACCAAACAGCCCCATAAATCTCAGTTTCCGTTGCATATCCGGTGTCAACACTATTACGCCTGTCGCGCCAACTCACCACCAAATCGCCATCACTGTCATAATCAGCCCAAACGAGCTCCTGCATAGCACCTGAACCAACGGCATCATCATTCACCCGAATAGGTGCCGACCAGCTTACACCCTTGTTGTTAGTTGTTCTGATAAAAATATCCATATCACCAAATGAACTCAGGACATAGGCAAAAACCAGCTTATTAGCATCAGTCGGATTGGTTTTAAGCAGATAAGCCACCTTTGCAGAAGTGTCCACATTGGTATCATCCCCATACGACTCAAACACTTCGCTATAGGTAAAATGGTTGCCGGCATTTGTGCTTTGAGCCAAAATAAATCGCGGTAGCAGGTTTTCGGAAGGCTCCCAGGCAGGGTAGATGCAATAAACCGTGCCATCAATTCCCACTGCAGGACTCGCCATCGGTGCAGCAATAAAGTCACCAATCTGCCATCCAATCGTATCGATGTATCGCCAATCTCCAAAACTTGCCCCATAATCGGTGGAAGCGATGAAGTAGTTTCTGTTCGGAAATGGAATCCATGGCGCCGGTTTGGTGGTTACGTAAATGTTTCCATCCGAGGCTGTTGCTGAGCGGTCTATCACCATCCACGGGCGATCAACAGGTGTTTCGCTACCATCTGCCGCAACATCAATAACCGGAACCGGGTCACTCCAGGTATAACCACCATCCGCAGACTTACGGGTAATCACTTTACCTGCCGTACCAAGCGGATTGTAATCGATGTAACAAATAAACAGATTACCATCACTGTCGTAACCCATCGATGGATCAGCAGTTGTGTAACCGGGATTGGTATGCGGAAGCACAATTTCATCACTCCAGCTTGTCCCGCCATCCTCACTTATTTTCAGTTTCATGGTAACTAAATCTAACCCATTAAACCCCATCCACATAATAGCTATATGTTGTGTATTGGTTGAGTTAACAACCATAAATGGCTCACCATCAAATATTTCTCCATCTGAAATATCAGTAATTTGTGCAAATAAACTGTGCACTAAACATAGCAATGAGATAAGCAGGTATGGTTTCATCTTAAACGATAAGACGTAAAAATACCGGTTAAGTTTAACTCGGTTCAGGGTTTTTCTACAGGAATTTGTGTGCCTTTGCCACCGATAATTAACCCGTTTTCAAATAATGCTTCCATCTTATTTAAAAAATACACCGGCTTACCAACGCGATCATTTTCCTTGCTGACGGCATTTTCAAGTTTAAAACCATTTTTTATTGTGGCTTCCAGTAGTTCCAGTATTGAATTGGAAGGGGGCATAAATGCAGAAACCGGTAATCCCAACATTTCCTCTGTGTTTTCGAAACCATACATTTTTGCAAGTGCGTGGTTGCAGACAGCCATATATGCCGTTTCATAAAAGGTGCTGATTAACTCCGCCGGAGACAGGTCAGGCGAAAGGGGGGCTTTTAAAAGAAACACCCAAGCGCCTTCATCAGGCTGTATTTCACCCGGTTTAAAGAAGTGTGTGAGTTGCATAAATTATGTCGTGTTTGTAGGAAAACTTTAGGGCCCAAGTTTTTCCAAGCCTAAAATACGGAATTTTCCTGTTAATACGAAATGACGTTTGTATATCCCTGGCAGTGATTCTCAGGCAGTTTTAAATAACCAAAATAGTCATTTTCGTGAGACTGACAAAAAGTCATTAATGCAAAAAAAATAGATTGTAAGTAACTGATTTACAATAAATTACGACTGATTATCTAATATATTAAATAATATTAAAATTGAGAAGCAAAGCAGATGTTCAGACCTTATACTGTCGCCATTTTCCGCTCTTCAAATACTTCCAGCAAAGCCATGCTAATACCAGCCAGTAGACAAATTCGCTGGTCCAGGCAATGGTTAGGTTGACTTTTAATACCTCAATTAGGATAACTACATAAACCATATATACCACAAGTGTAATAAGTTCAAGCAGCAATGAATAACGTGTTGCTCCGGTTCCGGTTACCGCTCTGAACAATACGCTGGAAACGGCCATCATCATCAAACAAATACCAACAATACGCACCGGATTAAGCGAAAGTGCAATAATGGACTCATCATTCGTAAATATGCGGATGAAAACCTCAGGCCATATCATGATGAACACAAAAAAGGAAAGCGAAAACCCAAGCGCTACAATAATCACCCTTTTTAGTAATACGAATATCTCTGAATGCCTCCCTTGACCCAAAAGGTTACTCACCAGACTATTCGTTGCATTGGCTATTCCCCAGGTGGTAACGCCCAAAGCCATATAAACCTCCTTGGCCACATTCGAAGCCGCCAGTGATGCTTCACCCATTTTACTGATCATCAGAAAAAACACCACCCAGGTTCCCGTTGAAAGCAAATGCTGCAATACAACAGGACCACTAATTACCAGTCCGCTTTTAACCAAATCCCATTCAAACTTATCAAACTTAAACAACCCGAACTGATGCCGGTATTTTGAAAATAAGAGGTAAAAAAAGTTGAGTCCGCAAGCTGCAGTCGACGAAATGAGCGATGCCAAACCTGCTCCGGCGATGCCCATTTTCGGAAATCCCATCTCCCCAAAAACAAGATTATAGTTGAAAAACACATTCACAACCAGCATCAATACTGCGCTCCAGGTAATAATGGCATTGTTGCCAATACTGGTGTAAAACCCTAATATCGTGAAAGCAAAAACGGCAAAAAAGATCTCGAAATTCCGATATTTCAGGTATTCCATAACAGCTTCATATACTTCGGGACTAAACCGCCCAACCAGAATAATGGGGACCACAAATTCCAGAAATGCATACAATAAAACCGCTACCCCCATCAAAAAAATCAGGTTCGCATTAAATATCCTGCCTATCGATTCCGGGTTGTTTTCACCGGCGCGACGGGCAATAATAATCTGAAAACCTACCGACAAACCATAAGGAATCATGGTCATGGTGATATAAATAAGCGCAGCTACACCACAAGCTGCCAACTCCACTTCGCCAACACGGCCCATAAACGCAACACCAATCAGACTAATCAGATTGTTGAACAAACTGCTAATCATAAGCGGTGTGCTCAGGCGTATTATTTCCCGATATGTGATATTGGTTTGCACGAATTTGCGGGTACTGAATTATTGAACCGTAAAGATGCTCTAAAGTTCGATACTATGGAAATAGATTGTAAAGTACTGATGGTCAATTTATTCTAAACAGCAGGTTAATTTTACAACCAGCCTTTTTGTAAAATATCCTTCGCATGATAGGTTATAATAATGTCGGCACCTGCTCGTGTAAAGGCATACATATTTTCCATCACAATGCGTTGTTCATCTATCCAACCCATTTTGGCACCGGCTTTTACCATGGAATATTCGCCGGAAACATTGTAACAGGCTAAGGGAAGCAAAGTATGTTCCTTTACAGTTTTAATTACATCTAAATAAGCCAGCGCAGGCTTCACCATCAATATATCCGCTCCTTCATCAACATCAGTTAAAGCCTCTTTAAGCGCTTCACGACCGTTTCTGAAGTCCATCTGATACGTTTTCCTGTCCCCAAAACTTGGTGCACTATCGGCAGCCTCCCTAAATGGACCATAATACCCGGAAGCAAATTTTACAGAATAACTCATAATGGCCGTGTTCGAAAATCCATTTTCATCTAATTTAGTCCTGATGGCATCAACTCTGCCATCCATCATATCGCTTGGAGCAACAATATCGGCACCTGCTTCAGCATGCATTAAAGCCATTTTTGCTAAAGCAACCAAGCTGTCATCATTATCTACCTCATGTCCGTGCAAAATGCCACAATGCCCGTGATCAGTGTATGCGCACATACAAACATCCGTTATCAGCATCACCTTATTCCCAAAATCAGCCCTCAAACGCCGAACAGCAGTAGCAACTGCATTTGCATGGTCGTAACATGCGCTACCAGCGGGATTTTTTTCTTCCCCAACCCCAAAAATCAAAAACTTATTAATACCTAAATCGAGGCATTCAGCCACTTCAGTACTTAATGTATCCGGTGAAAAATGATAAACCCCGGGCATAGCGCCAATTTCGTGACGAATGTTTTCGCCTTTCATAACGAAAACGGGGTAAACAAACATTTCTTTACTTAAACGGGTTTCTGCAACCATTTCACGCATCAATCCACTGTTGCGCAATCTTCTCGGGCGTATTTGCATTGCTGTAATTTTGTGACAAAGTTACTACCGCAAACGGGTAAAATTAATTCCGTAAAAAAATAACAAGTATTTTTACCCCGGATATGTTGCAATATTTAGATAAAGACTTCAACAAAGATTTTACAAGGCATTATTCATTGCTGTTTCAATTGGAGGAACAACAATACAGTTATGCAGTTTATGAAAAACGCACCGGCAAATTACAAGTGCTTAAAACTGTTCAACTCAATAATGCTGCTCCAGGAGATATGTTAACCAAATTGCGCATTTCGGTTACCAGTGAAGATATGTTGCAATCGCCCTATCATGAAATTAAAATCGGCATCAGCTACGCACCGTTTACACTGGTTCCGCGGGTTTTGTTTGAAGAAGATAAAGCTGAACGTTATTTGTCGTTGAGCGCCGAAATTGCCAAAACCGACACCGTGCTTTCAAACAACGTGAAAGCAGTGTACGCCCGAAACATTTTTGCTTTGCCGGCAAACGAAGAACGGTATTTGAAAGAAGTATTTGATCACCCCAAGTTTTATCATATCGGTTCGGGACTGTTAGAACTGGCATCACGCATGAAGGACCAGTTTACCGACCAGCAATTAATTCTTGACATCAAACCCGGTGTAATTCATATTCTGTATTTCGAAAAGCGGGAATTCAAATTTATGAATCAGTACCGCTATGTAAACAAAGAAGACTTTTTGTATTACGTTTTACTCGTTGCGGAACAGTTTATGGTTGACCGCAATGTGTGTGATTTAAAACTATCGGGTGAAATTGTTCCCGATTCGATGTTATTCGGCGAGTTATGGAAATTTTTCAAAGAAATATCCTTCCTGCAAATGAATGAAAACATTGTGCTGCCGGATGCATTAAAGGAAACACCACTTTACATTTACAATACCTTATTGAGTTTAGATTTATGCGAATAAATGCAGGAAAATTTAAGGGGAGGAGATTTAATCCGCCTACCAATTTACCGGCGCGTCCTACAACCGATTTCGCCAAAGAAGGGCTTTTTAATATCCTGACCAACAACTTCGATTTCGAAATGGTGAGTTTCCTCGACTTATTTTCAGGAACCGGAAGCCTTTGTTACGAGATGGTTTCAAGGGGTTGTGAAGATATTGTTTGCGTTGAGCTCGACAAACGCAGCATCGATTTTATCCGTAAAACGAGCGATGAACTGCAGGGCAATATTAATGTGATGAAGATGGATGTGTTCGAATATATTCGGACTACAAAAAAGAAATTCGACATCATTTTCGCCGGGCCACCATATCCGCTCGAAAATATTCCTGCTTTACCGGAAGAAATTTTTGAAATGCAATTGTTGAAGCCGGAGGGATGGTTTGTGCTCGAAACCAATCAAAAATATAAATTCGATGACCATCCGCATTTTATCAGAATGCGCAATTACGGCACCACACATTTTCATGTTTTTGGTGCTGAACCAACAAAAAAATGAGTGTAGAGGTTGATCCGAAAGCCCATCTCCCAAAAAGGCATCATTAAATCTGCTAAATTTGTATCATGACGCGTATTGCAATCTTTCCCGGCTCTTTCGACCCTGTAACACTTGGGCATATTGATATTATTGAACGTGCACTGCCATTGTTTGATAAGGTAATTATTGCCATCGGAAAAAATTCGCAAAAGCAAGGCTATTTTACGCTTGAACAACGCATTAACTGGCTGCAGGAAATTTTTTTGAACGAATCGAAAATTGAAATCGACAGCTACGAAGGCCTGACTACCGAATATTGCAAACAAAAAAATGCGCAGTACATTTTACGCGGTTTGCGCAGCGTAACCGATTATGAATATGAAAAAGTAATTGCCTTGGCAAATCGCGGATTAAATCAGGAAATAGAAACCGTATTTTTTCTCAGCAAACCGGAATTCGGGCATGTAAGCTCCACAATCGTAAAAGAAATATTGCGACACGGTGGTGATATCAGCAATATGGTGCCATTGGTGGTTAGCCGTGGTGCATAACCAAAATACCTTTGGTAACTACCTCGCGCACAGTAGCATAAGCGCGATTTAATTTTTCATCAACCTGAGTGCTGGCAATCCATGTAGCAATCTCAATATCTTCTTCTTGCTGCGGTACAGGCTGAGCATCATCGCTGCACATCATTAAATACCAATACGTAACCTTTAACACTTTAGTGGCATTTTCAAGTCGGTAGGTATGATACGTTTTTTGCAGCTTTTTTACGATGGAAAGTTTAAGCAATCCGGTTTCTTCTCGCACTTCGCGCAAGGCTGCAGCCTTTTTCTTTTCACCTAAATCAATTTTACCTTTTGGTAAATCCCACATCGCTCTGCGAAAAATTAATAACACCTCATCTTTATTATTAAATACCAATCCGCCTGCTGCACGAATGGTTTTATATTCGGCAAAAAGTGTTTTTTTAAATGCTTTTATATCATGTTCATAAACAGTCAGGCTCTTAACACCGGCGTTGTTTTCAATCAGATAAAAGGCTTTATCGATATCTTTTTTTTGGTCAGAGGTAAAAACCGGATTATTAATATCATTTGTATTAACTGTTGCCGGTAAACCACCTTCAAACAGGTAAACCGGTGTCTCGTTGATGAAAATTTTATAGCTTTGGGCCATGCTCTTTAATTCTAGTGACGCAACTCTTTTCGCTGAAAAATTATTAACCATCGGTGCCATTAAACTGCGCCCGAATGAACCATTTACCTGGGCTAGTGGCTGGCGGTCCCCGATTTATTGCGATAATCGGCTCACCCTGTCATTCCCGGAAATCAGAACCTGGCTCAAAAATACGCTAGCCAATGGTATTAGTCAAAAGTTTCCCGGTGTGGAAATCATCGCCGGTGTGGCTACTGCCGGAATTCCGCACGGTGCATTGGTTGCTGATGCCCTTAATCTCCCATTTATTTACGTGCGCTCCGAAGCTAAAAAACACGGACTAAGTAATCAAATCGAAGGGAAGCTACCCGAAGGTGCAAAAGTTGTGGTGATTGAAGATTTGGTTTCCACCGGCGGTAGTAGTTTAACTGCTGTGCAGGCGTTGCGTAATGCAGGTGCAAATGTTATGGGCATGACTGCATTATTTACTTATGCATTTGATATTGCCGATGAAGCATTTAAACAGGCCGATTGTAATTTATACACCTTATCCGATTATCCGAGTTTAATTCAATATGCTTTAACCAAAGAAATAATTGCACGCGACACCGAATCATTGCTCAACGACTGGCGCCAAAATCCTTCCGGATGGATGCAATAGGATTTATTTTATTTGGTGCCGTTGTCGGTTTAATTGCCGGCATTGTAAATCTCTTGTTGTGGTTTTATGCGTTTAATCATACCCATTTATTTGGCATTCGTTTACATGAAGGTTTAAATAATATTATTCAGCAGGCAGTTACCGAATCTAATGCATCCGGCACCACAGGAATTCAGGAAATTGAAACAAAAATTCTCGGACTTTTTGATGATTTTATGGCGAATAAACTCACCGTAAAAATGCCCGTATTAAGTATGTTTATTGATGATAAATTAATTGATGAAATACGCGTAATTTTTCACGATGAAATGTCGGCCTCATTACCACAATTATTACAATCCGGATTCTCAAATACCGGTAAACAGGAGGGAAGCAATCAATTACAAAATTCCATCACAAAAATAATGCGCCGAAAAATGCAAGGCCCTGCATTGTTATTTCTTTTTTTCGGCACATTAGCCGGCGCAACAATTGGCGCTATTTGGAGCGCTTGCGTTTAATCAAATAATGCACACATAAGTGCTATAACTAATCATTTTCGAGTAAAAGAAAATAGTATTTTTTTTGGAGCAGCAACATCCCCCTTCTAATAAAATTCGCAACCTGCTTTTCGCTGCAACAAACTATATAATTACAATCATACTCAAAACCGGCTGTACCATTGGTACATCGGTACATCACCAAATTGGTACATTAGTTTGTTTCCGCTTCAATCAGGGCTAGAATTCACTTTCGAAGTTCTAAAAACAGTCGATAATTAGCAAATTGCCGATTAGCAAATTAGCTAATGGGTTAGTCGTTAGAATGACAATCATACTCCTATTCAAATATTCATTAAATGATTAATAATTTAATTATGAGTCGGGCTAATATTGATTAGCCCCAACGGCAGCTCCGAATGAAATTCCCACTCAAAATCGGCTGTTAATTAGCAATTAGCAAATTAGCTAATGGGTTAGTCGTTGGAATGACAATCTTACTCCTATTCAAATTTTCAAAAAATGATTAATAATTTAATTATGAGTCGGCTAATATTGATTAGCCCCAACGACAGCTCCGAATGAAATTCCCACTCAAAATCGGCTGTTCCATTGGTACATTGGTACATCGGTACATTGGTACATCAATCATGGCGAGAATTACCCGTCGAAGTTCTAATTCAAATCGCACTGTGAACCGGCTGTTAATCAGCACATTAATCACCATCCGCCGCGGCGTAAACATTATCGAGAACTCCGAATAAAATACTAACTCAAAATCGGCTGTTCCATTGGTACATTGGTACATCGGTACATTGGTACATTGAGTTTAATTCTTTTTGGTATATTTGCGTAAAAAATACGCATATGGCAATCGCAAAAAATCAGGACATTAAACTCGCAGTTGATGCAATTGTTTTTGGGTATAACCAAAATGAATTACAGGTGTTACTGGTAAAACAAAAGTTTGGCGAAATGGCAAATAAATGGGTTTTACCCGGTGGCTTTATCAATAACGATGAACTACTTAAAGATGCTGTTATTAGCGAATTAAATGAGGAAGCTGGAATCAGGGTTGACTACCTTGAACAATTGTATACCTACGGCGATAATGTACATCGTGACCCGCGTGGCAGAGTTGTGAGTGTTGCCTATTATGCCTTGGTTGATCCTTCACAATTTAATATAACTGCAGGTAGCGATGCTAAGGATGCTAAGTGGTTTCCACTGCTGAAAGTGCCTAAAACAGGCTACGACCACAATAAAATGATTCAATATGCTTCGACACGATTGTCTGACAAAATTCAATATCAACCCATAGGTTTCGAATTATTAGCCGATAAATTCCCATTCTCAGACCTGGAGAATTTATATATTACCATTTTAGGAAAGCAGATTGACAGACGTAATTTCCGCAAAAAAGTGCTGGCCAGTGAAATATTAATTGAAACAAATGAATTTGCATCAAATGCTGTTGGCCGTCCGGGTAAATTGTACCAGTTTGATAAAAGCAGATACTATGAATTAACTAAATCAGGTTGGCAGTTGGACTTGAAATTTTTATAACTTTTTAGGTTAATTATTTGGTAAGTTAAAAAGGCAGTGTATATTTGCGTAAAAAATACGCAAATGGTATTAAATCTCGATTCCTCCTTTAAACCGCTTTTGCTGCAGGAAATAGAATTTGAAACTTTCACCTTTTCTGGCGGAGAGCCACATGTGAAATTAAATACCAATTCAATTGAAGGTGAAACAGCCTGGGTGACGCACCGCATTACAACATTTAATGATTTGGGCTTACTCTTTGTTGCTTGCGACGCATTGCGCAGAGCAGGAATACAATCGCTTAATTTGTTTTTACCTTACTTCCCCGGTGCCCGCCAAGACAGAGTTATGGTTTCAGGTGAACCATTAACTGCAAAAGTTTATGCTGACTTAATCAATCAGTTACATTTTAAACAAGTTGTAATTTTTGATCCCCATTCGGAAGTTGTTCCTGCATTGTTGAACAATTGTGTTGTTATGAATAATTATGAATTTATTAATTGGGTTTATGAGCAAATACCGGCTTCAACGTTGTTAGTAGCACCTGACGGTGGTTCGCTAAAAAAGATTTACGGATTAAGCGCATTTTTAAACAAATATTCGGTAGTTGAATGCAGGAAACACCGTAACACTGAAACCGGCAAAATAGACGGATTTACTGCCTTTACAGATGATTTAAACCGGCAACCTTGTTTAATTGTAGATGATATTTGTGATGGCGGCGCTACGTTTATCGGAATTGCCAAAACGCTAAAAGAAAAAAATGCCGGTGATTTATATTTGGCTGTCAGCCATGGCATTTTCAGCAAAGGGTTAAATGAATTACAAGCGCATTTCAAAAACATCTTTACAACAAATTCTTTTCCGCAAAAAGAAAATTCGTTTGTATCTACATTTAACTTAGCGATGACAAATTAAATATTACTTCTTTTCACACCCTGCATTTTAAACGCACTAAACCTACCTATATGTTACCACTCTTATTAACTGATGGTTATAAATTAGACCACAGACGTCAATACCCTAGCGGAACATCCCTTGTTTATTCAAATTGGGCGCCACGCAGAAGCAGATATGAAGAAATTGATAAAATCACCTTTTTTGGGTTACAATATTTCATTAAAAAATATTTGCTGGAAGATTTTGAAATAAATTTTTTCAAAAAACCGAAACAACAAGTATTAAACGAATACACCCGTCGTGTAAATAATTATCTTGGACCAAACAATATTGGAATTGAACATATTGCTGCATTACATGACCTTGGCTATATTCCAATGGTAATTAAAGCTATTCCTGAAGGAACGGGCACGCATGCGCGCATACCGATGTGCACGATGTATAATACACTTCCTGATTTTTTCTGGCTAACTAATTATTTCGAAACACTATTTTCTGTAATTGTCTGGATGCCTTGTACATCGGCAACAATTGCAAAAGCGTACCACAAAATATTATCTGCATATGCATCAGAAACAAGCGATGATACTGCTTTCGTGCAATGGCAGGGACATGATTTTTCAATGCGTGGCATGGCAGGTTTGGAAGCAGCAATGATATCAGGTGCAGGCCATTTGTTAAGTTTTACAGGCTCAGATACGATTCCGGCTATTGATTTTTTAGAAAAATACTATAACGCAAATTCCGATACGGAATTAATAGGCGGCTCAGTTGCAGCTACTGAACATTCAGTGATGAGCATGGGCACCAATGAAAGGGAATTAGATACATTCAGAAGATTGATTACAGAAATTTATCCCGGCGGAATTGTTTCAATTGTATCAGATACCTGGAATTTATGGACAGTATTATTGGAATATTTACCACAATTAAAAGAAGAAATTGTAAATAGAAATGGCAAGGTGGTAATTCGCCCCGATTCAGGCGATCCTGTTGATATTATTTGTGGCGATGTAACAAGCGATAAGGAATATGAGCGCAAAGGTGTCGTGGAACTTTTATGGGATGTTTTTGGCGGTAAAATAAACGCTAAAGGGTATAAAGAATTAGCGCCTTACATCGGGACCATTTATGGTGACAGTATTACAATGGAGCGTGCAAAAAATATTTGTGAAAGATTAAAAGCAAAAGGGTTCGCATCAACTAATGTGGTTTTAGGTATCGGCTCTTATACCTATCAATATAATACGCGCGATACGTTTGGATTTGCCATGAAAGCTACTTACGGTATTGTGAATAATGAACAACGCGTAATATATAAAGATCCTGTTACAGATGACGGGGTAAAAAAATCAGCAAGAGGCTTATTACAGCTTACTTTGGACAATAACAACGATTATTTGTTACATGATAATTGTACCTGGGAAGAAGAAAAAACCGGAGCACTGAAAGAAGTGTTCAGGGATGGAAAATTATTAATTGATGATACACTCCAGGCAATCCGGGATAGAATAAAAAATAATTAGTTCTTAATTATACTTTTTATTGTTGTTAGTAAACCGGCATGGATATTCAACATGTAGGTACCTGAAGGTAATTCCTGCAAATTCAGTTCAACGATATTCATATTATTAACTGTTTGATTTATTAATATACGTCCTGTAATATCAATTAGTTGAATATTGATTTCTGTGATATCAGCCGGAACATTAAAATCAACATATAGATTTGAAGTAACCGGATTCGGATAAACCGAAAACATAGCATCATTGGCAATTGTATTTACACTGGTAGTTGCCTGTATCGTTTGCGTAAAAATATCAGCACCACAATCATTGGTAATTACGAGTGTTACGGTGTAGCTTCCTGCTTCCGGATAAATATGAGTTGGATTTTCTTCGGTTGAAGTAGTGCCATCACCAAAATCCCAAAACCATGTAGTAGCGCCTGTAGCCAAGCTGGTAAATTGTGCAGTTAATCCCACATCTGTTACTACATCAAAATCGGCAACCGGTAATGGTGTTATTTCAAGATTAACCGTATCGGATGCAAAACATCCTGATGCAGGAATGGTTACATCCACATAATATGTTCCTGAAGTGCCAACATAAATAGTTTGTGTGGTTGCGCCTGTATTCCAGATATAATTACTGCCGAAATTTTCTGCATCTAAATAAGTGCCTTCACAATAAATACCATCATCACCTAAATCGATTACAGGATTTGGGTATATGGTAATTAAAGCTGAGTCGCTGACAAAACAAGTTTCATTTGCGTAATAGGTAACTGTATACATTCCGCTTTCATAAACGGTAATATCTTGGGTTGTAGCACCTGTATTCCATACATATAATTCAGCACCATCACCGGCATCTAAAGTTATTGATGTGCCTTCACATGCTGATGCATCATCAATGGCAACATCAGGAGCTGAAATAAAGGATATCGTATCTGTTACCGTAACGGCACATGGTGTGGGAATATAACGCCATGACCTGTTAAAAATGGTAAACACCGATTTATTAAAATCTTCACTACCCACATAAGCTTGTGTTCCTGTAATGTTTTCTATACCCTGAGTCATTTCTCCACCATCACTTTGTAAATCGATATTGATAATATCAATCGCATTTGTTGTTTCATACAATACAATTTGACCCGAAACAGTTGCTGCTGATAAATAATGACGTACATTTTTATATTCAATAATAAATTTTCTATTCGGAGCAACACCTTGTAATTCATAATAAATATCTCCACCGGAACTTGGGTCTAAATCGGTCCAGCAAAATGCGATTAAATTATTAGGCTCGGAGGGTTTTGGTAAATGTTGTAATAAATACGAATCATTTGGTGCACCAAATCCAATTAATCCATTAGATGAAATAAATATTTTGTTGTAAACATGATCAAAAAAAGTAAAATCAAACCCGATGTTAATATCGTCTTCAGAATCATCATCTCCCAATCCAATATCATCATAAATGCCCAGTGGTTTTGGATAAAAAGGAATTTCAAATACGGCATAATCGGCAACAGGTTCATAAGCATAAGTAACAGTTGTAGTTGATCCAACACCACCCGCTAATGCAGGGTCCATTTCACCCGTTGTTGCATTAATAATTGTTTCGCCTGACCAAACACCGCCCGGAGGAGCGTCGGTTGGAAATATGGTGCTGCCATCGTAACAAATATTATCCGGAAATCCTGCCGTAATAAGTGTTTCCGTATTCATCACATTTAACTGAGTTGTATCATTAAAAGGATAGGTATCATCTACCCATTCAATCCAGGCAACAATTTCATGTTCACCATCAAGGGATAAATCAGCGGTAGCAGTAAAAGTGTAGGATGCAATTTCATCTACCCCCAAAACACCCGGAAATATTTCGGTTACGGTAGCTGCGCCATCAACCTGGTATGCAACATTAAAACCGGAAGCATCTGTTATGCCAATATTGTTTAATTCGATAGTAATGAGTTGATTTGTCGGTAATTCACAGGCATCAGCAATCGGGTCAATTGAATTAATAGTAATATCTGCATCAACTCCAATGATATTTACGGTATAATCTTCAGCCTCACCATAAGTTTCAACAGCACATGCGTCGAAATCAATACTATTGTAAACGCATCTGATGCGCATGATAGTAGTTCCTTCCGGTGCATCTGCAGGAATTAAAATTGATTGTATGGTTTCCGCGCTAGCAGGTAATAAAATTGGTGTAAAAATTTCTTCATCATCGGTAAATAATCCGTCCTGATTATAATCAATCCATCCGCGATAACCTTCGGCATAAGCAGGCGTATTAACAAGCGTTAATTCGTACGTATTGCCTTGAAATAATGATGTATTTAAATCGGTATAATCGCTATAACCTGTTCCATCACCTGCACCATTATCGAGATTATTTATCGTATTAATGGCAACACCATCAATATAATCAAAATCGGTTGTGCCGGCGGTATATTCCGGAATACAAAATTGAGCAGATACACATTGTATACTTAGCCCAACAAGCAGGGTTAATAAAAGTGGGCGCAAAAAGGGTAAAATTTTAACGGATAATTATTTATTAAAAGTGGAAATGTACATGGCCATTTTTGGAGCTCTGGATGCAAAATAAGTATTCCATTTTGCAGCATCCCAAGTTACTCCGGCGCTATCGGTAAATGGTTCGATTACAATGCCAATTTGTTTTGAATTAAAATCAGCATTTAAGGTCACATTTTGTTCGCTGAAATTGGTGCAAAAATTTTCCAGTGTTTCAGCCGATTTTATGTTAAGTGCGCTGATATCTACCACATATTTTTCTGCTACTGCCTGATCGGTTGGGAGGGTGATAACCATATCACTGCTAATTAAGGCAACAACGGGTTTACCGGGAACTGCCGAGGTCAAACTAAAAAATCCAATTGTGAGCAGGAGCAGGGAAGTAGCTAGTTTTTTCATTTGTATTGCTTTTGTTGTTATAAAGGTAAAAAAAATTATCAAAACACCTGAAGTGGGTTTTGTTTAAAGGCTAAGGCGATAATCGGCAATGGATTCAAGCGGGTTGGAGGTTTTGATAAACAGGCCGTTTCCGGTTGCAACCAGCGCTCCGTCTGCATCGCGAATCTCGGCCTCGGCGGTGAGTTTATCACCCGAGTGTTGCAACAATGTTCCTATTGCAGTCAGTAAACCTCCGGTAACCGGCTTTTTCATTTTTATTTGGAAACTGGCTGTTACGATAAAAACATCAGTAATTATTGAAGCTGCAGCAAAGTAGGCTGCATCATCCAACAATTTGAAAAAAACTGCGCCATGCAGCGAACCTCCTCCGTGAAAATGTAGAGCATCAACAGGATAAGTGATTTTAGATTTTCCTTCACTTACAACAATGCTAATTCCCTGATATAATTTTTGCACCGGTGCAGTTTGATATAAATTTTCCAGTTTACGAAAATGTTTCTGCATTACAGTTTTATAAATGTTCCGGTAATAAATGTGTCATTATCTGCAACTGAAATAATATATAATCCCGGCAACATGCCATCATTTAATGTGATCGTAGTTTTATTTTCAATTACCTGTTGTGTGTAAATTAATTCACCGGTTAAATTGTACATCTGTAATATCGTATTATCACCAACCGGGTTATTAAGTGAAACAGTTAAAAATTGCTGCGCTGGATTTGGATAAATTTTTAATTCTGGAATTTCAGGTTCTGAAATACCGGTGCCAAAACTCTTTTCAAAAATCTGGAAACCACCGCGAATACTTCCGGTAATAAAATCCATTTCACCATCATTATTTATATCAGCTCCATTAATTGAACTGTAAGTACCGGGATGATATTGGTAATAATTAGTATTGCTTTCATAAAATTCGCCTAATAACGCATCTTCAATTTCATTATATAAATAAATATTACCACTTTGCGAACCCGAAACCAGGTATAAAGAATCATGTTCATTGCGATACATAAATGGTGTGCTATAACCGGTTACGGCTAAATCTGCACGCACATCTACACCGCCCCAAATTTCACTTTCGAGTGTAAAAACAGGACTGCTGGTGGTACCGGTATTATGATAATAATTTAAGTTGCCATTTACTTCTCCCACTACCATATCTAATTTACCATCCTGTTGAATATCGATAAAACATGGTGTTGAATACTGACCAACATCTATTCCCTGATACATTGGCACAGGTGCAGCCATAACCGCATCGCCAACTCCAGCGGATAAATTTTCCAGATAAGTGATGTTGCCATTTATATCTCCAAGAAATAAATCCTCATCACCATCATTATCAGCATCGGCCGCAGCGGGAGCAAGATGTGTTAATCCAATGCCATCAATATTACCAAAATTTTTAGTCACTAATTCAAATTTTGGTGTAGCTGCAGTTCCGATATTTTTAAACAGCCATAATCCGTAATGAAATGTTTCTGATTTACCAAAAGTTGAACTTACGCCTGCTACAATATCGAGTAGATTATCATTATTGTAATTAAAAAATATTGGTTTAGAATAAGCACCAATGTCAATCATATCGCTGATTAAAAAAGTATCAGTTTGAAATACTAAATCGAAAGTATCGTTCGTATTTAAATTTTCGTACATCCAGATATGTTCTGTATTTAACCCTAATAAATAATCATTGGTTGTTGCTATAAAATCTTGATCATTATCGTTGTCGTAGTCAATTAAATATCCTGCAGGAAAAACTGTCATATCATATTCAACACCATTCGATTGCCATAAGGTATCTTTATAATCCATTTCGGCAGAAGCTACTGTGCCACCATTATGGTAATACACGAGATTATTACAAGAATTATCTCCTAAAATTGCATCAACATCATTGTCGCCATCTTTATCAAATGTTACAATTGTTGAACCGATATGTGCACGTGAACCTTCGTTTTCGGGTGTAACTTCATCACCTCCTTTACAGGCAACATGTAAATCGCCGCCGTAACATGAAAATCCTTCATATAAACTACCCCAGCACAATTCATTTAATTCATAAGTTAAACTGTCACAGCTATAACCTTTTTCTACCGCATTATTTTGATAGAACCGAATGGTTGCGTTAGAAACAGAAAATGCTAATATATCAATGTCGCCATCGCTGTCGATATCATCAATTGCTGAAATATCTGTGCGGCTGGTATACAGCGGTGTGCTGCCGGTACCATCGGTGTATTCCAATTGCACCTTTGCTAATTCAAATTGTAATTTGCCATCTATTTCTACACCTTTATACACCTGAGTAGTTCCGATATAGTAAGTAAATATATCCGGCAATCCATCACAATTATAATCGCGTATTAATGCCCAATCTTCCAACACAGGAAATATGTGATTAAATTCAGGTGCATAGCTATAATTGCCGGCAACATCTTTAATTAAAATGGTAATTGATTTCCCACCACGGTCGAAAATAAATAAATCGTTAATGCCGTCAAGGTTAATATCTATATCAGAAAATTGAGCTGCTGTTAATCCTCCTGTAAATGGTAATTTGAGATCGGTGCCGTATTGACGTGCAACAATGTTGGTGTTTGGCATGTATTGACCATACACTTGTAAACTGACAAATAAACAGAAGAGGAGTAAACTATTTTTCATGTATCAGTTTTTAATAAAATTGACTGTTGCTATGGAATTATTATGTGAATCAACTAAATAGATATAATAAATTCCCTGTGGAATTGAATTAACATTCAGTATTTGTTTTGTTTGAGGAGATAAGTTTACAGTCAAATAAGTTCTGCCATCTAAACCATAAACAACTGCTTTTGCAATTTCTTTTCCACTTAATGATTCAAGCATAATTTGCTGACTAGTAGGATTTGGATAAACTAAAATATGGTTATCGGAATTAATATTGTCAACGATGCCGGTTGCACTTTCATCTCTGTAAATGGTAATACCGCCGCGTTGGTTTCCGGTGATAAAATCAGGCAAATTATCATTGTCAATATCAGCTACACTTACAGCACTGTAATTACCTTCATCAATATTGTTGAATTTATCAGTTACTTCGGTAAAAGCACCGCTAAAATCAGCAGTAGGCTGGTAAAAATAAATTGTTCCATTTTCGCTACCAACATATAATTCATAATTTCCTGCTGCATTTTTATACATAAATGGAATTGAAGAACCTGTTATGGCAAGTGGAGCGCGCACATCCACATTCCCCCAAAATTCATTTACAACTGTAAAAAGGGGAGCTGCAGCCGTACCGGTATTTTCAAGGTAATTGAGATTACCATTTTTTTCTCCTAAAATTAAATCATCTAAACCATCACCATTTAAATCAATTAATTGTGGTGCTGCGTTTTTACCTAAATCAATACCCTGATATTGTGCAGCCTGTAAAACAAAACTTGCAGGGCCATCAGGCGGTCCGATATTTTTGAAGTAATGCAAATAGCCTTCTTCTTCACCAACAAGCATATCCATATCGCCATCGCCGTCTAAATCGCCAAAAGTTGGCACCAGCAGGTTAAAATCAAATGCAGATAAACCGCCCCAGTCGCGTGTAATTAAAGTAAATTCAGCTTGTGTGGGTGTTCCGGTATTTTCGAATAATGCCAGCATCCCTTTATAATCGCCACTTTGAAAATAACCGTTGTTGCCAATTACAATATCAAGTAAACCATCATAATTGTAATCAAAATATATGGGATAAGCGCCTTCACCTAAATCAACCATTTCACTTACAAAAAGGGAGTCCTGCTGATAGTCAAAAACATAGGTGTCATCAGTAGAAATATTTTTATAATACCATACATTTTTAAAATTTTCGTTCTGATTAACATTATTTGGCGAAACCAGCATATCTTTTTTTCCGTCATTATTTACATCAATCAAAAAAGCTGCAGGGAAAATAGGATCATCATAGGGATTATCATATTCAGGAAATGTAGTATCCTGTGATACAATATTTGCAAACGAATTATCACCGCCGTTAACCAATTTATTTAATTTATTAAAAGCCAGATCGCCTAAAACTACATCCATATCATTGTCGCCATCTTCATCAAAAATCATAAATGAAGAACCCGCATGTGCATTATTGGTACCGGAAGTTACACCTTTGCATTCGTAATCCAGTTGAACAGAATAAGTTAATCCGCTTTCATAAAAATTACCCCAGCAGGAATTGATATGTTCCAGTTGCATTACGCCACATGCCAATCCTTCCTCAACTTGTTTATTAATGTAATGGTCAACAATCCCGCCGGCTATATTAAAGGATAATACATCTATATCACCATCAAAATCTAAATCTGCAAATCCCGGAACATCAATTACGCCGACTGCTAAATCGAAATAAAAACCGGCTTCTTTAAATTGTAATTTATCGATATCAATTGTGTAATTGATTTGATATCCATCATAACTTGCGATGTAAGTGCGAATACCGTTATCGAAACCGGTAATAATATCTTCCAAACCATCACAGTTGTAATCTAATAAAATCGCCCAGTCGAACATTTCCGGAAATATATTTTGGTATTGTTGCCAGTAGCGGTAATTAATTTCACCTGTTTCACCTTCGTTTAATAATACTAACGATTTATTACCGGCGCGGTCAAACATATAAATATCTGATTTTCCATCTTGATTTACATCTATTGCAGAAAATTGCGGATTGTTTAATCCACCTGCTAAGGGATATAATAAAGTTCTTCCTTCTTCAATAAACGGAATATTGTAATTGTAAATATATTGTTGTGCCTGCAACGTAGTAGAACACGAAATCATTAAAATAAAAACGGCACCAAAAACAATTTTTTTCATAGTATATAATTCCCCTTAAAGATACGAATCAAAACGGTTTAAAAAGCGTGTACAGTGTTAAACTGACGGAAAAATGAACAGGTGAATTTAAAATTGGCACGGTATTGTATTTATGGAATGCATATTAATGATACATCATATTAATAAACCAATAAATCAAGCGAGCTATGAAAGCGAAAAATGTGCAACTGATTGTATGCGCAGAGGGCTCGCAAAACTTAGGGCCCGGACGCATCGCAAGTAATCCTGTACCTGCTCAAATAGGCAGACAAAGGGAATTAATTACTATTCAAAAACCTGCTCCGGCAGTCCGAAATTCCAAAACGAAATTTAATTAGAACGCATCTTAAAAATAGGTTTGCGTTAGTGTTTTCAAGTATTCGAAATTTAGCCGAGGCGCTTGAAGCAGCCCATACCTAAGGAATTACGGGCAATTCAAGCAACGAAGGAAAAAGAGCGTTGACGCAGAAAAGACGGCAAAGGTATTTTTGAGATGAGTTTTAGAAAGGATAACCGATTGCGAGGTTGATAGCCACTTTTTTGGCAGGAATATCAAATCCTATCGAATCGTAATAATCGCGAATTTCTTGTTTGTATGGTCCATCCAGTGCCGGGTCATATAAGGGGTAAGCAGCGTCTACACGTAAAATAAAGTAGCCGAAGTTGAGCCTTAAACCCGCACCGGGACCTACAGCAAGTAACTGCATAAAATTGTCGAATCGAAACCTGGAATGAGGTCGGAACGGGTCAACTTTAAGTGTGAAGGTATTTCCGAAATCACAAAAACGGCGCCTTCTAAAATGGAAATAATATCAAAACGGTATTCCAGATTAAACTCGAGTTTTAAATCGGCCACCTGATCTACACGGAGGAAAGTTGTGGTGTCATAATTTACGTAACCACCCGGACCAATTTTACGAACGGTAAATGCACGAACACTATAGGCACCACCGGTAAAAAATTGTTTTACGTAGGGAATTACTTCTGTGTAAAATGGGGAGGCGGTATCTTTTACAAATGTATATGGTGACGCAATACCAAATGCAGCTCTTGATACTAGTACATTTTTAGGATTGAAGTTGATATAGGAGCGATAATCGGCATCCAGGCGCATAAAGTCGGAAAACGGCAAATTAAGCTCAATTGAAGAACGCAAATAATGGTCGAACTTATGATAGCCTGTTGGCTGCGTATTTAGGATGAAAGTATAACCGCCACCCATAATCACCTGCTCTTCAAAACTTTGTTTTAATAAAGGATTTTGATTGAGTTCTTCCTGAAATGCATCGGAAATTTGTGGTACTTTAACAATATTAATTGTAGGTATCGGGAATTTAATGATGTGCTGTTTTTGTGCTTTGTCTTTTCTGGTATTTTCGAAAATAGAAACTGCATATTCGAAAGATGTATTATATAGCGTAAAATCTGTAATTTGATTGATATAATTAAAATTTAATTTAAAATCTGTTTTAGGGAAATATCGTTTTGGAACATTAACCGGAGCAGGCCAAAAAAATCGGGGTAATGATAATGATAATCCTGTTGCCAGTTCGGAGGTATTGATAAATGTTTGTTCTCCGCCTAATTGTGTTTCGATACCACCTTTGATATTAAATTTTAAGATGTCGAGACTGTGGAACAGATTTTTTTGGGAGTAAGATAAATTTAATGAGTTACCCAAAAGATAATCGGATGTGGTGCTGGCGTTTATTTCATAAGCTACAGTCCTTACCGGTAAAGGGTCGAGGCGGATTTGTAAATTAAGAAATTGGAGATAAGATGTTGAATCCCACATTTCATCAGCCTGAATAGTAACATATTTAAATGCACCAAGCGTGGAAAATGAAGCCACCGTTTTTTGAATGAGTGAATCGGAATAATAATTTTCAGGATTGATAAAAATATTATTGGCAATGGCCTGAGGATTATAATTATCGGGCGAGTTAATTAAATAATAATCGGTGCGTAATTTCTTTCGCTTTATGCGTTTGATGTCACCACCCTGAGTTACAATTAATTGAGGGCTATAAACGGTATCTTTTTCTAAAAAGTAAATCAATAATTCCTTTTTGGATAAATCGTTATTTTTATAGGCGGCAACTTTAGTTTTGGCCTCGGCACTGGTATCAGTACGAATATACTTGGTAAGTTGGTCTTTTTTACTTACTCGTTTTATAACCGCACTATCTACAAAATGTATGGCGTAATCAGGCACAATACCTTCATTATAATCCAGTGAAGCATTGGGATAAACATAAATATTTTTGATAGCAAAAATATGATGCACAGTATCACGCACAGGGTTACTTATTTTTACATAAATATCAAGCGAATCCACGCCTGATGCGGTGTCTACATCAAAATAAATATATTCTTTCTGGAATCGGTAATAACCAACGTTACGCAAATTGGTGCTCAAACGGTTGCGTTCTGCTTTCAATAAATCTACATCAATAGGCTTACCTTTTGCCAATTCGCTTTTAACCGGTATTTGATTAATTTTATTTAATAATCCCTTGTCGTAAATTTCATAATAAACATTTTTCATCCGATATAAAGTGCCTGGAGCAACTTCATAAACTACGGTACCATTTTGTTTTATACTGTCATATCGAACCGTTGATGTTACAGAATTATAAAAATAACCACGGTTGTAAAGGAAATTACTCATACGAACCTCGGTTTCTTCCATTTTTGTGTCATCTATAAGCTGCGGTTTTTCACCGGCTTTATACATTAACCATTGCCTGAATCGAGAGGTGTCTGATGCCAGCGGTTTAATATTTTTCAATAGCGTATCGTAATCAAATAAAAATAAAAAACGGGTATCATATACTTCCTGATATTTAATATAATGGTCAATTGCTGTATCACCCAAAACATATAACCAGGTTTTTAACGGAAATACCCCAAGTGTTTTTTCATTTGCCTCGAGTTTACTGAGGTCGATCAGGTCGTCTGTTAATGCAGCAGAATCAACATCGGCAGGTAATGTTGTGCGGAAGTTAACCTTGCTTTCTTTGTAGAGATATTCGTTATCTCTAAGATATTTAGTAGCATTACATCCTGAAATTACCGGCACGAGAACTGCCAGCACAGTAATTACCTGAAGTATAGTTTTAATATGTTGACGAAAGCTCAAATTAACCATCTAAAAAGCCTGAAACTTAAAAAGTATCGCCAAAATTATGATGAATTTATCATAGAAGGCGATAAATTAATCACAGAGGCACTGTTGGGAAACGTTGAATTGAGGCGTTTAGTTGCGACAAACCAATGGTTAGCGTCAAATAAAATCCAATTACCACAACATTTGGTGGTTGAAACAGTTACTGAAAAAGAAATGCAGCAAATTTCATCCCTATCAACATCTCCTGATGTTTTAGGCGTTATGAAGAAAATGCAGTTTGATATTCAATCATTTACACCGGAAAATAATTGGGCTTTAATTTTAGACGGCATAAGCGATCCCGGGAACTTCGGAACAATTATCCGCACTGCTGAATGGTTTGGTATTGAAACGATTATATGCAGCGTGGATACAGTTGAATTATACAATCCCAAAGTGGTGCAAAGTTCGATGGGCAGCCTGTTTCGAACAAAGGTATATTATACCGATTTACCTGCATTTTTATCTCAATATCCGAATCTGGCAATAGCGACCACGCTCAAAGGTCAAAACATTTATTCCTGCAATTTTAAAAAATCCGGATTTCTGGTAATTGGCAGCGAATCGCACGGCATTGGCGATAATGTATTGAAGTTATGCTCAATGGAAGTTAAAATACCGGCAATAGGTAAAGCAGAATCGTTAAATGCAGCAGTTGCCACCGGAATTGCCCTAAGTGTGATAAAAGGCCGATAAATTACTCCTTGATATACATATTCGGGTCTTCACCTTTTTGTTTCGGCGTATTATCGGGAGCCTGTTTCATTTCCCTGTCGAACACTTTTTCCTTAAAATGCCACATGCCTTTTTTGAAGTAAAATCCCACATAAGTGCCATCAGGAATATATGTAAAGTAAATGCCTTCCGACATTGGGTTTTCCGGCCGCAGGTAGGAAATGATAATCATTTCTTCCTTATCATCATAGTTGACAGTTGGCGATGCATCCTCCTTATATTCAATAATGACGCGGGTTTTAGGGTCGGGGTCATCTTTATATAAAAACATCGGATAGCCAAACATCGGCTGACCCATTTTATCAAAAGTGAGTACGTCTACCAGTTTTTTGTTACTAAACATATCATTGGCATCCCAGCCAAACAACATGTAGTAAGTATTGTTTTTATAGGTCTTTTTTACAATGTTATAATATAAACATCCGTACCAGCTATTATTCGAAAGCAGGGTATCCTCGGGGTTTTTAACAAACAAACTCATGTCAATTAGGGGATACATTTTAATTTGGGCACTGTTCATTTGAATCGTGCCAAAATAGCGATGCGACATGTCTTTCATGGCTAATTGCCAGGTTATTATCCTGAAGGAATTATCATTGGGTTTTACAAATGAAGCCGTTTTAATGGAATCGAAAGGGTAGAGGTACGAATTTTCAATGAGTAAGGCCTGCTTCATTTTTTTGAGAAACTGAATACATGCGGCTTCTCTTATTTCCCAGCTTAAGCTTTGCACCATTGAATCTCCCAGAAATTGCAGGGTATCTTCATATTGCTGCAATTTGAGCAAATTTTCAGGTGTAATGCCCTTGATCTCGGGCTGTTGAGCCTGAGCGTAACCGCTTATAAAAATAAAAAGGCTGAATATTATTATTCGTAGTTGACGCATATTGATTTGGTTGCAATAAAAATGCCCGAGTGTAAAACTCAGGCATATAAATGACTTTTTTAGCGAATTTATTGTGTCAGAACTGTTTATAATCTACATTTCTGTAAATTTTTCAGTTTACATTCTTTCAATCACAATAGCACTTGCACCACCGCCACCGTTACAAATACCGGCACAACCATAACGTGCATTGTTATTTTGTAACGCACTTAACAGCGTAATGGTAATACGTGCTCCTGAGCTACCAATCGGGTGACCAATGGATACGCCACCACCGTAAATATTGGTTTTGTCGTGACTAATACCCAATTCTTTCATATTTGCTAATGCTACAACAGCAAAAGCCTCATTAATTTCAAAATAATCAATATCACCAATGGTCAAACCTGCATCAGCAATAGCTTTTGGCATTGCTTTAGCCGGTGTTGTGGTAAACCATTCAGGTGCTTGCTGCGCATCAGCGAAAGCCAAAATTTTAGCTAAAGGTTTAATACCCATTGCTTCCGCACGTTCTTTGCTCATTAATACCACTGCCGAAGCACCATCGTTGATATTTGAAGCATTTGCAGCAGTAATGGTTCCGGTTTTTTCAAAAGCAGGTGCAAGTGAAGGTACTTTGTCGAATTTCACTTTCGTAAAATCTTCATCTTCACTAACCACTATCGGGTCACCTTTTTTCTGAGGTATAACTACAGGAACAACTTCATTTTTAAAATCGCCGTTTTTCCACGCTGCAGCAGCACGTTTGTAGCTTTCGATAGCGTAATTATCCTGGTCTTCGCGACTGAAATTGTATTCGCGGGCACAGGTTTCGCCGCATGAACCCATGTGTTTGTTGCCATAAGGGTCCCAGAGACCATCTTTTATAATACCATCCACCACTTCACTATTGCCCATTTTGGCTCCCCAGCGCTCTTTGGTGAGGTAATATGGCGTATTGCTCATACTTTCCATTCCTCCGGCAACCACGATATCACTCATGCCAAGCATAATTTGCTGAGCACCAATCATAATGGCTTTCATACCTGAAGCACAAACTTTGTTTATAGTTGTAGAATTAACCGTATCTGGCAATCCCGCTGCTAGCATCGCCTGAGTAACCGGTGCCTGACCAATATTGGCCGGTAACACATTACCCATATACACTTCCTGAACATCTGAACTCTTGATTCCGGCACGTTCAACTGCGGCTTTAATAACATGAGCCCCAAGTTGTGGTGCGGTTAAAGTTGCTAATCCACCACCAAAACTTCCAATCGGTGTGCGGGCAACTGATACGATATAAACTTCTTTCATATTTAGTAAGGTTATTTAAATTTCGCCGCAAAGATAGTAATATGGTTAAGAACAGTAGTGATATTCAATTAGTTCGATGTTAATTAAATTGGGCAACCACTGCTTATTTTATTCAATTATCGCAGCTTACTTTGTTGAGTAGTGTAGATATTCCTTCCTAAAAATCCTTTGTACAAACCAATTATATTGGTTCGAATTCAGGTTTTATCCTTTGAAATTGGATTCTTCCTTTTAAAAAATAAAATAAGTAGACAAGAAAACATTAAACCGGGTAAAACTGTGCATAATAAATATGCTTTCCAGTTAAAATACATTGTCCATGACGATGGAATATAATCCCGATGGCTGGAAGTTACAATAATTATAAAACGGTTGAACATCAAAACGGCCTGACTCAAAAGCATTACGATAAACGAAAAAAAATAGTTTTGCCTGATCGGTTTAATAAACATTAATATTATTGCGAGTAAATAAAACAAACTATACCCCCAATAGCCATACCAATATTTCCCAAACAGTCTGTCATTTTTTAGAAAAGCCTGATTTTCATATTCATTAGCTGAGTTATTTAAATAATACATTTGATAAGTGGAAAATAATTCTCCAAGTAAAGCTAATATTGCAGCTAAAATGAATAATCGGATGTTAAATATAGCCGATTTTTTTAAGACATCTGAACCAATAAATTGAGGTCGTTTGAAACTTAACAATAAAAATACCAGGCATGCAATTATATTCAGGTTTATTAAATAATGCCCAAAGGTTGTAAAATAGACAGCGTGGAAGATATTAATAATCAATTGTATAGGAATAAAATGTATAATTTGTAATGCCAAATATAACATTATTCCTTTTGGCGTAATAAATGTCTGCTACGTTGCCTAATACGCTACAAGCAAACTAATATAATTTATTTAAATAAGACAGTGGTAAAAATGTTTACATAACATTTTATGCATTCAAAATAACTCTCGGAATATTATCTCCCGCATCATCCCCGATTATATCATCAGTAGAATCAATGCAACAGATAATATTCCTCCCCATAAGAGTTTGAACCAAATTACAAATTGTTCGTCCTTGTTTGCCGGACTTTGATTTCTTCGGTTAGGCATGGCCTTGAATTTCATGTATTAACGCAACCATGCTAAAATTGTTGCTTAATGAATTGTTAATAAGTGTAAAAAGACTGTAAAATGACAATACAACTGTCAGCTATAACTATAGACAGTTTCGTGCGCAAAATATTGTAAAGCGAGGATTAAATAATTACCCGGTCAATTAAATTTGCACCAAAGCGATAAGGTATTTCAGCTAAACTTTCAATGGGTTTTGTTATGATTAAACGCGCTTGTTTTCCTTTTGCGATGGAGCCCACTTTATTGCTGAGTTCAAGCGCTGCAGCACCGTTTAAAGTTGCTGCATTAATGGCCTCTTCAGGTGTTAATTTCATTTGTATGCAAGCAAGTGCTACAACAAATGCCATATTGCCTGACGGGCATGAACCGGGATTAAAATCACTTGCTAACACGATAGGTAATCCTGCATCAATTAATTTTCTTCCGGGTGTGTATGGTATCTGAATAAAAAACGAACATCCGGGTAAAGCAACAGGTAATGTATTGCTTTGTAATAAGGCATTTATTTCGGCTTCTCCCAAATGTTCCAAATGATCAACACTAATGGCATTATTTTTAATTCCGGTTTGTATGCCTCCGGTATTGGTAAACTGATTTACATGAATTTTTGGTTTGATATCAAATTCCGATGCAGCAGCTAAAATTCGATCGGTTTCTTCATTGGTAAAATAGCCTTCTTCACAAAATACATCACAATAATTTGCTAATTGTTCATCAGCAATTTTTGGCAACATTTCATCAATAATTAAATCAATATACCCGGAGCGATTATTTTTATATTCTGTTGGTATTGCATGTGCACCTAAAAAGGTAGCTTTTATCTCGATTTGATTTTTCTCTTTTAATTTCCTGATTACACGCAACATTTTTAATTCTGCTGCAGTAGATAATCCATAACCACTTTTTATTTCAATTGTTCCCGTGCCAAGCTGAATTAGATGTTCTAAACGTTCCTGCGCTTTATCAAATAATTCGCTTTCATCCATTCCCCGCATTTTAGCCGCTGATTTTATAATGCCGCCACCGGCAGCAGCAATGTCTTCGTAAGTTTTGCCTTTAATCCGCATGGCAAATTCTTCAGCGCGGTTGCCGGCAAAAACAAGATGTGTGTGACTATCTACCCATGCGGGTAACACCATTTTTCCTGATGCATCAATTTGTGTGCAATTCATTTCAGGTATGGTATCCATTGTGCCAAAATCAGCAATCAAACCGTTTTCAATCAATAGCCACGCGTTATTGAGATGCGGAATCGTTGCCATTGCTTTACCACGCAAAACCACACGTGTTCCGTCGTCTGTCTGCCAAAGCGTTTTAATATTACTAATCAGGGTAGCTGCCATCAGTTGCAAATATCCGTGAAATCGCTGTAAACAGAAAAAAATAACCTGTTCTGCGTAATTTCGCACTTATGGCGGGGAACTCTTTTGGAACTTTATTTCGAATCAGCACTTTCGGTGAATCGCACGGTGTGGCCCTTGGTGTTGTTATTGATGGCTGCCCTCCGGGTATTCAGCTTGACCTCGATTTCATGTATAATGAAATGGCAAGACGCAAGCCGGGGCAGTCGAAAATTGTTACACAACGGCAGGAAGCTGATGCATTTGAGATTTTAAGTGGTGTTTACGATGGCAAAACTACCGGAACGCCTATCGGAATTATAATTCGTAATGAGGACCAGAAATCAAAAGATTACGCCCATTTAACAGAGAATTATCGTCCAAGTCATGCCGATTTTACCTATGACCAAAAATATGGTTTTCGCGACCATAGGGGTGGGGGTAGAAGTTCAGCAAGGGAAACTGCCGCACGCGTGGTGGCAGGCAGCATCGCTAAACAATTGCTTCAACAGTATGGAATTACTGCTCAGGCATATGTAAGTGCAGTGGGTGATATTGTGCTGGACAAAAATTATCAGGATTTACATCTTGAAAAAACAGAAGATAATATTGTTCGCTGCCCCGATGAAGCAACAGCACAAAAAATGATTGAGCGTATTGCTGAAGTAAAAAAGCAAGGTGATACAATTGGCGGGACAATTAATTGTGTGATTAAAAACGTTCCTGCAGGATTAGGTGAACCTGTTTTTGATAAATTACATGCAGCTTTAGGTCAGGCCATGTTGTCGATAAATGCTGCAAAAGGATTTGAATACGGAAGTGGGTTTGAAGGAACAAAAATGTTAGGTTCCGAACACAACGATATTTTTGAAAAAAATGCGGAAAGAAAAATAGTTACAAAAACAAATCACAGTGGTGGTATTCAGGGCGGCATCAGCAACGGAATGGATATTTATTTTAAAGTTGCATTTAAACCGGTAGCAACCATTTTGCAACCACAACAAAGTGTAAATAATTTGGGTGAAACGGTAATTGTTGAAGGTAAAGGCCGTCACGACCCATGTGTATTACCCCGCGCTGTACCTATTGTTGAAGCAATGGCAGCTTTGGTAATTGCTGATTTTATGTTATTACATCGCACATATCAAAAATAATTTTCTTAATTAATTATTTATGCCTGAGCAAGCAATTTCCGAAATCTGGATAATAACAGGAACCTCTTCCGGTTTAGGAAATGCCATTGCATTAAATGTGTTGCAAAGAACAGGTGCTTTAGTTTACGGATTTGCGCGAAAAAATACAATTACACACAAAAATTATTTTCATCAGCAAATTGATTTATCAGATTTTAATTTGGTAAATTCTATTCAGTTGCCTGAAATTCCTGCTACAGTTAAACATCTTGTTTTAATAAATAATGCAGGTGGTTTAGGGGAGATGTTATTTGCAGGCAAGCTCGAAAATCATATTATTAATTCAACTTATACGCTCAATATTGTAACACCACATATTTTATCGAATCAATTTTTGAATCAATACGGTGAAATAACTGATATAAATAAATGTATAATTAATGTAAGTTCCGGGGCAGCCAAAACACCGTATGCCGGATGGAGCATTTATTGCTCAACCAAGGCTGCAATTGACATGATGACCCTTTGTCTAGTGCAGGAACAGGCTCAATTACCGAAATCACAATCCACCCGAATTTTTGCGCTTGCACCGGGTGTTATCGATACCGCAATGCAAGCGCAAATCCGCAATGCCGATGAATCGGGATTCACTGCAAAAAATAAATTTGTTGAACTGCATAAAAATCAGCAACTTTATAATGTGCACGATGTAGCCATAAGGTATGTTCACCTTGCCTTAAACATCGATAGCACGCAGGAACCCATTCAACGCGTCACACTATGATACCCTTTGTATGCTCATTTTTATTTTTATTTCCGCCCGAACAAATTGAGGCTGATTTAATTATTACCAACGCAAAAATTTATACAGTTGATTCTACTTTTTCAATGGCGCAAAGTATGGCTATTGATGATGGAAGAATATTAGCTATTGGTAAAAACGAAACAATAGCGGAAACATATTGGTCGCTCAACGTTGTCGATTTAGAAGGTAAAGTTGTATATCCCGGATTTATTGATGCACATTGTCACTTTTTACAATATGGTATCGAACAATCGTATACTGATTTAACAGGAACAACTTCGTTTCTTGAAGTAACCGAAAAAATTAAAAAACATGATATTAGTAAAACAGGTGGTTGGGTAATTGGCAGAGGTTGGGATCAAAATGATTGGGAAATAAAAGAATTTCCAACAAAAGAAGCACTCGATAAATTATTTCCAAATACACCGGTGTATTTAATGCGTGTAGACGGGCACGCAGCATTGGTAAATTCAAAAGCACTTGAATTAACCGGTGTAACGCCTACAACCGTTATTACAGGTGGTATTGTTGAAGTAAAACAAGGTGTTTGCACCGGTATTTTGTTAGATAATGCTTTGGAGTTAGTAACGAAAAAAATGCCGACAAAAAGTAAAACATTTTTGCAAAATGCTGCCATGCTGGCACAGGATAATTGTATGGCTGTAGGTTTAACTTCTGTGCAGGATGCAGGGTTAGATTTATGGGAAATCCAAAACCTGAAGATGATGGATGAAAACGGCAAATTGCAAATGCGCTTATATGTAATGGCAAACCCGAATCAAAAAACATTTGACTATTTCAGTGCTTCCGGAAGTATTTATACAGAACATTTTCACGTTAATGCATTTAAATTTTATGCCGACGGCGCATTAGGCAGCAGAGGAGCAGGTTTATTGCAACCGTACAGCGATGATCCGGGTAATTATGGCATTTATTATTACAGTTATGATTCGTTGCTTGCAGGAGCACAAAAAGTGTATAATATGGGCTTTCAAATGTGTACACATGCAATTGGTGATTCTGCCAACAGAATGGTGTTAGATGTATACGGAACAGTGCTCCAGGGAAAAAATGATTTACGCTGGCGCGTAGAACACTGTCAGGTGGTAAATAAAAATGACATCAAAAAATTCGGCATGTATAATATCATTCCTTCCGTTCAGCCAACACACGCAACAAGTGATATGTATTGGGCAGATGAACGTTTAGGCGCGAGAATTACCGCTGCTTATGTGTATAAAGACTTATTAAAACAAAACGGATTTATTTTAGATGGAAGTGATTTTCCGGTTGAAGGTATTAACCCTTTATTTGGATTTTACGCTGCAGTGGCAAGAAAGGATCAAAAATTATTTCCCAAAGAAGGATTTCAAAAAGAAAACGCTTTAACGCGACAAGAAGCATTAAAAGCAATGACCATTTGGGCCGCATACGGAGCATTCGAAGAAAATGACAAAGGCAGTCTGGAAGCAGGTAAATTCGCCGATTTTGTTGTTTTAGATAAAGATATTATGACCGTGCCGGAAGCTGAATTGTTTGGTGTGAAGGTGTTGTATACCTATATTGGTGGGGTTCTTGTGTATAGTGGCAAATAATGACTCCTAAAAGGCTTTGATGGAATTAAGATTTACATTGCAGCAAGCAGATTATTATGATTTTTACAAATCGCATTTTTGGGCCAGAATCAAGTCCAGACTTGTGTATTTGATTGTTTTGTCGCTGATTTTTGGTTACTGTTTAGGTTACCAACTAAATTCAACCTCATGGTTGTATTTTGTTTATGCCGGGTTACCTATTGTTTTATTATTACTCATTTATTATCTATTCCCTGTTTGGTTGGCAATGCGTAAACTTAATAGTGCCCTCAGACAAAATCCTGATTATTTCGAAACAAAAACAATGTTCATTTCACCTTCCGGAATTAAATTCCTTAGCGGCAATAATGAAGTTTCTGTAGACTGGAATGCCATAAACAGAATCGAATTAACTCCGAAATTTATTTTACTGTATCATACTGATATAAAAGTATTCCTAATCCCAAAGCGCGCTTTCGATTCAGAACCGGAATTTGTGCAGTGTGGTTTAGAAGTAAAAAATTATATAAAAGCATCATTAGAAGTTACGCATGTAAAATGATGAGTAAGTATTTAAATTATTACATTTATATCCCGCATTTGAAACCAAATGTTTAACAAATAAATACTAATATATTTTATTACACAAACTGCATTTATACTCCTTATAAACGCTTTCATCTCGTGCGAATTTTCCAATTTTAATTTCTGTTTTTAATTGAGCTATAAACCTGGTTGATCCGCATTTTTTACATTGTGCGGTAGCGTTTCCTTCAACAATTTCAAGCTTAACGGGTTTTGCCGTAATATTAAGTTGAAGGTTTCTTTTTCGTAATTCTGCATCAATTTGAGCTTGAGAACCAGGCAGAAATTCATTATATCTGTAGAAATAAAACAGATGCAATTCCTGATTACTTAGCTCCTTCAGAAATGAAGATAGTTTAGTTGCCATACTTACTAAATATCGTCACTACAGCAATTAGATTGTTACTTCATTAATCATGATAAATCAACATCGGTACATTTTCATGAAATACCAGTTTTTTGGTAACGCTGCTTTCAAAAATATCCAGCCAATAAGTTTTTTGTTTTATTACAACTAATAAATCAATGTCGTGGTTTTTAACATAGTAATCAATACCATCTGTTACATTTACATTATCTACTAATTCAAAGGTGATGGAACGGTTATTTGCTTCGGTTTTGTAGCGTTCAATAAAATCGCTGATGATAGCATTTTCAACCTCTACATTACTATTATGCACATGGAAACATTTTATAACAGAACTCAATTGTTCTGATAAACTAAGTAAACGCGCAATTACTTCATTATCGTTATAAGTAAGGTCGGTAGCAAAACCAATTTTATCGATTGAACGGAAATTATAATCTTCAGGAACAGTAAAAACGGGCACCTTGCTTTTTTTAATAATTGCTCCTACATCACTTCCACCTAAAAAACGTTTAATGCCGGTAGGCTTTTTGGCACCAATTACAATGTAACTCGCATTAATTTCATCTGCAGCACGGGCTATTTCATCCCCAACAAAACCCATGCGTAATATGCCGTTAACCCGAACTAATTCAGGGTAATTGCTTCCGTATTGATCCTGGAGGTCGGTTTTAAACTGTCGCAACCTGTCCTCAACTGCGGATTCTGTAATATTTATCAGTTCTTCCGACAAATCGCCCATGCGGGTTTCATCGGCAGTTGCATAGTTTAGTGGAACCGGGTAAATATGCACCAAAGTGATGGTTTCGTTGAGTTTTTTGGCCAAATCGAGCGCAAAACCAAAGGTTTTGGCTGAATGTTCACTGAAATCTGTTGGAAAGAGTATGCTCATAACCTGTATTTTGAAGTAAATTTACTGCTTAAAAGCCTTTAAAACAGTGATTTTTACTGCTATTTTAAAATATTTTTAATAAACCTGTAACTTTTTACCCACCTAATTCGCCATATAGTCGGATGACACCAAAAGAATATAACGAGACCGTTGATACGTGGGCTGATGGTGTTTACCGATTCATCCGCAAGAGTTTAAAAAGCGATGACGATGCCCGGGATATCGTTCAGAATGCTTTCGAGATTTTGTGGAAGAATCATGAAAATGTTCAGTTTGACAAGGCGAAAAGTTATTTATTCAGCACGGCTTATCACAATATGATCGACCATATCCGCAAACATAAAAGGATGGATTACGTTGAAGAAATTGATGAAGCAGCCAAAGGGGGAACAGCAGAAGTGCAGGTAGATGTTAAAGAAGCGATAGAAAAAGCACTGCAAAAGTTACCCGATGTGCAAAAAAACTGTGTGTTGCTGAGAGATTATGAGGGATACAGTTATGAAGAAATAGGAGAGATGCTCAATTTGAGCGAGAGTCAGGTTAAAGTTTACATTTTCAGAGCGCGTCAAAGCCTCAAAGAATATTTAATAAGTATACATCATTTAATATGAACATTAATATCAATAATTACGAAGAATGGATGATCGATTACATTGAAGGTAATCTTTCTGCTGCACAGGAAAAAGAACTAAACGAGTTTTTAGTTTTTCATCCTGAGTTGAAGGCTGAACTCGAATTATTCAGTGCAACAAAATTACAGCCTGATATGCATGTTGTTTTTGCAGATAAAAACAGTCTGAAAAAAGAAACGGCCGGTCGCGTAATTACCATGTTTAGCTGGGTGAAATATTCAGCAGCCGTTGCAGCCGCAATTATGGTGTTTGTTGGTGTGCGTTTGTATAACGGAAATAATAGTGAACAACAAATGGCTATAAAAAAATATAACTACGAAAATACAACTGGTCAATATGCATTTGATAGAAATGTAGATAGCATAAATGAATTACCTGCTGTAAATGAACAGCCAAAAAATAATGATAAACAATTTGCTAATCAGGAACAGGATAATACCCCGATAGAAAAAAACAACAATCCCGAAAAACAAATTAAACGCGAAATCAACCCGATACAAAAAATTGATTACGCTAAAGCAATTCAATTAAAGTTAGAACAAAATAAAAATAATAATCAGGAATTAATACCGGAAACTGTTGAACCTATTTATGCAAATAATGCTCAGATAAATCAACCGGTTAAGGTTACTAATGTTACTGATATTTCATTGAACGATAATAAAACAGTGGTTGACTGGTGGATTGATGCAGTTGCTATTGGTGATGAAGTTGGTGCAGTTATTGAAGATGTTAAAGATTATGATTTAAATCCAATTAAACCATTTTTGAAAGATGATAAAGCTGCAGAAAAAGTAAAAACAAAAAATATCAACATATTAGGATTCAATTATTACAGTAGAAAAAAATCAAATAATTAACACAATTAAATACAACGTTATGAAAAAGTTTATGTTAATGGCAGCAATTTTGATGGGAGCAATTATTGCAAAGGCTCAGGTTCCGCCTCCACCACCACCTCCACCGCCTCCGGCAAATCCAACAATTAAAATTGAAGAGGATAAAGTTACGATTGTTACACCTGAAGGGAATGTATATATAATCTATGATGAAAGTATCACAAAAAACGGTGTAGTACTCGACCCGGAATCAACTGATTTGCGTGAAGAAATGGAAGATATTCAGGATGAATTAGCTAATATTCGTGCAGAAAATATCACACTCAAAATGGACAGCGAAGAGTATGCTGAGTTGTTGGAAGATCTTCAAGAGTTAGAAGGTGAATTAGGATTTCTAGGTTCAAGTATGACTCAGATAGATACTTTACCAGGTGATTCAACTTCAATCACAATCGGTAACTGGCGATTAATTGTACACGAAGAAGGTGAAGATGATGAAGATGTTGACGTTAGTTTTGGTAAAGTGCCAGAAGTGGAAGAAATTGATGATCACTATGTAGATGTGTTTGATACCGAATGGTGGTTATTTGATATGGGTTACAATACTTTCTTAAACAGCGATTATAAAGTTCAGGTAGATGAACCATATGCTGAAATGGAAGACTTACATGGCTGGGGAAGTTTTGATGTTAACCTGCACGTGTTCCGTTCAAGAGTAAATATGGCTAAAGGATATTTAAATTTTAATTATGGATTGAGCTTTGAATGGCACCACTTCCGTTTCGATAATAACTTTTCAATATTACCGGATGTGGACACCTTCACTATCAATACCGAAACTTTAGAATACGAAAAAAATAAATTTAATACCACACACTTAGCAGTGCCGCTGTTAATTGGTTTCGAAACAAAACCATGGGATACTGAAAACAGCTTCCGTATGCAATTTGGTTATAGCCCGGCATTAATGTTACGCGGTAAAACAAAATTGAAATACGACGGTGAAAAAGATATTGAAAAAGATGATTTTAATCTTGCTCAATTCCGTCACGAAGTAAATTATATCATTGGATATGGTGATTTCAACCTCTATGCCTCATACGACTTAACCAGTATGTTTGCAGAAGGTGAAGGACCTGATTTGCATCCGTTTTCAGTAGGTCTGGTTATACGACGCGGGTTTTAAAAATTCTTCTATATAGGTTTGGTCAACTTAAAGGCAGGGTAGCAATATCCTGCCTTTTTAATTTGTGCTCAATTCGTAAAAATTTAGGAAGGCTCAGCCGGAAGATGATCATGTGATTCAAATTCAAAATCCTCTTTCGTTTTTCTATTTCCAAATCCCATCATGGCATTCCACAATGCTGCAACAAAAAAACTGGCAGTTACCAGCCAATATCCAAACTTCATCTTAAAATCAATATTCAGGTCAATATTTAATTTACTGCCTGAATCATTTTGAGCTTCTGCAATTTTGATTTTAAATCTAGCATCATGGCAATCAAACAAATAAACCCAATAGTGGCAATTATGCTCACTAATTTATAATTGGTGCGCAATTTTTTTACTGCCATTAAAATTAATCCGATAATAGCGGCAATAAATGCATTTAATGCAAAAATGTTCGGGTCGTAACGTTCTGCTTTTTTTTCTTCTTTATTTTCAGTAGAGTCATTATTTACAATATTTAAATCTTGCTCATAACCTGTCACCAACTCAATTCCCTTAATAGTATCCAATTGCTGACCATTACAATTTACTTCTGTAAACGTGAGAAAAAATCCTGCAAATGCAAGAATAAAAGTAACAGGAGAGAGGAAGCTAAAAGTTTTATATTGCATAAAATGATTTTTCCGTAAATATGTTATTTATTCTACTTGTTTTATTGTTTCGTAGTGCTCAACATCCTGAATAATTCCATTGTTGGTTAGCACAATTTGACCTATTTCTTTGGTACGTTTATTTTCCCAAATTTCAATTCCGTCAAATTTATCACCGCAGCGATTGTATAATTTCCCGCCATCTAAAATTAATTTCCCTCCGGGTTTAATTATTACTTTGGCTTTTTCCGGCAACGATACATCACATCGTATCGTTAAAGTTGCCCCTTCGCGAATTTCTATATCTCCCCATAAATCTTTTCCGCCATCCCAAATTAATTGTTCGTATTTATATACCACCACTTTTTCAAACGGGTGATATTCGCACCACAATGGGAGTGTGTATTGCCTTGCGCCATCTTTTTCTCTGAAAAAAGTATATTCCATACGGCCAATCTGGCAAGGGGTTACAGCCAATTGATTCCAATTATAATCCATCATGTTGTTGCTGATAACACCATCGCAGGGTGCTTTACCGGTTTCACTCCAGCAACCCGGATTTCGTGGTGTATCTTCACAACCATCATCCCAATTCCAGGTATGATTTAATCCAAAACTATGACCTAATTCGTGATTTAATAATTTAGAGAGGAAAAATACATCATGTGTAAAAGGACTACCATCGTTGCGATATTTTACGGTAGTAAATTGATTATACATACTAAACAATTTAATACTACCTATAAATGAAATTCCCGATAACGTTGCACCACCATATGTAGGGCTATCGATACTGTCCGGAACATGTTCAATTAAAAAAATATTGATAATTGAATCACCGCCAATTTTATATTTATCGATTACTGTTTTATCGCTTAATGAATTCGGTCCTTTTTTCGCACTGCGATTCCAAAATGCTAATGAATCATCTTTATGGAAATAAATGGCATCTTCACCTGTAGTTGCATCTTTTTGTAAAACGATGCGCACAGGAATCGGAATTACCGCTGTTTCATTTTGTTCAGGCAAATTCATTTTCTGATTTCCTCCCCATCGAATATTACTTTGACGTACGAGTTCTCTGATAAAATCGCGACCTTGTGATTCCGAAAAACTGCCGGTACCATCACTTCTTTGCATGATATGAAAATTAACACGAACGTACCGAATGGGTGTTGCATTTAGATGATTAAGGTCTGCAACATAACTAATGGACTTCTTACACAAAGGGTCGTGGGGCGGAATTTCCTGTGTTTGGATATCAGTTTCCGATGCATATCGAATGATAATTCTATTGCATGAACTTAGAATAAATACTACTAAAATGACAAAAAGGTGCTTCACTGCCTTGTTTTTAACGTAAATTTGTGCCTCTAAAATACAAGATTAATTATGAAAAAATATTTTGCTGTATTAACAGTGATGGTAATGGTTTTAACAACTGCCTGTGATAAAAAAGGCAAGGAACTTAAAGAAATTGATGAGATGGCAACTCAAATGGACAGCGTTTTAAAGGCTAATCCGGTATTGGGTGTGGAGCAAAAAGTGGAAGCGGAGCAGTTAATTGATGAGTATTTAGAATTCGTAAATCAATATCCTAACGATAGTTTAAGTATTGAATTTTTGATGAAATCGGCCATGTTATATCATGTAATGCCCGATTATGGCAAAGAACTGGCTGTGTTAGAACGTCTGGTAGCACAATATCCGGAGTCACCTGCAGCGCCACAGGCTCTTGCAATTGGGGCACGTGTTAGTGAAGATAATTTGCGTAATTATGAGCAGGCAAGAGTTTACCTGAAGCAAATTCAGGAGAAGTATCCTGAGAGTCCTTATTCGGTGAATATTGATTTGCAAGTTGAATACGTTGGTGATGCTGAGGGTTTGCTGGAAGCCATTATGGAGCGCACCGGTGTTAAAGCGGATACTGTTTTTGCACCAAAAGATTCAATTGATGCTGTGAAAAAGTGACCGGCCAATTAATTTTTGCAATTCCTCTTTTCTAATATTCTGATATAATCGTCCTTCACGGGCGTAACTGATTTCACCGTTTTCTTCTGAAACGATAATGCAGGTAGCATCGCTTTGTTCGGTGATGCCAACACCACTACGATGACGCAAACCCAGTTTTACCGGAATATCGGGGTTATCGGAGAGCGGCAATACACATTTAGCGGAAGCCACTTTATGGTCAGCAATTATAAGCGCACCATCGTGCAAAGGACTGTTTTTAAAGAAGATACTTTCGATGATATCCTTGGTAATAGCGGCATTAATGGTAATCCCTGTATTTTGATAAAATCGCAATTGTGATGTTTGGGGGATAACAATAAGGGCTCCGGTTTTGGACTGGCTCAGCGACATAATTCCTTCGGTGAGTTCTTTTACTTCCTTTTGGTTATAATCGCCGGTACGTATTTTTTTGAGGCTGAGTGCGCTCCAGAAGTTCGCTTTTCTGAAATCGCTACTTCGTCCCACGTATAAAAGAAAGCGCCTTATTTCAGGTTGAAATACGATCAGCACCGCAATTACACCTACGCTGATAAAAGAACCCAGGATTTCGCTCATCAGCTTTAATTCAAGGGCTTTTGCCACCAAACTCAATACGTAAATAACCAGCAACCCTATAAAAATGGTGAACGCTAAACTACCTCTTACCAAACGGTAAAGCTGAAATAATATAAATGCAACCAGCAGAATATCGATAATATCCACCAAAGTCAGGTCCAGGAATCCAAGGCTCAACAACATTTGCATGGGGTAAATTTAAACTAAGCAGGTGATATTCAAAAATGAATATCAGATACATTTTTGGTTAGTTTAAATTAATATTTTAATAATTAGTTCTAAAAGTTATGAATATAACTACTGATCTGATTATGTTTTTCATGTACATGATTATTTCTTCCACTGCCAATAAATATAAGGATATATCGGAAATACGGTAGCTTGCCAGGCATCTACATCTGCGAAGTAGGCATTTATGGAAGTGAGCTCGATGCGCAAATTGCGTAAAATACCAAATCGATTTTGATAAAACGGTGCAAACCGGGCACCGTAAGTAAACATGGTTTTTCTTGGAACATTTTCGAGATAGGTTAATGTTGCACCATACTGATAGGCAATGTGATAACTTATCCAATCTGAAGGGCGATAATCAATACCACCTGCATAATTAATATTGAAGGCGTTGGTAAAATCCTGATAAATATAATTTGAAGTATCGTTGTTTAGCATGGTTAAACCTTTCATGTAGTCGAACCCTACCGACAAGTTTAAAAACCAGTCGTCGTTTATTTGATAACTGATAGCCGGTTTCAAATGAAAATAGGCTCCACTTTCAGTTACAGTTATGTTTGGTGTTTCAAACCGTTGCAAGGTATCCCAGAAATAAATGAACATTGCTTCAACGCCAATGGTTGGAATTTTATTTTCCTGTTCATTAAAACGATACCTGAAATTTAAACTTGGAATTGGTTTTTTCAACTCTGTAAATGAGCCATACAGCCATGGCAATAAATCAATTTGCATGGTTAGATGGTCTGTTAAACCATAAAATGCCCAACTTGGAAACGGCAGTGTTTGCCACGATTGGCCATAAATCCATTCGCCTTTTTGTAAAGTATAAGGAGTAACACAATCAACAGGATGCAGATAGGCATCATCTTTCAGCGAATTAATTTTATGCGAGCTACTGTCATTTTGTGCCTGAAGCGGTAAAAAGAAAACAGTCATGCAAATCATCGTGCATAACTGTTTCACAAAATTGAGTTTCGATATATTCATTAATTTGCGAATGAGTAATTCAGCAATTATACGCCAAATTGCGAAAGGTGATGATTTAAATGTTTATACATCATATTATTCCACTCAGTAGCATTTAATTTTCCGAATGAATTGGAAATTTTTCCATCAAATTCTGCAGCACCTAATTGTTGGGTTTGTTGGATATGATTAATCAGGCGTTCTTTTTCAATATTAAAAACACGCTCATCTTTAATTAAAAATGCTGGTGCAGTTGGCGAGTTTTGTTTGTAAGGTTTTTCATTTGTTACAATATTTTTTACAAAGGCTTTTAGCACTAACCCTGTAAAAAAATTTGGTTTTGGATGTTTATCCGTATATACCATTTCATAAGTAACATTGCAATGTGCCAGCATTTGAGCAACATGCATTTTTCCCCATTGTGGTTGGGTTTCAGGGGTTAATTGATTGATGCGATTAACTATTTGATCAGCAACTTCTTTTGTAAAAATATTGGGTAAAGCCATAAATTTGATTTTGCGCAAATGTAAGCAAATCAAATAAAACCGACATGAAATAAATCAGTTCATTCGTTTTATCAATTCGTTTAATTTGTTGGCAGCCTGATGCACCTTTTCGTGATGACGGCGCACATTGCGAATATATAAACCCAATACTAAAAAGAGTAATCCGGCCAGTATGGTTATTACTTTCATAACATTGGCTACTTTTTGTGCTGTAGAGGAAGTTATTTTATAAAAAATAATTTCTCCATCTATTAAGCTACTGCCGCTTACTGCCAGATTAATTCTAAATAACGCAACAAATATGGCAAGTCCGAACAGAAAATAGCATGTAAATTCAATAGTTAAACGCAATACCCTTTTCGAATAAAAGGTAAGCATGTGCTGGTTGAGCGAATTGTAGACTGTGGTCAATTCCGCTTTGGTGGGATTGGTATTTAAAGGGTTAACAGGTTCCATTTTTCTTTTTTTATAAAGCTACTGCAAATTCGTTTCATTGTGTAAATGCCGGGCACTAAATTTTGTCCATCATCTCAATTTCCATATCTGCAGGAAATAATCCAGGGAATAACAAAGGCGCCACCACCATCGGGTAGTTGACATAATATTGCATTAATATACCTTCTTTTTTAGCGATTAATAACTTTTTCCCAATCAAATCATCCGTTATCAATTTCAATGTTTTGTCGGAGGTTGCTGTAATGCGCATGGCATCCGGTTTACTGATTTTGCCTTTCAGAAAAACATCTGTCAATAAATATTTTGCTTCAGTCCGCATTTTTTCTCTTGAAACCATCAGGTCCACAAAATTGCCGATGCGCTTCACCATATTTTCTGTTTCCAGGGTTCGGAGCATAAACTTAACCTGACCGAGGGCTGTGTTCAGATAAAAAATGCAAAATTCGATGAGGTATTTGTTGGATAAATTGCCTCTGCCATCCATTGCATTGATACGTTTTAAGCCGGCATTGTGGAGTTTTTCGATGAAGGTAGACTTGTTCCTTGCCAAACCGCGACTTAAGCTCCACAATCCTGCGTTGTTTAAATTTTCGAAGTGAATACAAGCTTCTGCATACAAACGCGCAATACGATCGTTCTCACTAGCAAAAGGTTGAATCCAAAGCAGCCGCTGATGTGCCACGGCAATGTTTACGATGCGGCGGATTTTAGATTTATTTGCTTTGGCGCCGGGATCATAAGCATTTTCAAACTCACTCATAAAAAACGGCAAACTCCCAAAATAAGGCGACATGCCTTGTCCAAACGCAACATCCGTTTCGCGATAATGGCCTGCAATTTTTTCTGTAATTATTTCGGTTTTCAGTTCGTGTTGTTCCCCAATTGTTTTGAATGTATTGAGATAATCTTTATGTAATTTTTTCAAAAATCCCGCTGAAGCAGGTATGTCGTCATTTTCTGGATTGTCTAAAATCAACCGCAAATTTGTGCGCACCTGATGTTCAGCTTCCAGTTTTAATTGCCTTAAACGGGTAGGGGCTTCTGCCGATAATTTGCCATCAAAAAAATCCTGCACTTCCTCCGGCAGCAAATTTTCATCGTGTAAAACACCTTTGTAATATCCTTCCACCGGCACTAAAAATTGTCTGATTGCATCACGTGTAATCGGGTTGCCAATGGCATTTAAGGCAGCAATTTTTTCGAGTAATTCTGTTGCCAGGGTTTCAATTGTTCCCGCAGCATCATCCGGAAAAAAAGGCTCCATTGCTTCGGGGGCGATATACAAATCCATTTGTTTTGACATGCGGCAAAGATATGTTTCCGCTGGTAATTCCGAATAGTAAAATAGCGGCAAAATCAATGTTATCAACCGTTTTGGAGCAAATGTGGATTTCTTTTTCCGATGGTATATTCGCTGCTATTTCCGATAGATATTCCGGCTATTTATCCGATTGTAATTCCGAAGCTAATTCCGATAATAACTCCGGTAGTAATTCCGATGGTTATTCCGATAGGTATTCCGGTTGTAATGGATTGGATATCAATGTGTTATGAGGTAGATTAAGAAAATTGTCCGGCATGTTTTCCGGTGACTACTGGAAAGAATATTTCCAAGAAGCTAAAAGCCTTGTTGGGAGCGCATTTTAGGGAGGAAATGAAGAGCGTTTTGGTTCTGTTGTCCGGCTCAAAAAGGTGTGCAAAAGCTCAAAATTTTGCTGCAATAGTGAGCATAGAATTCAGGAGCTGAAAGGCTTACAGATAAAGGATTTTAGTCCGGATTAAGCAGATTTATACCGCGTTTTTAAGCGCTTGTACAATCTTTCTCAGCTCAACGGCTTCTTTTACGTCGTGTACACGTAGAATGTCGGCTCCTTTTAACAGTAAGATGGAATGGAGCGCTGTACTTCCGTTCAAAGCCATATCCGGGTTCACTTTCAGCAGTTTGCAAATCATACTTTTACGGGAAATGCCCACCAAAACAGGTTTCCCAATCAGTTTAAACTGTTCGAGCTTTGCTGCCAGGGCATAATTTTGTTCCAGGGTTTTTCCGAAGCCGAATCCGGGGTCGATAATGATATCTTGCAAACCGGATTTATCTAATTCAATGGTCTGCTGCAGTAAAAAGTCGAATACTTGTTTTACAACATCCGCGTAAACTGGATCAACCTGCATATTGTCGGGTTGGCCTTGCATATGCATGAGGATATAAGGCACTTTATATGCTTTTGCCACGTCAATTATTTCCGAATCCATTTTACCTGCTGAAATATCGTTGATAATGCCTGCACCTGCTTCGATGGCAGCTTTGGCGGTAGTTGCGTAAACGGTATCGATGCTGATGTGGACATCAGGAAATTGTGTATGAATAGCAGTAACAACCGGTAGTACTCTTTGCATTTCTTCCTCTGCACCAATCCCTACAGCGCCGGGCCTGGTGCTCATACCGCCAATGTCTACGATATCTGCCCCTTGGAGGATTAAATGTTCTGCCTGACGTAAAGCACTTTCTTCCCCCAAAAACTTACCACCATCAAAAAACGAATCCGGAGTAACATTTAAAATGCCCATAATTGCCGGTGTGGATAAATCAAGTAAACCATTACCGGTTCTCAGGGTTTTGTTCGGGTAGAAATAAGTAGTTTTGTCCATGATTAAAACACGAAATTAATACAAACAAAAGTGTCGAAAACGAATATACAATACGATGAGGCAGTTGCCGGCTGCCGGAACATATTTATTAAAAAGGTGAAGGACTACGGCACTTCATGGCGAATTCTTCGTCTGGAGTCGCTTACAGACCAAATTTTTATCAAAGCGCAACGCATTCGCACCATTGAACAAAATGGTTCCAGCAAGGTGAATGAAGGTGTGGAAGATGAGTTTAGAGGTATAATTAATTATGCTGTAATTGCACTGATACAAATTGATATGCAGGAATCTGATCCGCTCAACTTGGATGAGGACCTGGCATTAAAATTGTACAACACTAAAATTGATGGTGTAAAGAAATTAATGCTTGATAAAAATCACGATTACGGTGAAGCCTGGCGCGATATGCGTGTAAGTTCATTTACGGATTTAATTTTGATGAAATTATTGCGCGTTAAACAAATTGAAGAAAACGATGGGAAAACACTGATTTCTGAAGGTGTTGCATCGCATTATATGGACATGATAAATTATTCAGTTTTTGCCTTAATTAAATTAAGAGAAAATGAAAAATAGCATTTTATGGTTTTGCCGATTATTTACCGGCGCATTATTTATTTTTTCAGGATTGGTGAAAGCAAATGATCCGGTTGGATTTGGTATTAAACTTGAAGAATATTACGATGTATTTGCTGAGCGCTGGGGCTGGACTTCATTTTTATTTAAAGCAGATTGGTTAATTGAATCGGTAAATCAGCAGGCAGCGTTTTTAACTTCGCTGGAAGTTGCGCTGGGTATTTTATTAATTCTCGGTATCTGGAAAAACCTCACTACATGGTTACTTTTATTATTAATATTATTTTTCACCTGGCTTACCGGTTATTCTGCAGTTACCGGTTCTGTTACTGATTGTGGTTGTTTTGGCGATTTTATTCCGCTTACACCGATTCAATCATTTTATAAAGATTTGGTATTGTTGGTGCTTATTGTCATCATTTTTGTTTTACGCAAAAATATAAAACCGTTTTTACCGCAGGGTGCAAGTGTAATTATAGCAACTTTGGTTACCGGTTTTGCAGTTTGGGTAAATATGCATGTGCTCAAACACGATGTGTTTCTTGATTGGCGTCCTTATGCTGTTGGTGATAATATCACAACAAATATGCAATTACCACCAAATCCGAAAAAGGATATTGTGGAATTAAATTATACTTATTCGAACAAAAAAACGGGCGAAAAAGTGAAGCTTGCTTTTTTAAATACTGATTTAGAGGACAAAAATAAATTGGCGGAGCTCACCAAATATTCTGCAGATAAAGAAAACTGGAATTTAGATACTTCATTTACTAAGGTAAAAGTAAAAGGCGACAGAGCTAAAATTTCGGATTTTGCAGTTTCAAATGAAACAGGAGAATTTATTACGGATCAATTACTCAGCAATACAGATTATACCTTGATGGTTGTTTCAGCAAATTTTGATCATTCGAATAAAACAGGATGGGAAAAAATTAATGCCATGCAACAGGCTGCCGAAAAAGAAGGTGTGTTTACATTTGCTTTAGTAGGTGAGGGGCGAGATGAAATTGAAAAATTCAGACATAATAATCAGACAGCGTTTCCATTTTATACCGGCGATTACAAAGTTTGTCTGACCATTGCGCGCACGAACCCGAATGTGGTATTATTAAAAGAAGGAACCATTTTAGCAAAATGGGCCTGGCGCGATTTACCTGATTATGAAACAATAAAAAAAGCATATTTCGCAGACCGCAAGCCAACAATATTAAAACCAATTACCAACGAAATGTTTGCAGTTGGCGTTCCGGTGGCTGAAAAATTAGCTGCAAGTGCTGAACCATACAATGAGTTCTTTTTACAGGATAGTCTTTCAAATGATGTAACAACTGTTGTAATTAATGATACCACCAATAGCGTTATGATTATTTTAAATGAATTATCATCAGATAAACTGACTGCTGAAAAATGGAAAGCGATATTACCGGTTATGAAAGCAATTGACTCAGCAGGTGGCGACTTTTTTGTGGTGAGCAGTGGTTCATTCCAGGTGTTGGCATTAATGAAAAAAGCTTCGGGTTTATCGTTTAATTATTATATCAGCGACAAAGATGTTTTATATAAAATGATGGAGACAAATACCGGTGTAATTCAAATTAAACAAGGTGTGGTTGCAAATAAATTTCAGGATACTGCCTTGCCTGCTGATGCATCATTTTTAAATAATTAAACTGCTGCTTTGCTAAAATACATTTTACAACGTCTGGTTTACGGCTTCTTCGTTTTACTCGGCGTTGTAATCGTAGTGTTTTTTCTTTTTCAGCTTACGCGAATTAATCCGGAGCGACAGATTGCCGGCGATAAAGCAGATAAAGAAACCATTGAAAATATTAAACGGGAATTAGGTTTAGATTTAAGTGTTGGTCAGCAGCTTGGTCTGTATTTAAATGATATTTCTCCGATTAGTGTGCACAACAGAATGGATTCTACTTCACGGTATTTTTTGAGTGCAGAAAAATATAATTATTTCCGACTTGTTAATCTAGGCAACCATGCGTTGGTTTTAAAAACACCGTATTTAAGTCGCTCCTATGTAAGTAAACGCAGTGTAAGTGCCATATTATCAGAACGTATTCCCAACACATTAATTTTGGCATTAACCGCCATGCTTTTTGCAACAATTGTTGGCATTGGATTAGGTGTTACGGCAGCAATTAAACCAAATTCAATGCTCGACCGTGCTTGCACTGCAGGTTCAGTTTTAGGTATATCGTTTCCTTCCTTTTTTGTCGGAATTATTTTGCAGTTAGTATTTGCATATTTGCTTGCTTCGGTAACCGGATTTAATATGACCGGCGATTTGTATGTAACTGATGGTTACACCGGTGAAAAATACTTGGAGTTGCGCAATTTAATTTTACCGGCTATAGCATTAGGTATTCGACCAATTGCAGTTATTACACAACTAACGCGCAGTGCCATGATTGAAGTAATGCACAACGATTATATCCGAACAGCAAGGGCAAAAGGATTAAGCGAAAGAGTTATTTTATTTAAACACGCGTTAAAAAATGCATTAAATCCTGTTGTAACATCGGTATCGGGTTGGTTGGCCAGTTTGCTTACCGGTGCATTTTTTATCGAAGCCATTTTCAACTATAACGGCATTGGTTATGAAACGGTGAATGCACTAAAAATGTTTGATTATCCGGTTGCAATGGGTGCTATTTTGTATACGGCAGTTATTTTTGTTGTAATCAGTATCTTAGTAGATATTTTATATTCTGTAATTGATCCACGAATCCGAATTTCATAATATGCGCATTTATTTAATTGGTTTTATGGGATGTGGGAAGTCCACCTGGGGAAAAAAACTCGCAGAAAAACTCGATTACAATTTTATCGATTTGGATAAACGTATTGAATCGATTGAAGGTGGTACTGTTGCAGAAGTATTTAAAATAAAGGGTGAAGATTATTTCCGAAAGCTGGAAGCTGATGTTTTACATTCCACTGTGCTGGAAAAAAATGCAGTAATCAGTTGTGGGGGAGGAACACCCTGTTATTATGACAATATGGAATGGATGCGCAATCGTGGTAAAACGGTTTACTTAAATCTTTCTCCAGAAAATTTATTTGGGCGTTTGCGCACGCGTAAAGAAAAACGACCATTGATAGCAAATTTTGATGACAATCAATTACGTGATTTTATTTTTCAGAAACTTTCTGAGCGTGAAGCTTTTTATTTACAGGCAGATATTAAAATAGATCCTGCATCAGGGAAACCCAAGGATATTATTGAATTGCTGAAAGTAAAAAAGTGATAACTACATTAAAAAAATACCCACATTATCTTTATCGCTTAACACCACTTTAATATGCTCATGCATGGTTGTAGATAATGATAAGCCAACGTAATCGGGACTTATAGGGAATAATTTATGTTTCCGTTCTACCAACACAGCATTCCGTATTTTTTTTGGTGAATAGCTGAGCAAAGGCTTCATGGCATACAAAATGGTGCGACCGGTATTCGCGACGTCATCTACCAAAATAATTGTTTTATTATCTATTTCCTCTTCGGTTAAATTTAATTCAACCATACTGTTTCCGGGATCTTTTTTATCTAATTCAATATGGGTTAAGAGGATATGTGCAGATGTGATTTTTTTTAATTCCTGATATAATAATTCTGCAAATACATAACCTTCTGTTGCTTTGCAGATGCCTGCCAAAACAATTTCGGTTTCATCATAATTATCCTCCGCAATTTCAAAAGCAATACGTTTTATTTTCTGATATACTTTTTCTGCGCTTACTATTCTGGTGAGTGTTTGTTCCATATTTAATGTACTACCATAATTTTTTGTGTAGAAATAATGCCATCTTCCAAAATAACTAACTGGTAAATGCCATTGGCAAAGTTACCGGTGTTTATTGAAACAGTAGCATCTGCAATTGTTATTGTACTCATTAATTCGCCTAATGCGTTAATTAAAGAAATTTGTGAACCGGCTTTTAATCCATCTATATGTAAAACATTTCCTGCAGGGTTAGGGTAAACGGTTATTAATTTTTCTTCCGTTTCAGCCGATTTAAACGGTGCTGTTGTTACTGTAATCGTTTCACTCCAGTTGCTGAATCCCATACCTTCACAAAATGCTCTTACTTTAATGGTATAAGTTGTGTTTGGTGTTAATCCGCTTAATGTTTTGGTATTAGATAATGCTTTACTTTTTAAAGCAGCGCCACCTGTTGGTTTATAATAAATCTGATAACCGGCAGCATTGGGAATTAAATCCCAGTCCAGTTTAATTTTAGTTGCCGTGAACATTGTTGCAACAACATTTTCAGGTGCATTCAAATAATCATCAGGTCCGCAACCCCAACTACCGGTTAACATTCTGAACGCATCTGCTTTTCCGTAACCCCATAAATTATCCGGTAATTCTGTTCCGGTAAATGCATCACTTCTTGCTTGCGTAATCATGGCATCTCGTATTTCTGCAGCAGTTGCATTTGGATTTTTTTGTAAATACAAGGCAACAATTCCTGCTACGGCAGGTGATGAAAATGAAGTGCCATTATATAAATAATGTTGACCGTCCTGCGCCATATAATTTGCTGCACCTTCTTCAATTAACCAATTGGTTAAAATAGAAGCTGCCGTTGATAATACTCTTGCTCCCGGAGCACAGATATCAGGTTTAATGCGATTATCGCGTGTTGGTCCGTGACTAGATGAAACATATAAAGCACCAACCACATCAACCAGCGGCGGATTGTCACCATAATAATTTGTCATGGTATCACGATTAACATAACTACCAACGGTAATTACATTATCTAAACATTGCCAGCTACTTACAATGGATTGGTCGGTATTCGGACTTTTATAATTTACAATTTCCGGTAAAACACCTGCATCAGGTAAGCCGGTTGTAACATAATTGGAATATCCTGTAGTTGCTTCTGCACTCCAAATATCAAAATGTCCGCTTCCGGAAGTGCTGAATCGCCAGTAGTAGGAAGTAACTGTTGGTGTAATTACAAATTCCAATTGGTATAATCCATCAATTTTTTGGGCATAAATTTTCACATCGCCGGCACCCGGAATGGTGTAGGAGACAGAATCGAGAATATCATCATCAAAATTGAAATCGCTTAACATGTTGTATATAGGTGTGCTGCCTTTATCGGCCCAAGTTGCAGGATCATCAGCACTTATGCGGAAATTAACTGTGTTAAACTCGGCCTCATCTGCCCATAATTGAAAATAAGCTAGGGTGGCATAACTCAGTTTTTTAAACCAGGTAAATTGCTCGGTAGCGGTAACATCATAACCCAAATGGAAGGCAAAATTTCCGGCATTTCCGGCTGCAGCAACTAGTGCACGGCCGTTTTGTTCGGTTATCATGGCATCAATAAGCTGGGCCGTTAAGTCGCTGCCATCGTGTGAGCCGGCATATAAACCCAGTGAAGTGTTGATTACACACGGTTTTCCGAGGTCGTTAGCTTTTTCATAAATGTAGGCAATTGCATCAGTTATTGTTGTATTAAAATCAGTCGCAAAATTCATGGAAACCAGCACCAGGTCTGCATTTGGTGCCACACCACGGTAGTGACCGCTTGCCATTCCACTAGAGGCAGCAACACCGGTTACACCTGAGCCATGACTGTAATTTTGCTCATCAGGATCTGTGCTAGGGCAGGTTCCGTTGGCAATCATTGCACTGTCGCATTCAATACCGTAAGTATAAGGTGCAGGTGGCGTTCCGGTCAGGTTTTGGTCCCAAACGTATTTGATGCGGGAATGGCCATCTGCATCATTAAAATCGCCATGTGCTATGTCGAAAGGTGCATCAATAATACCGACTACAACGCCCGTGCCATCGTATCCTTGAGCCAATGGCCAGATGCCCTGATAGGCAGAATCGACATTATTATGAATCAGCATCACATCATTCAGCAATTGCAGATTTTCCGTTGGAATATCGATTAATTGGGCAATTCCGCTTCTGTTTAGTAATAAAATATCAGCGACACTGAGTTCTGCTGAAACAATATTGCCTGCACTAAATTTATAATGCCCGTTGGTGGAGCCGAGAAAATTGCGAATTTCTCCCACATTTCCCTGAATTAAAACAGGTAGTAACTGGCTTGGCAGGGCCTGGTCTACAGCATGTTTTGCAGATAACGTGAGTCGGTTTTGTGTGCGGTTTTGTGCATGGAGCGTTAAGCTTCCAAACAACGTCAATAAAATTAGCAGCCTGAAACGCATGATGTTGATTGTTAATTTTTACAGTGATAAAATTACACTTAATTTAGCAACCATTAAAAAAGAGGTAATGGAGATCGTTTTGCAGGTTGTTTTTGCTTTAATATTCGGAGTTTCAGCCTGGCTGGCAACCCGGAAATTTCTCGCTATCAGGAAAAATATTTTTTTGGGTAGAAAAGAAGATTTAACTGACCAGCCCGGCCGCAGATGGAAACATATGGCCTTATTTGCCTTGGGCCAGAAAAAAATGTTCAAAAAGCCTTTACCTGCCGTTTTACACCTGTTTATTTATGTAAGTTTTGTAATTGTAAATATTGAAGTTTTAGAGATAATTGTGGATGGTATCAGCGGTTCACATCGTTTTTTTGCGCCTTATCTCGGTGGTTTTTATACGTTCATGATTAGTGTAATCGAATTATTATCATTACTTGCTTTGATTGCCACTTTTGCATTTTTATGGAGAAGAAATGTAATGAAACTGAAACGATTAAATCAACCTGAATTAAAAGGTTGGCCATTTAAGGATGCGAATTTTATTTTGTTGATGGAAATTATTTTGGTGACAGCAATTTTAACCATGAATGCCACCGATTTTCGTTTACAACAATTAGGTGCAGCACATTATCACAGCACCGGAAATTTATTAGTTGCACAATATACTTCTAACCTGTTTTTAGGAATGGGTACTGATACCTTAATTGCCATTGAACGTACCGCTTGGTGGATACATATTGTGGGCATTTTATTTTTCCTGAATTATATTCCTTATTCAAAACACCTGCATATTATTCTAGCTTTTCCAAATTCGTATTATGTACGTTTTATGGATAAAGGTAAAATGGAAAATATGCCTGTAATTATGAATGAGGTTAAAACAATGCTTGACCCTGCTGCTCAGGTAACGGCTATTGAAAATCCTCCTGCTGCTTTTGGTGCTAAAGATGTAACCGATTTAACCTGGAAACATTTAATGGACGCTTATTCGTGCACAGAATGTGGAAGATGTACTGCAGCTTGTCCGGCCAACATTACCGGTAAATTATTATCACCGCGTAAAATAATGATGGATACACGCGACCGATTGGAAGAGGTTGGAAATAATTTAAAAGTAAACGGACCTGATTTTAAAGACAATAAAAGTTTATTGGGCGATTATATCAGCGTTGAAGAAATTCGTGCATGCACAACTTGTAATGCATGTGTTGAAGAATGTCCTGTGAATATTAACCCGTTAAGTATTATTCTCGAATTGCGACGTTATACCATTATGGAACAAAGTAATGCGCCTCAGGAATGGAATATGATGTTTAATAATATGGAAAATAATCAGGCACCTTGGCAGTTTAATCCGGCAGACAGATTAAATTGGAAAAGTGAAGTTTAAAAAACATGATATGGTGTTAAACTAAAAAATAACACTTGAATAAAATCAATTTATACCTGCGGGTAAAATAATAAAACGATAAAAAAATATAATTACCTGCAAATTAGTAAAAAGGAATTCGTGATATGGTAGAAAATATAAAATCAGTAACCACAGTTGCAGAAATGTTTGCCAATGGTGAATCACCGGAAGTGTTGTTTTGGGTTGGATGTGCAGGTAGTTTCGACGACAGGGCAAAAAAAATTACAGGTGCATTTGTTCGTATATTAAACAGCACAGGTGTAAAATTTGCCGTTTTGGGAACTGAAGAAGGCTGCACCGGCGACCCTGCACGCAGAGCAGGTAACGAATTTTTATTTCAAATGCTTGCGGCAAATAATATCGCTGTTTTGAATGGTTATGGCATTAAAAAAATTGTGACTACTTGTCCCCATTGTTTTAATATATTAAAAAATGAATACCCTGAATTAGGCGGTTCCTATGAAGTAATGCATCATACTTCATTTCTGCAGCAACTTATCGATGAAGGTAAACTAAAAGTTGAGGGCGGGGCTTTTAAAGGGAAAAGAATTACTTACCACGACTCCTGTTATTTAGGTCGCGCCAATAATATTTATGAAGCTCCACGTGTCGTTTTAGAAAAACTGGATAGTGAACTCACCGAAATGAAATCCTGCAAATCACGCGGCTTATGTTGTGGTGCCGGTGGTGCACAAATGTGGAAAGAAGCGGAACATGGCAGTAAAGAAATTAATGTGGAGCGCACTGAACAAGCACTTGAGGTTAAACCCGACATTATTGCCAGTGCATGTCCGTTTTGTAATACCATGATGACCGATGGTGTAAAAAATAAGAACAAAGAAGACGAAGTAAAAGTGTTTGACGTGGCGGAACTAATTGCCATGGCAAATCATTTATTCGAATAATGATATTTTTTATAGCCTTTTTGTAACCTATAGTACTTTCACGTGTCTATCAATTTATCTTTTATGCAACAATTAGCATCTTTTTCGGCAATATCTAAAGTTTGGATTTATCAGTCAACTCGCCCATTTACTCATGAGGAAGTTGACATATTAAATAATAAATTAAACGCCTTTGCCGTTCAATGGACTGCTCATAACAAACAATTACTTGCAGCAGGCAGGGTAGTGGAGGACCGTTTTATTATGTTGATGGTAGATGAAACCCATACTTCTGCTTCCGGATGTTCTATTGATACCTCTGTACATTTTATTAAATCACTGGAAAAAGAATTTAATATTGAATTATTTAACCGCACTATTATTAATTATCAGTCGCCACAAGGAATTTCCACAATTAGCTTATCAGAATTACAGGAACAATTACAGAATGGCACAATTACACCCGATACTATTGTTTACGACCCTTTAGTACAAACTAAACAAACATTTGATTCCGGTTTCAAAACAAAATTGGCTGAAACCTGGATGCAAAACTTTATATAAAAACAGCAAGACCAAAATTTACATATGAAATATTACCTGATTAGCCTCCTTCTTATTTTTTCTGTTTCTCTTAAAGCACAAACAACAGATACACTTTCAACACCAACAGACACTATTAACAAAAATTACCTGAACCTCTATTTAGATGGCTTGGGATTTTACAGTGAATATATCAAAACAGAAATTCCATATGTGAATTATGTTCGCGATCGTTTTGCTGCAGATGTTCATTTAATGATGACGAGTCAGACTACCGGCAGCGGTGGTAACGATTTTACATTGTTTTTTTTGGGGCAGAATGAATTTGCCGGTAAAAATGACACCTTACATTTTTTTGATAATACCAACAATACTGAAGACGAACGCAGGTCAGGGTTGGTGTTGTATATGAAAATGGGTTTAATGCCTTATGTTGCAAAAAAGTCTACAGAAATTCCCGTTACCATAACCTCAAATGTAGCGGCTACCAGTGCCGAAAAACAAACTGATGATAAATGGAATGGTTGGGTTTATGGAATAAGTGCTTATGGAAATATTAACCTAACTTCTAACTACCAATTTTATAATTTATCAGGTTCACTCAGTGCAAATAAAGTAACTGAAGAATGGAAAATAGGTGCATCATTAGGCGCATATGGCAATGATGAAACTTTTGATTTTGGTGATGGAGATATCTATAAAAGCAACAATGATGGTTCTTATGCATCATTTTCAATAGTTAACAGTCTTAATGAACACTGGTCGATTGGTGGAGAGATAAATTATGATGCCAGTACATATAGTAACTATGATGCATCTATTAATGTTTCTCCGGCAGTAGAGTATAATGTGTTTCCTTATTCGAGTTCAACGACTAAATTATTGACATTTTTTTACAAAATAGGTCCTGAATATAGTGATTATACCGATTCAACCATCTATGATAAAACAACTGATTTGTTATTGCGTAACCGCCTGGATGTAAGTTTATCTTTAAAACAAAAATGGGGCTCAATTGCATTGGGGATAAATGGTTCCAATTACTTTCACGATTTATCTAAAAACAGTGCAGGCTGTTTCGCTTCAATTAACTGGAGTATCATTGAAGGATTAACATTAAATGGATTTTTCACCTATGACCTCGTAAACGATCAAATCAATTTACCTAAAGGGGAACTTACCGACGAAGAAATTTTATTACAATTAACCGAACGCCAAACCGATTATAATTTTTACACCTTTTTCGGATTAAGCTACACATTCGGTAGTATCTACAATAATGTTGTAAACCCAAGGTTCGAAGGTGGTAATTATTCGTTCTATTTTTAGGAATAAGTTTTACCGAATTACTTCAAACACTTTATTTTTAGTGTAACCCTGGTAATGTATTTTTAATACATACATGCCCGAAATGAACTGATTTACCGGTATTACCATACTATTGTTATTTGCTGAAACATTGCTATTGTAAACAGTTTCACCAAGCGCATTTAAAATGGCAATACTTGTTGCTACATCCAAAACATTACTATAAATATTTATTTGGGTGGATGCTGGATTTGGAAATAATTGTAATTCAGCTTCCTGTATACCTGATTTAAAAATAATGGAATCGATAATAGCCGGAGCAGTAGAAAATGTTGAACATTTGTTACCATATTCTAATTCTGCTGTAATGTAAAATGTGCCTGCGGTATTGTAAGTATGTGGCCCGGGATTGGCATCGTTTGTTGTATATCCATCGCCAAAATTCCAGATAACGGTATTGTAAAGGCCTGTTGTTTCAACATCGGTAATGGTTACTGTATGGTCAATAACCATTGTGTGAAATGCAACAGTTGGTTCAGCTTCAGGATGTAAATAAAATTGTTTCAATTTAAATGCTATGGTATTTCCACTGGCATTTTCAATTACCTGCAGGTAAAAAAATACTTGTGATGCACTTTCAAAAATTTCATGTGGAATTGCAGATAAATCAAAACTATAATCTATACCGTAATGAATTTCATCTGTTAAATTATTGGTCCATTTAAAAGTGTAATTACTGATTTCATCTGCTCCAACCTGCTCTGATGCTGTGTTAATTAAAACAGTACGCATTTGTATCGGTAATGTGCCATCTAATAAACAAGGCAATTCATTGTAATAAATATTTACGGTATAAGGCTCAGTTTTATATAAAGTGCCGCCCGGAATAAACTGACTTAAATAAGTTTTCATAGGTAAATAATCAGGGTCATAAGCGAGATTTTTCCATTCGTAAGGGTCGGTTTGTCTGTCAATTCCAATATCGTATAATTCTTCGTCAATATTAAACGACATATCATCACAAGCACCGGTTCCGGTATTGTTATTGTATTGATATCGGATATAATGAAATCTTTCAGAACGCACCGAATAATGCGGATAACATGAGCCAAAGCCTGCATTTTTTCGATAGGTTGACACAGCAACATTTGCACTGAAGCCATCAGGATTATCGAGCAGATTGATAAAACTATTTCCGTCTAAATATGCACTACCATCAGCTTTTATAGGATAATTAATTGCAGCCATATCACAAACAGTAGGATAAATATCCAGCAATGAAACTACACGTTTACTAATTTGATTTTCTGCATGTTCAGGATATACTACTATAAGTGGAACACGAACATCTGTTTCCCATAAGGTCCATTTTGTCCAATGTCTTTTTTCCCCTAATGAAAATCCATTGTCGCTGGTGAAAATGATAATGGTATTTTCTGCTATTTCAGGATGTTCATTTAATGCAGTCATAACTTTTCCAACCATAGCATCCATAAATTGAACTGCAGCAATATAAGATGCAACATAATTTGCGCGAACAGTTTCTTCAACTATTGCTTTGCGTTCTGCTTCGGTAAGTGCAGGGTCAATTATAGGTAATTCAGCAAGTCCATTTACATAATCCATAATTTGATTGTAAACCTCGCCCATATTTGCACAACTTTGCGCCAGACCACCTTCAGGTAACTGATAAAAATCGTTAAACATCGGATCCGGTTGCGGGGGCATTACTAAACCATTATATGGATATGCGCCAACAGGATTGTTGTATATTGTTTGAGCACCTGCATCTTCAATGTTTTGTAAATAATATTCCGGAAAATAATGTGCCGGAATTAATTTATCGGAATGAGGTTTATGTAATCCTAACGCAAGGAAAAATGGTTTATCGCATGTATTTATTGTGCCGTTTGCATAATCGTGAATAAAGGCAGCAGCGGAATCAGATGCCATATAATCTTCCATATATTGTTCCATGGAATCCGGTATCATGCCAAAATCAAAAGTGCCGCCAAATTTATAAGTATTCATTTCAGCAACATCGGCTTCTTCCGGATTAATATTTACCATTTTATTCCACGATTTATCGCGTTCACATGTGGGACTAAATTTATCAAAATCATTTTCTGCAGGACTATGAAAAACTTTATCTATTGCATAAGTAAAATATCCTGCTGAATCTTTTAATATTTGTGGAAGGGTATAAACTTCTTCATTATTTTCAGCAGCAGTAAAATTATTTCTGAAAACATTTTCGTAATCTTCATTATTGTAAACTTGTGTATATCCCGCATCGCGACCGCTTAACATGCTTGTGCGAGAGGGAGCACAACCGGGAGAATTACAATATGCATTCAAAAAGGTAACACCTTTAGCAGCAAGGCTGTCAATATTTGGCGTTTCCACTTGCGGGTGTCCGCCTAATACACCGATATAATCATTTAAATCATCAGCAACAATAAAAATAAAATTCGGCTGCTGCGCAAAACAAATAATCTGGGTTAATAATAAGCTGCTTAAAGTAATTAATTTACGCATGTGTGTGGGTTGTGTGATGTAAAAATACAAGTCACCAAACATGCTGCAAGCGGTACTTATTGAAATGGTATTATTTCAGGGCGAAATGTGGTTATGAGTTAGTGAACCGATAATAACAAGCTGATAATCAGCACCAAATTTCATATATACCAAAAAAAACAGGGCAACTCAAAATGAATTGCCCTGTTTGAAATATGGTATAAAAAAAATTAATTCGCTTTCAATACTTTGACTGTTGTTTGCAGGCCTTGTGCATCAGTAACCACAATAAAATAAATGCCGTCAGCAACTTTGTTTCCGCTTGCATCTAAACTGTTCCAGGTAACTGCATTATTTATCGGTTGTAATTGCATGATTGTTTCGCCAAGCGTATTCATAATTGTAACATTTTTAGCATGTACGGTTTCATCAATAACAACTGTAATGTAATTACTAAACGGATTCGGGCCAACTGTTAAGGTGGTTGGAATAACATTGTCGATTGCATTCGGACAAGGCAACACAAACGGATTTCCCGGTGAACCATATAAACAACCTGCCACCCATGAAGCTGCATCATTTGGATTACCCGGTTCATCTACTAATTCTAATGTAAAACCGGTTCCATCAGGGTCAATAGGCCAGGGTAGAGCATCTTTGTATCGAACACTGTATTGAATTTTTCCGGTCGATAAATATAAACGCACTGCATCACCACCGTTTGAAAAACTAAATGGTGGTTCACCAACTACATTGGTTACTGAAGGAAATTTTACCGTAAACGATTCAAGACTATCTGCAACAACCAAACGTTCGCCCGGACTCAGTGATGAACCTGCTGGTAGCACAAAAATGTTATTTGTTTTACCGTCGCGCATAATCCAACCGCTGATATCTTTCTCGCTGCTGCCACGGTTTAATATTTCAACCCAGTCGCCGGGATTATATCCCAAAAGTGAGTTGTAATTTATTTCACTAACCACAATATCATAATCGCAAGGGGAGTAGCCGGTGCCCGGAGTGCCTAAAACACAACCTGCGCGCCAGTTTGCAGCATTATTTGCATCACCTGTTTCGTCTATTATCTGCAGTGGCGGACCGTAACCATCAGCGCCTTTTGGCCATGGAATGGAATCGATATAATTTACCTGACGAATAATAGCGCCACCATTGTCTTCCAGTTTTACCGTTCCAAAGGTGTTATCAAATCCAAAACCGAAGGCTCCGATATAATTCGTTACCGTGCTGTGAATCATCAAAAAGGTATCGATATCTTCTACCAACACTAAATATTCATTAGCGTCGAGTATAGTTCCTGCAGGAATATTAAATGCGTTAAACGGGGTTTCATCTTTCAGCTTCCAGTTCGAAATGTCGATTGGTGTATTTCCGTAATTATGTAATTCAACCCAGTCGTTGGACTCGTTATAAGGATCACTATTATAATTTATCTCTGTAATTGCCACTGTTGAACCACCTGCAATGTCTGCCTCAACTTGAATGAAATCGGTTTTTACCTCAGAAATTACCGGATTGATTTGTGCATTTGCAAACAGGGTTGTGCCGGTTAAAAAAATGGTGAGGAGCTGTTTATTCATAGATGTTTTACTTTTCAGTGTAAATTAAGGCAATGTTAAGCGTATATTAAAATAGTTGTTACGACAATTTTGGTGGACTTCCGAAATTTGACTTCAGGGCTACAATCTGGGTGTAAACAACAAAACCACGCTATTAACGTGGTTTTGTAAATATTTTAATGGATGGTATTATTTGCCACCGGCTGGTTTGTCGCCGCCTTTGGTAACTTTCAACATCTCAACTTCAAACACTAAGGTTGAATATGGCGGAATAAATCCCTGATATCCACCCGGGCCATATGCCAGTTCAGATGGAACTACTAAATGCCATTTGTCGCCTTCTTTCATCATTTTTAAGGCTTCAGATAAACCGGTAATCCAGTCGTTTACACCAAGTGTAGCCGGCTGACCGCTTCCGATATTGCCATCAAATTCTTCGCCATTGATAAATTTACCTGAGTAATAAATTGAAACCATGTCGCCGTCAACAGGAGAAATACCTGTTCCTGAAGAAATTACATTATACTGTAAACCTGAAGGTGTAACAACTACGCCCGGTTTTTTAGCATTTTCTTCCAAAAATTTCAAACCGGCTTGTTTGTCAGTTTCAATTTTCAATTCTTGTTTTTTACGCATGTAATTGTTCAAAAATGCTAATGATGATGAATCATTCATTTTTAAAGCAGTGGTATCACCATTTAAAATAGCTTTGATAACCGCAGCCATTACTTCAGTATTAACATCAAGAATTTCCTGTTCTTTAAAGCTTTGTCCAATGTTAACGCCAATTGCATAACTCAACGAGTCAGATGCATTTTCCATTTTAACATTTTGTATTTTAGTCTCTTTACATGAGGTGAAGATCATTGCAACACCTGCAACAACCAATAACATAACCGATTTTTTCATATTGTTTATTTGAGCGTGCAAAGATAATGGAAATGTTTGATTGCAAAGCTGAAACCCAACAAGCTGAGCTAAAAGTTCACTTTTTTAGCTGAAACTGAGTGAAATTAACACTTATACAGCCTTCAAAGGGCTATTTTAGGCTTTATAACCCGCCTGTTAAAGTGCTTCGTTTATTAAAAATGTAATTAAATATTGTATATGTAGCCAAATGGCTACGCAATGCAAAACTGATCAAAAAGAATAAGATTGGAGCAATACAGTTGTGTTTATATCAAACCCCTGGATTTGATTTCGAGATATTTGTTGATGGTATTAATTGATAAATCTTCCGGTTTGGAAATAATGGTTTGAATACCATATTTTGTTAATTCCTGACGGATAAGATTTTTTTCAACTGAAAACTTTTGCGCAACTGTAGTTAAATATACTTCCTCCAGATTCCCTGCATCACTTTTTGCATAGGAAGTAATTTCTGAGTTTTCAAAAAAGATAACAACCAGTAAATGTAATTTATTGAGTTTACGCAAAATACTCACTGCACGCTCAATGGCATATAAACTTTCAAAATTGGTAAATAAAAATATCAGGCTTCTAACACGGACAAAATTCCTGATTTTCAAATATAATAATTCATAATTCGCTTCAGTAAAACGTTCCTTTTCATTGTATAAGGTATCCAATAATTTGCGCAATTGCGCATTGTGTTTATCAGGTGCAAGGGTAGATCCAATACGGTCAGAAAATGTCATTAATCCTACCTTATCCTCTTTCTTTAATGCAATATTCGAGATGGTAAGTGTTGTGTTTATCGCATAATCCAATAAACTCAAATTTTTGAACGGCATTTTCATCGTCCGACTCTTGTCGATGATACAAAAAATTTGCTGCGATTTTTCATCTTCATAATGATTAACCATGATATCACCAACACGACTCGTTGCCTTCCAGTTTATACTTCTGATATCATCTCCACGTACATATTTTTTTATTTGCTCAAATTCATAACTATGACCTACACGGCGCATTTTTTTTACACCTTCAAAAAAACTGATGCGAGATAATGTTTTTAATTCAAATTCTTTCATTTGAATGAGTGAAGGATACACAGGTACCACTGCAGTGAGCGGGAAAACAAAACGTCTGCTTAAGATGCCCATTTTACTTGTTGCATACACATTGATATTGTTAAACGTATATGCACCCCGCATTACCGGACGAACCGTATAATCGATTTGTAATGTTTTACCGGGATTAATTTCCATGTTTAATTCGAAATCCCGTTTTTGTAATTGATAGGGGAGTTCGTCTATTATTTTGAGACTCAAACTGATGGGTGCCTTACTGGAAATAATAATATGCACGTTATTTTCATCACTTAACGATAATGCATTACTCATTTTTCGCTCAGCTGACAATTTAATTCTGCGATTAAACAAAATAAAATAATCTACCAATACTAATAAAATGGTAACCACAATAACTGCCTGAGCTACATAAAATAATATCTTAACACTAAAGCTCAGTGCAAATAGTGTAAAGATGATTCCGATTAGCCAGAATATCCTGTTAGTGATAAAAATATTGCGAAACGGATTCCTCATCTTGGCACATCAATACTTTCTATAATAGATTTAATAACCGATGCACTATCATAACCTTCCAGTTCTTTATCCGGTGTTAAAATAATACGGTGATTTAATACAGGATAAGTAACAAAATGGATATCATCAGGTGTCACGAAATTTCGACCTTGCATAGCAGCAATTGCTTTCGATGCCTTCATAATATTTAATGATGCCCGTGGTGAAGCACCTAAAAATAAATCACCATGATTTCTGGTTCTGATTACTATTGTTGCGATATAATCCAATAATTCGTTTTTAATAGTCACTTTTTCCACCAGGTCACGGCAAATTTTTAGTTGTTGAGATGTTACAACTGCGCGCACTGTTTCTTTCTGATTATTATTGAAATCTTCTTTAAAGCGATAAAGAATTTGTTTTTCTTCCTCCAAATCAGGATAATTAATTTTTATCCGGAATATAAACCTGTCGAGTTGTGCTTCAGGTAATTTGTAAGTTCCTTCCTGTTCAATCGGGTTTTGAGTTGCAATTACAAAAAATGGAAAGGTCATGGCGTGGGTTTCACCATCCATAGAAACTTTTTGCTCTTCCATTACTTCTAATAATGCAGCCTGAGTTTTAGCGGGCGAACGATTTATTTCATCTATCAAAACAATATTGCTGAAAATCGGACCTTTTTTGAAATTAAATTCAGATGTTTTCTGATTAAAAACCAGTGTTCCTAAAACATCTGTTGGCATCAAATCGGGCGTAAATTGTATACGCGAAAAATCAGCCGCAATCGTTTTTGCCAGCAGCTTGGCAGTCAGCGTTTTTGCAATGCCCGGAACACCCTCTATCAGGATATGGCCCCCTGCAAACAAACCTGCAATTAACAGGTCAATCATTTTATGCTGACCGATAATCACCTTGCTTAATTCAGCACGTATACTCTGAACCGTAGCAGCAACCTGCATAAATTCGGGTGATTGTTGTGTTTCAAATAAATTTTCTTCCATAATCGGTTATTTACATTGTTTATAAAATTCATCCATCAATTGATGCAGCTTCAGTAAATTTTTATCGCTAACAGTATGATGGGTAATTATTTCATTATAATATTTAAATATTGTTTGAATAGCATCCGCGGTTACTTCCGATTTTAAATGCACTTTTTCAATGAATTCATCATCTACATTTTGTGTCGGAATCCGATAACGCTCATTAATGAAATTCAAAAAGAGTTTCATTTTTTGCTGCACCAATTGATGATTATTTCTTTTCAGGAAATACATCCGTCCAATGGTTTGAATAAAGTCGAGCGATTTATTTTCATTAGGCTCTAACACGGTAATCGGTTGCTGTACACGTTTTGATTTGAATATTAAAAATATGCCAAGGCCAACTAATAATACATACCAAGCCCAACGTAACGACCGTTGCGATAAAATATATTTAAGTGGACCTTCCTGCTCCTCAGGCTTGTATTGCGGTGGGGTAGCAATATCCCATAATATGTCGCCGGGTTTTAAATACGAAAACAATTTAGAAGTGTAATCCAGTTTGTTTTCTTCAATCTGAAAAAGGTTTGTAAATACGATGGGATTCACATGAATATAAAAAAATCCGTCTCCGTAAGGCACCTGTATATAATTGGTGAAATTTCTGCTGTAAATACTTCCTATTTTTTTGTATGCAGGCATCCTTTTCAAATATTCAGGGTAAAAATAGTTCCAGGAGTAATTGGCAGGTTTACTTTCAATTAAAAACGTAAACTGAAATCCATCGCCGACCCGGAAATCATTATTGAAAAAATTCATGGCAACTTTAGAATATTGAAATTCTGAAAGCACCGATGGATCATCAGCATAATTTTCCTGTAAGGTATAAGTACTATCGCCATAAGAATCTGTGTAATAAATAGTGTCGTACGAGTATGTCGATAATTGGCCTTTCAGTAAAATATCATTTGATAAATTTTCAGGTATACTGTTTAAAGCTAAAAAGGCATCGTTTCCTCTTGAAACAAAATCTTTAATTAAAGCAAATGTGCTGTCTGTGTAATAGGGGTAATCACCAATATATAAATAGGTGCGATGCCCCGGTTTGGTGTCCTGAAGGGCAGCATTGATATCGGTACTTACAATGGTAAGGTCATGGTTGGGAAAATAATCATCAAGTAATTCGGTCATTACGCTGGTTCCGTATGGTTGGTCCGATACCGGATTATAATCTTCTCCCCAATAATATTTTTTATCTGTATCACGCCCGCGCATAGCAAACAACAGTACCAATAAGCCTAAACCTATTGCTCCTAAAACAATGCCTATTATGGTAGTGCGATTCACCCTTGGTTTTTCATGTTTTGGAGTAATTGAATAAATGTTTGGCTAACCGTTTTGTACTGCGGTTCGGCTATGGATTGTTCACCATACCAAACATATTCATAAATAAGGGTTTGCTGACTAAGCTGATTGTAATTCGGATGATTGCGCATTTCAATCAGATAATCCATGTTGGTTTTATTTTTCTTCCAGATAATTAATTCTTTGTCGTTCAATAATTTTAACAACATTAAATAATAAATTCTGACTGCCAAACGAAAATCTTTATTTTCCAGTGCTTCTCTTAAATAACGCTCCAAATCGCTTTCCATTGGTCGCTCATCTAAATCTGTAATGATATGGTCGGTGGCCGGAATCACTTTTGGATTTTTGAAAATACCTTTCCCGAAAAAATAAATGAGAATGCCTATTAATAAAGCACCTATTAAAACATATCCAACAATTTGCAAGGGAAGAGATAAACTAAATGGTTCACGGGGAGTACGAAAATTATAATCTACAGGCGTAGGTGTTTCTTCTTTTTTTTCTGTTTCCCGGTAATCTAATCCATCAACTGTTTTTTCCCATTTTGATTTATCAATAGGGTGGTAAACCGGTGCTGTTTCCTGACCAAATAACGATTGCAAGACAAAAAATAAACTATATAATACGATCAGTTTCTTCATTGTAAAACGTTACTGGCTTTAGGTGTAGACAATTGTTGTAAACGCTCCTGTAAATCATCAGCGGTTTCAATTTCATTATAACTAAAATACATCAGCGACATATTTACAGCCACCATGGCTATCTGGAAAAATACTGTTAGTATCAGGAAAAAGGTGATGGTAAAGTCTTGTATTAATTCGTAAATAAATGGGTCAAATGGTATATTCCATTTTATCAGTTCCACATTAAAATAGGTAATAACAGTATGGCTGATTAATGCCATCATTAAACTAAATAATAATAAAGGAAGATATAATAATTGAACGGGCAGAAACTGTTTGAAAAAATATCTAGTTTTATTCAACATGCTGCCCTGAACACGACCCTGTTTAATCATATCAGTAAGCATGATAATAACAACAGGCACTGCAACAAAAAACACGAGCAGGAAAAAATCAGAATCTAAAAATAATATCACATGCAGCAATGCGCTTAGCACAAGTACCGGTAACCCGCGCTTTAAAATAAATTTTCCATATTCCTTATAACTGAATGCGGTGGCTTTTGCTCTGGTCTGCTGTATTATGCTTAAAGCCAGTGACAATATTAATGTTAATGCAATTACATTGAGCGCAAATAACGGAAAACCATTACCGGTTGTATATATTCCCATGCTTTCGTTATACCGCATAACATTAGTATAATTGAGCAAGCCCTGAATATCTGAAAACGCTTCTGTAAACATGGTTATATCAATCATACCGGTTTGATGGTATATTTCTGAAATGGGAATTACTTTCCAAATTAATATACCGGTATAGGCCAGCGCAATAAAAAAGATAATGGTAAATATTGGGGTAAAAAATTTTCTAAAGACGGAAAAACTATCTGCAAAAATTTCACCATTGGTTTTGATTTTTGAAAATTGAACTTCCGGAATTTTACTCACCGGAATTTCATCTGATTTACGGCTCACATTAAATCCTTTTTTAGCTTTTCGCGCAGGATAAATAACAAAATAAAATAACATAAAACCAAACTCCAGAAAAATTAAAATAGCACGCACAATATCCGGTGTTTCCGTATAACGTGTCAGGTAACTTTCGTTAATGCCGGCAAGAATAATAATCGGTGTGATGCCTAAAAATATTTGCACGGCGCGTAATCCGTTAATCCTGAACGACTGTAATCGTGTAAAGGTGCCCGGAAATAATAACCCGCGCCCTAACGTTATGCCGGCTGTTCCTGCAATTACAATAGCAGATATTTCTAAAGCACCATGCACCCAAATGGCTAAAAAAGATTCCTGGAATAAACCTCTTTGAATAAAAAAGTATTGAAAGGTGCCTACCATAATGCCATTGTATAAAATAAAATAGGCTGTACCCACACCGAAAAATATTCCGAAAACTAAAGTGAAAAATGCAACACGTAAGTTGTTAAATGTGATTCCTAAAACCATATCCGTTTGACTGCTTCCTTTATATACAGCCATAGGGTCATTTTTTTCTATGTTTGTTTCAGTCATCTCAATATAATCTTCTCCCATAATAAATTTTGCAAAATTCGGGTCGTGCATACTAGAGAAAACACCGATAAAAAAAGCAACCGTAAACAAAACTGTAGTAAATAATAATTGCTTGCGCGATTCATACATTTTTTGTGGAAGTTCATCCGACCAAAATAACTTGAACTTTTGTCTGCGCCTTACTTTATTTTTATAAATGGATTGGAAAACCTTTTGTGCAATATTGTTCAGATATATTTTTACCGAACGGTTTGGATAATAAGTACGGGCATAACTCAGGTCGTCGGTTATCTGAATAAACAGATTACTGGCTTTTTCAGGATCAGTTTCGTTTTCGAACTTCTCCTCAAACTCGTCCCACTTACCCTTATTTTGTTGAATGAAATGTGTTTCCCGCATGATTCCCCATTAACGCAGTAAATATATAGGTTTCTTATAAAGATTTTAAAATTTCAATTAACCGACTGTTTAAATCCGTTTACTTCGTGCGTTTTGACAAACTTCTATACTTGCTCACTTACAATTTTTTGAGGCACTTTGCGTTGAATTGTTGTTGCACAAATAATTTTTAATACATTTGAACTGCTAAATAGAGAGCTCTTGCATGCGCACAATTGATATTCTAACCACCCAAAACGTTACTATCAACTACGAACTGGCTGATGCCAAGGATAGAATATTTGCTACTATAATCGATTATATCATTGAATGGTTAGCCATTTTTATCCTTTCACTTATTTTTATACAGGGGTTTGGCATGCACGACGATTATTTTCAATACGTTTTTTCTTTACCCATCATATTTTTTTACTTTTTTGTCAGTGAAGTGGTAATGGACGGACAAACCATCGGGAAAAAGATATTGTCTATTAAAGTTGTGAAACTCACGGGGGAGCAGCCTTCTATTAACGATTACCTCATGCGTTGGGCGCTTCGTCCGGTTGATGTTTTGTTTTCACTCGGATCAATAGGCATTTTGATGGTTAGCTCTTCCGATAAGGCACAACGGCTCGGCGATATTATAGCTAATACAACAGTCATCAAACTCAATCCCACACAACGTTTACAGTTGAATGACCTGCTTAAAATCAGAACCACCACCAACCACGAACCAACGTATCCGCAGGTGCGCAATTTTACTGAACCTGAAATGTTACTGTTGAAAGAGGTTATGGACAAAAGCCTCAAATACCGAAATGATAGCCACGAAGAAGCCCTGGAACAAGCTTGCCAGTTGGTAAAACAACGGTTACATCTCGAAAAAATACCCGCCGACCGTGCTACCTTTATCCGCACGCTGATAAAAGATTATGTGGCATTAAGCCGTTAGTCCTGTGTATTAGGTGTTTGAATTATTCTTAAATCAACGTCAAATCATTGAAAAGGCTTGATTTTCGGGAATAAAAGCCATACCTTTGCACCCATTTTATGCAGGAAATAAGAAATATTGCGATTATTGCGCACGTTGACCACGGTAAAACAACATTGGTCGACAAAATTTTACACCATTGTCAACTGTTCTCAAAAGAACATAGTGAACTCATTTTGGATAATAATGAACTGGAACGTGAACGCGGTATTACTATCGTTTCTAAAAACGTTTCTGTTAACTATAAAGGATTCAAAATCAACATTATAGATACACCGGGCCACGCCGACTTTGGCGGTGAGGTTGAACGTGTGTTAAACATGGCCGATGGCGCTTTGGTGCTGGTAGATGCCTTTGAAGGCCCTATGCCACAAACGCGTTACGTATTAAGTAAAGCAATTGCACTTGGTTTAAAACCTTGTGTGGTTATTAATAAGGTAGATAAAGATAATTGTAAGCCTGATGAGGTGCATGAATCAATGTTCGACCTCATGTTTAACCTCGGCGCAACCGAAGACCAGTTGGATTTCCCAACCGTTTACGGTTCTGCTAAGTTTGGCTGGATGAGTGATGACTACAAAGTGCAAACTACTGATGTTAGCGCATTACTCGAAATGGTTATCAAACACGTGCCTACACCTAAAATTGTACACGGAACAACACAGTTACAGGTTACCAGTATCGATTTCTCCAGCTATATCGGAAGAATTGCTGTAGGAAGAGTAGCACGCGGTTCGGTTAAGGCCGGACAGCCGGTTTCACTTGTAAAACGCGATGGTAGTATTGTTAAATCACGTATTAAAGACCTCTTTATATTCGAAGGTTTAGGTAAAGCCAAAACTGACGAAGTAACGTGTGGTGATATTTGTGCCGTAACCGGAATTGAAGGTTTTGAAATTGCCGATACCATCTGCGATTTTGAAAATCCGGAAGCCTTACCTGGAATTCCAATCGATGAACCTACTATGAGCATGTTGTTTAAAAGCAACGACTCGCCGTTTTTTGGTAAAGAAGGTAAATTTGTTACAAGCCGCCACCTGCGCGACCGTTTACATAAAGAAATTGAGAAAAATCTTGCTCTCCGTATTGAACCGACCAATAGTGCCGATTCATTTATGGTGTTTGGTCGTGGTATTCTCCATTTGGGTATTTTAGTGGAAACCATGCGCCGCGAAGGTTATGAGCTCCAACTTGGTCAACCAAAGGTAATCATCAAAATGATCGATGGTCAAAAATGTGAGCCAATCGAGATCCTGGCTGTTGAAACTACTGAAGAAACTGCCGGAAAGGTTATCGAAGCAGTAAGTAAACGCAAAGGTGAAATGATTACCATGCATGCAAAAGGCGATCGCACACACCTGGAGTTTAACATACCGTCACGTGGTATCATCGGTTTAAGAACCAACGTATTAAACATCACACAAGGTGAAGCAATTATGAGTCACCGCTTTAAAGCATATGAACCTTGGAAAGGTGATATCCCATCTCGTATTAATGGTGTATTAATTGTTCATGAAACAGGTTCTTCTATTGCTTATGCCATGGATAAGCTGCAGGACCGCGGGTTCTTCTTTATTGGAACCGGTGAAGATGTATACCAGGGACAGGTAATTGGTGAACATAGCCGTGATAACGACCTTGTTGTAAATATTACAAAAACTAAAAAACTTACCAATATGCGCGCCAGTGGTAGCGACGATAAAGTATCGTTAGCACCGCCACACCGCATGACGCTTGAAGAAGCAATGGAATATATCGATGAAGATGAATTAGTAGAGGTTACACCTTTAAATATCAGGCTGCGTAAAATCCATTTATTGGAGCATGAACGCAAAAAAGCCGGCTCTATGGTAGAAATGGATTGAACTAAAACTTATGAACAGGGGTTTGTATCACTGTAACTTCTGTGTTAAGGGTGTTTTACGTATTTGTGATATTAATCACCGGTTAGTTTTTGGTTAATTTATTAGTTAAGCACTACTTTTGCCACGGGAAATTCATAAATGAAAGGAAAAATCAAATTTGTCGAAAGACCCAGAACTGAGTTTTTCGCCACGCTGCGTGGTAGGGTTAACCAATATTTTGAAGACAACAAGATTGAAAAAACAGGCGATTGGCGCATGTTTATCAAAACGTTGGTGATGCTTACCCTGTATTTAGGTCCATTTGTCCTGATTCTTACCAATATATTACCACTTTGGGTATTTTTTATCATGTGGATGATTATGGGTATTGGTGCATCCGGAATGGGTATGGCAGTTATGCACGATGCAAACCATGGTGCTTATTCTAAAAATAAATTTGTGAACCGTATGCTGGGCCGATCCATCTATCTGGTAGGTGGCAGCAAGTTTACCTGGATTGTTCAACACAATGTATTACATCATACATATACCAATATTTATGGTATGGATGAAGATATTGATGATAAACCGATTCTAAGATTATCACCACACGGTAAATTGAGTTTCATACATCGTTATCAGCATATTTATGCGCCTTTTATTTATAGCCTTGCAACATTAGGTTGGACTTTAAATAAAGACTTCAAACAATTAATTCGTTATAACAAAAACGGACTTACAAAAGGTACAGGTGGCAATCCAACAACTGAAATGATTAAACTTATTTTCAGTAAAATATTTTATTTCGCATTTATTTTCGGCTTACCATTGTTATTTACTGATTATAACTTCGGCTATATTTTATTAGGCTTTCTAATATTGCAGGTAACTACAGGATTGTTTGTTACTACTATTTTTCAATTGGCACACGTAGTTGAAGACACTGATCATCCGGTGCCTACAGATAATGGTGAAATAGAAAATGCATGGGCAATTCACCAATTAGAAACAACAGCAAATTTTGCAAAGAAAAACAGAATCTTAAGCTGGTTTGTTGGGGGATTAAATTATCAGGTTGAACATCACTTATTTTATAATATTTGTCATATCCACTATAAGAAAATTGCGCCTATCGTTAAAAAAACAGCACAGGAGTTTGGAATTCCATACTACGAGAAAGCAACTTTTTGGGATTCATTGGGCTCACATATCAGGGTGCTCAAAAAAATAGGAAATAACTACGCAACCAACTAATTTATAAATCCGGAACTTACTTCCGGATTTTTTGTTTTCATAATTCGTAAGATTTGTAAAGCACAGGTCTTAAATGATTTTGCTATTAAAGCAAAGATGTTCAAATTTGTAGGAAATCAATTTTATGGCACTCAAGGACCGCTTATCACACAACTTGAAAAATGCACCTGAAAAAGGTGATGAACTGGGATATACCAACCGTTATCAGAAAGGTTCGAAACGTGTAATTACGCAAGATGGCAATTTTAACGTGCTCAGAATTGGAGAACGCAAATTATTATACCATGAGTTACTTACCATGAGCTGGTTCAAATTCTTTTTATTTATTGTAGGATTCTATAGTGTGGTTAACCTCGTTTTTGCTACCATTTACATATTGGTCGATTTTGATGGAATCGGCATGACCAGCGATTTTCAGGTGCATAATATGTTTTTGGTTGCCTTATTTTTTAGTGCACAAACATTAACAACGGTAGGGTATGGGTCACTTTATCCATTATCGCCAACCGTTAGCGGTGTTGCTGCAAGTGAAGCACTTGTTGGTTTAATGGGTTTTGCTATTTTCACCGGTTTAATGTATGGTCGGTTTTCTAAAACACCACATAGTATTCGGTTCAGTAAACATGCTTTAATCAGCCCATATAAAAATGGGTCGGGATTAATGTTTCGTGCTGCAAATGAACGCAATCATAATTTAACTGAACTGGAGGTACGTGTTACACTAGCTTTAGTTGTTAATGAAAATGGAAAACAATCACGTAAATATTATCCGCTCAATATCGATAATAATAAAATTATTTATTTTCCACTCAACTGGACAATGGTGCATCCAATAGATGAAAAAAGTCCATTAAATGGTTTTACAAAAGATGATTTTACTGCAAGCGAAGCAGAAATTCTTGTAATGATAAAGGGTTATAATGAAACTTCAGGGCAAGATGTTCATGCAAGATATAGTTATACGCATGAAGAACTAAACTGGGGTACTAAATTTAAAATTCCGTATTATTTCAGAGAAGATGGCATAACAGTTTTTGAATTGGATAAAATTGACGAATTCGAATCAGCACCAATTGCGATTGCAACACAGGAAGTTCAGTCTACCTGATCAAACGGCAATTCCTCGGGTACTTCTTTTTCAGCAGCTAACTGCTCTTTTACAGGCGCAAGAAAAAATAATAATAACATTAAAGCAAATAAACTTAAATTAATGTAACTGCCCCAAATGGCAAATGGCAAATGCATTAAACGTGCAATACTGGTAAAACAAACACTTACCACCCATCCGCATTTTACAATGTCTAAAATATTTATTTTCGATTTATTTATTGTCCTGATAATGTAGGTAATTACTACACCGGCTGTTGCAATTATAAGCATTTGGTCGGCACCAAACCAGTGCATTATTTTAAATAATGTTCCTACAATATAAATGCTTAAACAAACCATTACAATTCGGTAATAATTTGTTGTGAAGAAATTACTCTCTCTTAATATTACATCCAATGCCACGAGCTGAATGATAAACAATACGTTGGTGATCATATCATTTAATGCAAGTGAATTACGCAGCAATATTCCGGAAATACCTATAATGATAAGAATCAGACGAACGGTAGATGCCGGGTAATAATTTTTAGCCTTTTGGGTTTGCATAAAAAAGAATAACGAAAAATCTATACACCAAATTGTCGCAAATGGTGGTCAAGATGTTTATTGGTAAGGGTATCCCATTCTTCAGGCGACATTTTTCCAAATAAAGGATGTTTATTATTCGTAATGCCTGAAGGACCACCGGCTTGTAAAGCGCGTATTAAAACAATCGCCTGTTGTTTTTCCTGTTCAAAATTCCGTTCAGAGGAAACAACAAAACTGGGGTCAGTAGGTAAACCTTGTTTAAAAGGTTTTTCATTAACAATCGATTTTTTAACCAACCGCCCAAAAATTAACCCGATGATATTGCGCTTTGGCTGTGTTTGTCCCAATGCAACTTTTATAGGCTCCTGAATATGGGCAAGCATTTGTGAAACAGTCATGCTGCCCCAAATATGTTGTGTAATAGGCGTTAATTTTTCTATGCGTGCGATGTATGCATTCGCATCATCTAAATTAAAAATGCTGCTCACTGTTTAAAGTTTTATAGGTTAATTGATTTCCAGAGTGGCCAGGTCAAAAACAACAAACTGTGTTTCTACAGGACTTAATACGCCTCCTGCACTCATTCTAACAAATAACCTGTCACCATCAACAAAAGTTGCATTTGCAGATAAATTTTTTGGTGTCCAGGTATTTTGGTCCACATTAGCAGTAGCGATAACCGTTTTTGTTTCTCCGGTAGATTCAACAATTATACTTACAGTGCCAACACAACCGCCAAAGGCATTTGCTTCACAATCAAATACAATCGATTTATCACCAATTAATCCGGTTACCTCATATTCCACATAACCTTCATCCGGTAACGTATCCTGAAAAACTTTTATCGCGAAATCACCGCCGTTCTCCGGCACTAGCGTGGTATATTCGGTATTATTTACCGTCCAGCCTGACGTGCTGTAAACACCGTTTTCTTCAAATGAATAATTGGTAATCAAGTTTCCTTCCGGTGGCAAAACTTCATCCTTACACCCGGATGCAATCACGATTAGGGCTGCAAAACATAAATTAATTGTCCAAAACTTCATAAGCCACTTTTTGTGTTATAGCAAATATAACGAATTTGTGGCAACTGTTGTTATAGTGCCTAACCTATATCAAACATTTCATAATAACGCCCGTAAGGTCGATAAAACGCTCAGCTTCAGCTACTGTAACGCCTTTTGTAGAGGCTACATAAAAACAATATTCGCCGCTAATTTCAAGGTGAAGTTCTTTAAATCGAATTAATGATTCAAAAAATTGATCGGGTAAGGGTTTAATAACTGGTTTGTTTTGTTCATGATGTATATTAAAATGGAACAAACATTTTTTATTACGGGTAACCGGATTTGCTTTGTTACCAATTAAATAAATAAACTTATCGGCTAACGTTGTTGGTGTTATAAGTATGCGCGGATAACCGCTGCGTATTTTTGCAAAACCTACTATATAATAATCTTCAATGGTAAAACTTCCACTGCGCACTGAATTCATGAGAATTTGTTTCTGAACGAAATTACGTTCAACTAAAATCTCATCCGAATTTAATCGCATGCAGTCTCTTGCAAAAATGGTCAGATTTTCTCCGAATAAAACTGCCTGTTCAAAAATTTCATCTGAATCATATTCGTGCTTAACGAAATTGTTTTTATAAAACACATCGTTTATCGCATTCTTCAAGGCTGCAGCTTCTGCATTCCGCCTGTCTACTTCTTTTTTTTGTAATCGGTATATTTTTTCGTTCATACTGAAAACAAATCGATTTATTGCTCGTAGTAGGCAACAGTTCCGCCAACCCAAGTTTTATTTTTATTGTAGTCAACACCAATCATAACACCTTTACTTAAACGCGCTAAATTAATTACCAGTGTTGGTCGGGGCTTTTCAGCTTCCCATAAATACATTAAGCGCAACTCAGCTTTGGCTGGTTCATCAAGCGTTTTAATTACCGGTTTGTATTTTACTTTTTTCTGTAAAATAAATGCCTCGGCATGTGGCAATACCTTTTCTACATCTTCCTTTGTAACATTAAAAATTACACCATGTCCTGCAAATGAAAATAGTGGCTTTAATACCCAGTTTTCTAAATCTTCAGGGATACTTTTAATTTCATTTAAAAATAAGGTTTCAGGAACATATTTACTTTTAATAAAGGGCAGGGTGTATTTGCTAATGCGGAAAAACCAGTTCGGGTGACAAACCCAATCTACATCTACGGCTTCCGTTAAATTCCATTGTCTCAATAAATCGGCACGTGATTGTAATTCATCAAAAATTAACCGGTTATAAATACGTTCTACACGAATTTTTTTATCTCCTTTGTAATAAAATAATTGATTGTTTTCCAGAATTAATTTTGAAATACAAACAGGTTCAATTCCCAACAATTCTCTGGTTAAATAAAAATCAATCCAGGTTTTTTGTTTATCTGGTTCAATTTCCAGAATAATTACATTTTCAGGATTGTGGTGTCCGATAATTATTTGTTTTAATAATGCGATGTAACTTTTTTCATCCAGTCCATTAAACAAATGACTCACCGAATCAGGAATAGGGAAGTGGTTGCGATATTGTTTCCCCAACTCATGTTGCCAGGCATATAAAGAGGCGAATCCCTGCATTTCAATTAATTGAGGAATTAATTCGCCATTGTCATCAATACAAATACCAAAATCCAATGCAATAAAGGTTGGCCGGCCTTCAGCACCCGGCACAAAACAACCATTTGGAATGGCTTTATCACTTTTTAATTTAAAATCATCGGCACAAACAACATCCAAAATTGCTTCACCGGCCGCTAATACTTTTGCACTAAAATCTGCAGGTATAAAAATGGGCGTTTCACAAATTTTAAATTCAATAATTTTATTAAAACGATCCTGACATGCATGCACAAAATCCTGGTGGGCTGCCTCAGTAAATGTGGCGTTAAAATGGTCTCTGATTGAAGGTATCATGTATTGCAAACTTAATGAATAAATAGCACCCTCAAAAAAATAAGAACCTTAATTATTGGTTTATTTAATTCATGCGCAACGCATTAATGGCAGTGCGTAAATATGAGGGTAAAACTTCTTTGTGGGTTAATGGTAATTTATCAGCATCGCTAAGGTTGCGAATCATATCTTCCAGTTTCCAGTCACCGTGGCTGTTAATGATATGGTCCCGTTTTTCCGGCCTTGCAAATAAGCGCAACATACCTTCAGCGTCAGCCTCAGGATGAAATTGTGTTAAATAAAAATACTGTCCTAAACTCATAGCCATAACCGCACGTGGTAGCGGAACATGTTCTCTTTTTTTCTCTACTGCCAGAATATTTGCCTTTAACTGTGCTAACCGCGCTAAATCAGGCTCAATCATCTGCCAGTCGCGACTGTCAACTACATAGTAAGGATCAGGTAAATTTCTAAAAAATTTATCGTGTTTTGAGGCCTCAGTTTTATGTATGGGGAAAACGCCAAAAGCAGTGGATTTCCGCTTACAAACATTACCCAACTCAAAATGCCTGCTCAACATTTGAAATGAATGGCAAATACCAAAAAAGTACTTTTTACGATCATGTCCATTGCTATTATGCGCCCACAACTGATCTATTAGTTTAAAATAATTCGACTCCCACTGCTTTCCTTCACCATCAAACGGACTCCCCGGACCTCCTGAGGAAATGAAGATGTCATAACTTTTATCTGGAATTTCATCTTTTGCCCTAACGTCAAAAACCTTGTAATCGACAAAACCAGCCTGTGCCTGCGCTATTGCCTTGATACAACGCATACCCTCATTAGCTGCACCTTCATACATGTCTAATATGGCTAGTTTAATTTTTTTACTTTCAGGCATAAAGCGATGCGAAGTTATTTATTTTTAAATCCCGCCCAACAAAGGTTTTCCACCTTGTAAGGTAAACACTTGTTAAGGGTGAATAATTTCAGTTTTTATATACAATTTTTACTTTATTTTTGACAATCATATTTTTGGGTAAAATTCTTTAGAATGGCAGGCAATGAACAATATACACACTCAGGGTTTCAAACTTTTTTTCTTTTTACTTATAGCTATAACCTTCTCAAAATCTGCTGACACTCAGGTAGTTGCAGATTCTGTCAAACCTAATATCGTATTTATAATGGTCGACGACGGGCGATATGATGAATATCGGGTTACCGGTGCTCCCGACTGGTTTGTTGCTCCAAATATTGAACGTATAGCCAATGAAGGACTAAATTTTTCAAGAACTTACGCTCCAACACCCATTTGCGGACCAAGTCGGGCTTCAATTTATACCGGTTTATATAGTCATCAACACCACACGGCGAACAATGGTGATATTCTGGTAGATTCATTTACCACTATTCAACAGATACTTAAAGACCAGGGATATTATACCGGCTTTATCGGTAAATATGGTAATGGATTTCCACCTCCAATGGAGTTTGATTACTGGGTAGATATTGGTGATGATGAGATCTATAAAAACTTCTGGATTAAAGTAAATGGCTCAAACGTTTACGTAAGTGGTCACATTACGAATTATTTTAATGATTACATTAATCATTTTATGGATTCTGCCGCTCTGCATAGCGATAAACCATTTGCACTATTCTTTTTCCCGCTTGCGCCACATACACCTAATACACCGCGTTCAACCGATGCCGGTTTATATATCGGAGAAGAAATGCCTTTTCCGGGTAATTTTTACGCTTACCCTTCACTTTATCCAGAATATTATAAAGAAGGCGGCACCGTTTGGGTTAAAGATTCGGCAGCAACTAAAAATTTTATTGAAGACAGGTTTGCTTGTTTAATTGGGGTAGATGATAATGTGAGTAAAATTATGAACAGACTTGACTCTGCAGGCATTACCGATAGTACGTTCATTTTATTTACAAGCGATAACGGTTATATCAGTGGCGAACATCAAATGCGTGCTAAAGCCGTACCCATCGACGAATCGATACATGTTCCTTTATTTGTGCGTTATCCAACATGGTTCCCCGATCCCGGAATAGTGGATAATGAAATTATAGAACTCATTGATATCCCAAAAACATTATTGGATGTTGCCGGTGTTAACGATACATTTAATTTCCAGGGCTATTCACTCAAACAATTGGTTGAACCCGATACCATGCGCCATTTCGCATACTACGAATACGAAGGCAGTAATCCCGGTGATGTTTTTGATGTGCCCGATTTACGTGGTATTCGCGGTTTTGATAAAGCATATTTTTATTCAAATTGTAATTGTTTTTCAGAAGAATTTTACGACTTTAATCTTGACCCTGAACAAAATCAAAATTTAATCCTGAATCCCGATTATTATGATGAAGTGCAACAATATCGGGCAATTCTGGCGGCAATGAAACTGGAAAAACACGATACATTGCCTTATCAGATAAATCACTGCAAACTGGTGGGCGCTTACGAAATTCCTGATGGCATTGATAATGATTGTGATGGCATTACAGATGATTCTCTGGAAGCATTTATCAGATATTATGATTTTGATAACGATGGTTTTGGTACTTTAGATAGTACTACAATTGTTTTTGGCGAAATTCCCGGCTTCGTAAATAATCACCTCGATTGTGATGATAATAATAATTTGATAAACCCTGTTGCCATTGAAATTTGTGATAGTATTGATAATGATTGTGATGGCTTAATTGATGATTTAGATCCTGATATTTTTGGATTAACTACCTGGTATGCTGATATTGATGCAGATGGATTTGGTGATATTGCCACTGCAACAACTTCATGTTATAGTCCTGACGGGTATATTAATATATTTGGCGATTGTAATGATGCAGATTCAACTATTACAGTTGGCGGAATTGAAATTTGTAATGGGTTAGATGATAATTGCGACGGTTTATTTGATGCTGCAGACCCAACTATTACAGGATTAACCTTGTATTACGCTGATGTAGATGGCGATTTGTTTGGCGATGTAAATAATACCATTGCAGCATGCGAAGTTCCGATGGGTTATACTACTGATACTACCGATTGTGACGATGCAAATTTGCTTATCAATATAACAGGAATCGAAATTTGTAATCTTTTTGATGATAACTGTAATGGGTTAACCGATGATGCAGATCCTGCAGTTACAGGTACTTCAATTTGGTATGCTGATGCCGATGCCGATGGGTATGGTATATTAGATTCAACTACTATAAGTTGTTTTTTACCGGCCGGATATGCAACACTTTTTGGCGATTGTAATGATGCTAATGCTGCTATTCATCCGCTGTTAACCGACATTTGTGATGGATTAGATAATGACTGTGATATTTTAATTGATGAAGATATCATTATACCTGATGTTACAGCTTCAGGGCCAACAACTTTTTGTCAGGGTGGCATGGTTATACTTTCGGCAACACCAATTATTTCCGGTTATAATTTACAATGGTTTAAAAATGGCGTTGTAATTCCCGGCGCAAATGGACTTACCTATAATGCCACCGCTACAGGAAATTATAAAATTACCTATACTGCTCCCGCAGGATGTATCACTGAATCATTAATTAAAACTGTTTCAGTTAATGCAAATCCAAAACCGGTGGTTTCAAATTCATGTGCCTCAAACGATTTGTGTGTAAATAATCCGGTTAAACTAAGTGTAAAAAACAAAGTGGGCAGCACATTCCAGTGGTATAAAGGTGCAACGCCGCTGGCAGGTGCAATTACAAATAAATACAATGCAACAACAACAGGTAATTATAAATGTCAGCAAATTGATGCTAGCGGTTGTATTGGAACCTCAAAAGTGTTTGCTGTAGTTAACACATGCAGGGAAGGCGATTTGCTTGATTTTTCCCATGCTGAAACAGTAATTAATTTATACCCAAATCCGAATAATGGTGTATTTACTTTAAGTGTATCTACCGATATTGTGCAAGCAGCAACTGCGCAAATTCGAATCACAAATATAATTGGTGAACTAATTTATGAAGATGAAACGCAATTAACAGATGGTGCCATCGAAAAAGAAATTAATATTACTTCCGGTTTAGCATCAGGCATTTATATTGTCGTAATTAATATTAATCAAACACAATGGTTCAGACAACTCGTAATTGAATAAAGAAAAAATAACGTATAAAAAAAAGGCTGTTCAACTGAACAGCCTTTTGTATAATGTTTAATTAAATGTTATAATCCAACATAACTTTCCTGAATCATAAAATCAACCAACGAATTAAAATTGCGGTCGTTTGCATAATAATGTGCAAGCTGACGGTCAGCACCGGTGCCATTTTGAAGCATCCATTTAATATTCTCCAATTCCTGACGGCTGCCTAATTCATCAACAACATCATCTACAAAATCGAGGAATTCAAGTAGTAATGCAGTAGTGTCAACTTCTTCCTGTTTACCGAAATCGATTAATTTTCCACTGATACCATATCTCGCCGCGCGCCATTTATTTTCCTGAATTAAAGCACGGTCATAATTTCTCCAACCGATATTACTTTTCATCAGCTTAAATAATTTAGCAGTAATTGCTTGCATTAAAGCTGCCAGCGCCAATGTTTCATCTACACGCAGCGGTATATCACACATTCTGAATTCAATCGTGTTAAAATATGGATGCACGCGTAAATCCCACCATATTTTTTTGCCATTATCAATACAATTTGTTTTTACCAATAAGGCTACAAAATTATCGAAGTGACTGGCATCATTAAACACATCCGGAATACCCGTTCTTGGAAATTTATCAAACACTTTTGTCCTGAACGATTTAAATCCGGTATCTCTGCCTTCCCAAAAAGGAGAGTTGGTGCTTAATGCGAAAATATGCGGTAAAAAATAACGTAACGAATTCATCATAAATACTGCAACATCACGCGAAGGCATACCAATGTGCACGTGTAATCCAAAAATTAAATTACTACGCGCAGCTTCTTGCATTTCATTTACAATTTCCTGATAGCGCGGATGATTCGTAATTAATTGTTCTTCCCACGATGCAAATGGATGTGTTCCTGCAGCAGCAATTTTTAAATTATCCTTATCTGCAAGATCAGCAATTATTTTGCGCAGCTTAACAACCTGATTTCTTGCATCCTTCATGTCCTTGCAAATGCTGGTTGCAACTTCTACAACACTTTGATGCATCTCTGCCTTTATATCAACATCGTATTTCGCACCATTTTCAATTATATGATGTTTGCGATGTGATAAATCTCTGGTTTCAGGATCTATTATCTGAAATTCTTCTTCTATGCCAAGCGTAAAATCTTTGTATAAACTCATATCTCGTACTGATTATTTATTTTGCAACGGCAGGGTTAAAAATGGCTTGTGTTTCAGGCTTATGTGCAACACCGTTTACCGAATTGCGCACATATGAACCCCAGGTTAAATTGTCCTGACCATCTTTATGTTCCATTGCTCTTTCTATAGCCATTAATGCAGCATGTTCTACAACCCATTCAAAATTGGCTTCACCAACAGAAGTTAATTCTGCATCCGGAGCAGGATTACAAAAATCAATTGCATAAGGAATACCATCTTTAACAGCCCATTCAACTGTATTAAAATCATAACCCAATGCCTGATTTAATGCTAAGGTTAATACGCGTACTTTTTCAATTAATTCAGCAGGCGCTTCAGGACCATTCCATGTGTAACGCAGGTGATGCGGATTGCGTGGCTCGTAATACATAATGTGCACGTACTTGCCACCTAAACAATAACATCTAAAGTAGTATTCAAAAGTTACTTCACTTTGTAAAATATTTACATCATCAGCAGTTTCAGCATATTTCGCAAAAAATTCTTCCATGGTTTCAACTTTAAAAACACCTCTCCATCCACCACCATCATGTGGTTTCATATATGCCGGAAATCCGATATAACTGAAAATACTTTCCCAGTCTAAAGGATATTTTAAATTGCGGAACGAAGTTGATTTGGTATTTTTTGGTAAATCATGCGATGGCAATAAAACAGTATTTGGAACCGGAACACCAATTTTAACTGCTAAAGCATTATTAAAAAATTTCTCATCAGCACTCCACCAAAAAGGATTATTCATAACTGCTGTTCCACTAATTGCAGCATTCTTTAAATAACTGCGATAAAATGGCGCATCATGCGAAATGCGATCCAACAATACATCAAAGCCACAAGCTTCACCCTGCATTACTTTGTCGATGGTAACACGCTCTGCAACAATACCGGGAATATTTTTACTGTTAATTCTGTCGATAAATGCAGTTGGAAATGAATCTTCCATGCCGTGTATAATGCCAATTTTTTTCATAAAAACAATTTTGTTTAGTGGTTAAAGGTTAAGGGTATCGTAATTTATCAAAGATAAAAATCTTGGTAATTGTTGACGCCAGCAAGGCCAATCGTGTTTTTCACCCGGCACTACTTCTAAAGTATGCGGAATATTTTTTACACCCAGCAAATGTGCCATCTGATAGTTGGCATCCAAACACATGTCGAATTCCGCAGAACCTAAGAATATCTGCATCTTCCACATGTTTTCATCTGTTAATCCCGGTAAATAATCAGGCGGATTATTAAAGTAAACATTATCATCATAATGTTTATCCAATTGGCCGGTTATATCAAATTTTGCATGTAAGGAAATCATAACTGACACCAAATCAGGATGACGAAATGCAAAATTCAGCGCATGATAACCGCCAAAACTGCAACCCGCAGCACCAACTTTTGTATAACCGGTTTCATTTTGCATTACAGGAACCAATTCCTCCACAAGCATCCTGTCGTACAACATGTGATTTAACACACGATCCGGTGCAGAAGCCTGCTTATTATACCAACTATGTTTGTCGATACTGTCAGGGCAATACACTTTAATCATTCCGGTTTCTATAAACCAACCAATGGATTCAATCAATTTAAAATCGTTGTTTTCATTGTGCATGCCCATTGAAGTCGGGAAAATGATGATTGGAAATCCTTTCGTACCAAAGGTTAACATTTCCATATCTATTCCAAGTATCTTGGAATGCCACTTGTGCTTTTGTTCGTTAAGTTCCAAAACTATATGATATTGTATGGGTTAAAAATTCGCTGCAAAGGTAGTTTAAATGTGTTCATCTGCCAACGCAATATAGACAGAACACACATATTTACAAAAAATTATTTTAGTGGATTGATGTACATTTGTACGCGAAATGAAGTTGCAGTCTGCCGAACACGTAAAAACAGTATCAACAAGCATCAGGTCATCCTTCCTGAACCGTGATGTGACACTTTCTATACTGCTGCCACCGTTTTACGAACAAAAACCTTATCCGGTTCTGTGGCTTAACGATGGGCAGGATATTGCTTCCATGCAACTCACCAATATTCTCGACGATTTATATCAGCAACAGGTTATTAAACACATGCTGGTAGTTGGTATTCACGCCAATGAAGACCGACTGCAGGAATACGGCAGCAGCGCTACCCCCGACTTTAAAAACCGCGGCGCCAAAGCAGGATTATACGCTGAGTTTCTGGTTAGCGAACTCATGCCATACATCAGAAACAACTACAGTGTTTCCCGCGATAAACGCAAAAATGTGATAGCAGGGTGGAGTATGGGCGGACTTAGTGCCATCGACATTGCATGGCATTTTAATACCAGTTTTGGCAAAGTTGGTGTGTTTAGTGGTAGTTTATGGTGGCGTTTAAAGGCTTATAACAGAGGATATAAAGACGATAAACACCGAATCATCCACCAATTAATTCGAAATACACCTAAGCGCGAAGGATTGCGTTTCTGGTTTGAATGCGGCACGAATGATGAAAACGCCGACCGCAATAAAAACGGTTTAATTGATTCCATCGACGATACCATCGATTTTATTCAGGAATTGAAACAAAAAGGATATAACGAACAACATGATATTCAGTTTGTAATTGTAAAAAATGGCGAACACAATCAGCAAACCTGGAGCGAAATTATGCCGTTTTTCTTAACCTGGGCTTTTGGCGTTTAGCGTCCCTTTACTTCAACATAATGCCTTCTAAAATTAAACAATGGCAATTTATTACTTACAATAAACTACACGTTTATGGTATTACCCTATTTCCTTTTATTGTAATTCAACATCCAAATTTGCTAAACAACAAAACATTTGTTAATCACGAACATATCCACCTGCGACAGCAAATCGAATTATTGGTAATCCCATTTTATTTATTGTATTTAATGCATTACTGTATCAACCTCATTAAATACAAAAATCACGATAAGGCTTATCGCAATATCTGTTTTGAACGGGAAGCGTATCGAAATGAAAGTAATATTAATTATCTGGTGAACAGAAAATTCTGGAGCTGGTTAAAATATTTATAACATGTCGCAATATGCTGCGAGATAATAAACATGTTTAACTTTTAAAACATGTTGCCCGTCAACATCATCATTTATATTGGAAATTATGGTAAGCAATGCACGGGTAGTATTTGTTTTATTTGCTGCTGCTAATGCCGAAATTTCATCTTTATAAGGTTGCAAGGCCGATTTCCATGTTTTAGGTAATGAGCGCTTAATATCTGCCAGCGAATTAATACATTGCTGGGCAAAGTCGTTAGTGGAAATCTGATCAAGCGTGGTACTCATTGTTCAATTTGACTGTAAAGATAATCATTTCAATATTTTTATTCCGATTTTATTTCAGAAAGCACTGCTAGTAAGGGTTTGTGTTCAATTTTGCTCCTAAGCCAGGCAACAATATCAAACATAATAAATGCAGCTTGTTCATATTTGTCGTGTTGAATTTTAGTGAGTTGAAGTAACAGTTTATTGAAGGCCCGTGCAGTTGCAATTCCACCCGTAACTTTTGGTAACTCGTTACGCATAAATTGAATTAACACATATTCAAACTCAAACAAACGCGCCGACTGGCTTAAACTGCGGTATACCGAACGAATTAAATAAGGCAGTAAATTCCGGTTGTCTAATTCATAATGAATTAGCAGTTTAATTAATTGCACACTCGCGAATAAATCTTGTTTAAGCTGGCGCAAATTAAATTGCTCCAAAAGTTTTAATTGTTTTAACGCCTTGTCGTAGTCACCAAGAATAAAATATAAATACAATAACGAAAAATGTAATTCCAACAAACGGTGCACCGGAATTATTGTTTTATTCATTCGGATAAATTCAAGTATTTTAGGTTCAAGCTGAATAGCCTCAGGTATGTTACCACATTCAAGATAAATACCCATCGAATAATTTAATACATGCAGTTCAATTCTTTTATTTAAAGTTTTTGATCGCCGTTGCGCTTTATTTAATAATGTTGGCAGTTCAATTAACGCATTTATGAGATCAATTGCCGTTGCGTATTTTTTTAACCGGATATTAATTACAATCTGATTGCCAATTGCACTTAATAATCCGATTGGATTTTCTCGAATTAATACCCGGTTGTCACCATAAGTAGCTAAAATTTCCTGATTGTAAATTCCGGCCTGTTCATAATTTCCTGAGGCCAATTCAGCAGCCATTAAACTGTAATAAAGCAAACGTTTCGATCGTAAAGTGGTAGCAACTTCAGGCTGTAATAACGGGTCAGCAGCCATTTGTTGAATCTGCTCAAGTGCGTCGGCTGTTCGGGCTAATCCCTGCTGTTTATTCAAATATCCGGTCATGGCACCAAAATGTTTAAACCGCGCCTCCGTTTGCAGGTTCTTAATGACCCCGTTTTCCGCAAGGTCAATAGCAGCAATCGATTGCGTTGTATACGCCATATGAACACCTACCCCCAATAAATTGCGTTCTATATCCAACAAATCGATTAGTGCCGACTGGTAACCAATTTCAGCTGCAGCTGCTTTAGCCTTTTTCAGCAGTTTGCTGCATTGGCTATAAAGCGCCTTGTCAAACAAAAAATGTAAATCATCAACCATAGCTCTTACCATACGCTGCTTGTTGCGGGAACCATGAAACTGCCGCATGCTATTGAGTATTAGCTGGTACAGATGCACTTTTAGCACGTCCAACTGACCAATAAATCCTGCCGATTTGAAATAATCCTTTAGTTCCGCATCTGAGTGAACAGCCTTTTGGGAGATGGCATCGAAAAGTTGTAACAAATGACTGTCCGTTCTATGGAATTCTGCTTGTAACCGGAAGTATCGTTTTTCTGCTTTGGTAAGCACATTTATCAACTGATACAGGTTTTCCGAAATTTTCATAGAAACTTAGTCAAAAGTAGTATAAAAACCATTAAAGTGTTGGTTTTATTGGTCAAATGTTAAAATAGGTACTTAATAAGTTACACCCATATTGTTTGGAGCCTAAATGCCTTAGTATGAATTTTGACGTAAGTATGAAGAGAACCCTGACACCAATAATGAAAAACCTACATGCCACACTGGTTTTTGCTACCTGCACCACTTTAGTAAGTGCTATGCCGGGAGCTGCTGAAGGGCAGACTAGCGCTGCATCTGACGCAATAGTGGCAACAACTGAAACCGCAGGATTTTTGCAAAGTGCAGATATTGATGGCGACGGAATGCTTGACCTGGTTTCGGGTGTTAATGGCAACAACAGTGTGCAAATTTTCCTCAATTCCACAGTCGCGGCAACAGGTGCAAGCAGTGATCCGGGAACCTCCAGCACAGTTAACTTATCCACACCATATTCCAACATGTATTTTGCCGATTTAAACCGTGATCGTTTACCGGAATTAATCAGCTCAGAAAATTCATCGGCCTCTATGTTGGTGCAGTTTAATAAATCAACTTCCGGCAAAGCAGCTTTTGCTGAAGGCAATCCGTTTAACCTCAAACTGCCGGCTCAATTGTTTTTTGCCTGTGATATGAATATGGATGGTTACCAGGATATTATCGCTGCCACAGGTAATCAGCTTGAAATTTTAAAAAATAATACCACTGCAAAGGTGGAGCAATAGCATTATCGAGCATTCAGGTACTTAAATCGGACGATTATATCAATTCCATTAAATGTGCCGATATGGATGGTGATGGCAATATTGATATTATCGCCGCCACTGCAACAGGAGTTATTGTGTATTCAGGAAAAGGAAATGGTTTCGAATTTACTGTATCCTATACCGGTAGTAAATATGTTGCTGTTGGAGGAATGGATATCGGTGATTTGGATGGCGATTATCTTCCTGAAATTGTACTCAGTCATTGCCGGAAAATAGTTTTAGTATCCTGAGAAATATTTCTTATTCAGGCAACACCGGATTTAATATTGAAAATCCAATTACTTGCGCAGGTGTTAGCGACATTGCGTTATGTGATTATAATCAGGATGGCTTATTTGATATCATGACCCTTGCAAACGGAATGGGTTGGAATATCGCACAAATATTTAAAAATAAAACTACAGCTCAGGGTCGTTATGTATTTAGTGCTCCGCAGGCAGTAGCCGTTTCAGGTAGCCATTTTGAAATAAGCGATTTTGATAATAATGGAAGCGACGATATTGCAGCCGTAAATCCGCGTAACAATAAAATTGCCATTGCTTATAATACAAATGCAACAAGTAAATATTTTCAGCAGACAGATGTTTTTTGTGGTGAAGATGGTTATACAACGCTGGAATGGAAAATGAACGCAGAACCTGCAAATGCAGAATATGTTATTGAAAGAACAGATAATGGTACAGATTTTGTCCGGGTTACATCAATTCAATCGAATACCAATAACCCAAACAAACAATATAATTATACCGTAAATGAAAATATTCCAACTGCAACAGGATACAGAATCAAACTTGTTAGTTCCAATACTGTAACTGAATATTCCGAATTATATTTAATTGAACCGTGCGACAATGCAGTTACCGATTTTGTTTGTGTATTTCCAAACCCCGTTGAAAAATTAATGAATTTTCAATTTAGCGTTAAAGCGGCTATGGATTTACACTTTGAAATAATGGATGACAAAATGCAACCGGTAATGGAAAAATCAGAAACCATTACACCCGGCACAAGAACTTATACACTCGATATAGACCAACTTGCTAAAGGTTCCTATCTTTTGGCTGTCAGATTTGGCAACCTTGCGCCTAAAGTTTGTCGCTTTGAAAAATTGTAGTGTGTGGTGCTGAAGTCGTGTTCAGCGCCTATACCCGTTCACGTTTGTGAGCGGGTTTTTTTATTGCCAAAAACGCCAAATAAAAAATTGGCGTATTCAAAAAAATCCATTGCTATAAAAAAAATTAAAATAAATTGGAGCAAGTACATTTTCCTCCCCAACAACATCGTTACCCGCTATCCACTCCAACCCCTTTTCCGAGGCGGACAAAGGTGTTTCCGTTCCTATCGGGGCTAGTTTATACTGCAGTGCTATCAATACTCAAAAAGTACAATCCCACTCAAAACCGGCTGTTCCATTGGTACATTGGTACATCGGTACATTCGCTCACATTAATTAATGCTCCAATTGTTACTAGAATATACTGCAGTGCTATCAATACTCAAAAAGTACAATCCCACTCAAAACCGGCTGTTCCATTGGTACATTGGTACATCGGTACATTCGCACATTAATTAATGCTCCAATTGTTACTAGAATATACTGCAGTGCTATCAATACTCAAAAAGTACAATCCCAATCAAAACCGGCTGTTAATCAGCACATCAACACATTAGCACATCAGCACATTACAAAGGTTTTAGTATACTTGCATAAATTTTATTTATGTCAATACTAGGTGTAGGTTCAAGAGTAAAACATCCCGACCATGGTGCGGGCGTTGTTGTTGCCGTTCATAAACGGGCTTACGATATTTGTTTTATTGAAAAAGGTATAAAAGCTGTGTTAAAAGACGCACACCTGGAAATAATTGAAGCTCTGGAAAGTGAATACAGCGTTAGTTTTTCTGAAGCTGAAGATGCTTTGATCAAAATTCTGCGCGAATGGAGCGATGTAACAGAAATAATTCACATTGCCGATAAATGGGAGGGAGGAACTATGTTGTTGCAACCTGCCGATAAAAGTTTACAAGGCAAAGAAATTCCAATTGAAACATTTTTCCATAAAATTGTAATGCTGCGCGACCGTTTGCGTGTAATGGAACAAAAAATAAATGCAAACAATAAAATGACCGATGCCGACAAAGTGGAAATGCAACAATATATCACCCGCATTTATGGCAGCTTAACCACCTTTAATGTGTTATTTAAATTGAAAGCCGATTATTTTGTAGGGGATTCGAGTAAAGATTAAAACAAATCCGCAACTGCTGCGGATTTGTTTGGAACTGATAAAACCGAAATCTTACTCTACTATAATTTTGTTTGTACTATTTCCGCCATCGTGCTGAATATTCACCAAATAAATACCGGATGGTAATTTTGAAATATTAATATCAACGATGGGGTTGTTTGATTGCAGTGTGATTTCTTCCTGTAATACAACCTTACCTGTTATATCTACTATGGTAATTTGTTTAATATTATCATCAGAATCGTTGGTCACCAAATGAATTACATCTTGTGCAGGGTTAGGATAAATTTGAATAGGTGAACCTGTTAAATCTAAAGCAATTTCTTCTTCTGCAAATCTGCCGCCTTCACATGAACCATAAGTTCCGCCTAAAGCGATAAGTGTGCTTGCAGTTGCTGGTTTAACACAATAAGTAGTTCCTGAATAACAAATAAGCACCTTGCTTGACCCACATGTATTATCTGTTTCAAAAATGCTGATTGATCCACTAACTTCATTTGAAACAACTAATAAATTTTTCCCATTAGGGCTGTTCTTTGCATTAATAAATAAAATACCTTCCGGTCCCTGACCGCCACCAACGCCTGCAGCAGGTGTAAAAGCAAAATCGCGGTCGGTAATATATTGCACAAAATAAGGACTGTTTGGATTGGTAATGTTAAATACCATAACACCGCCAATTCTTTCTAACCCTAAAAATAAATAGGTGCTGTCTAATATTTTTGCAGTTGTTAAACCTTCCGGTTCAGGACCTTTGTCGTCACTTCTGCCTTTCTTGGTATTGCTCGTATTACTACAGTTGAAATTAGCAGGTAAAAGGTTATTCGTTATTGTTTCTAATAAATTTCCACTATCGTAAACTAAATCACCATTAGTGTTTCTAATTGAAAAAGATCTTGCGCCAAATGAATAAAGTGCATCATAATCACCATCATTGTCTGTATCACCTAATGTTTTGGTAATATTTAAGCGACCTAATTTATCATCATTTTTTAAATCCAGTGAGTCTGGAAAAACTATTGTATCTAATAAAATACTATTTATTCTTGAAGCCTCTGCAAAGCCCGAATAGTCGCGAACATCTAGTAACTATCAAAATGGAAAGGGTGTGCATCACTGGTTCATTGCCGGAAATAAAACACTGACCCAACTAGCCATAGCTAATAAATTAGATAAAAAACTAGCGCAACTCAATACCGATTATGAAGTTGCAAGGTCTGCAAATTTATCTAAACCTGTTGTATATTATTTCTAAACGAAGCATGCAACAATGGCTTACTAAAAGAGGTAAAGAAGGAAATCAAAATAAAATGCCCGTAATATTAAATGAATCAGCAATAGCCGACTGGATTACATTTACAGGTGTATCGTTGTAATTTATTTACTATTCAAACTCCAGTCGTAAGTATAATATTCTACTTTATAACCTTCAGGTATTTTTGAATCACGGTAGGTATTTATAAATGCTAACGGACTGCCCGAAGCTTTTACAAAATCCGGATTATACCATTCAAATATCTGCGAAATTTTAACTACTTTGTTTGTGTTATCTACTTTAATAAATGAAGCATCATTCATTGCTTTTTTTGTAAGTGCAGTTAACTGTGCATCCACTGTTTCTGGCATAAATGCTTCGGAAGCAATTTTAGGGCAACCTTTGGCAGCACAAACTAATGAAAAATGCACGCGCGCGTCAGGTCGTAATTTATTGTTTTCAATATCGTTTAAAGTCATATAACTGCCGGCAACATTATGTTTCGTTGCGTCAAAAAATCCTTTAATATCCGTTGGTTTTGCAACAGGCATATTTTTAATTACAGACTGAATTACAATAATATTATAAGCATTCAAATAAAATGCGGTTTTGGTGTTTTTATCCGCAGCACTTAAATCTGCTGAACCAATCGTTTCATATAATTTTGAAATTGTTGTGCCTTCAGCTTTAATTGCGGCATAATCTACTTTACCTTCAGCAACATATTTGCCTAAAAACGTGTTCGTTGCAGCAAAAAAATCATCTAAACCCGCAGGAGCAACAGCAGTAATTTGAGCATTTTCATTTGAATCGGGATTTTCACCGGAAGCAGTAAAAATAAATGTACCAACAGTACAAAGGATAATCAGAAATACTTTTTTCATTGTTTTATACTTATTCAATTAAATAACGGTAAGGGTTTGAACAAAGTTCACCTTATTTTTGCACTTCATTACAAAAACTTTGCCATGGATACTTTACAGAATAGAATTGATAAATCAATTACGCATACCGTTAAAGCAATTTTCCCCAACACAACCAATCATTATGATACATTATTTGGTGGAACAGCATTAATGTGGATGGATGAAGTTGCATTTATTACCGCAACCCGCTTCAGCCGCCAGAAAATGGTAACCGTTTCCAGCGACAGGGTTGACTTTAAAAAACCGGTTCCCGCCGGCACCATAGCTGAACTTATAGCCCGTGTAAGCCACGTTGGCACTACAAGTCTGCTCATAAAAGTAGAAGTCTACCTCGAACAAATGTATGCCGATGAGCGTGAAAAGGCCATGGAAGGCACTTTCACCTTCGTTGCCATCGATGATAATAAACAGCCGGTAAAAATCAAATATTAATTAATTACCCCAGTTTTACAGCAGTTCCACTGGCAGTTACCATCAACATACCATTGCGAATGGTTTCGTAGTCTAAATCTACGCCTACAACCGCATCAGCACCCATTTCTGTGGCTTTTTGAGTCATTTCACGCAATGCAGTGTCTTTTGCTTCGCGCAGCACCTCCTCATATGCTCCTGAACGGCCCCCAACTACATCGCGTACGCTGGCAAAAATGTCCCTGAACAGGTTGGCGCCAATTATGGTTTCACCCGTTATAATGCCCAAATAGCTTGAAATGTTGTGTCCTTCAATGTTGTTTGTGGTTGTAACGATCATATTTTTGTTTTGTAGGTTTTTGTATGAATAACAAATATAACTGTTGATAATACCTTATGACGAAATAAGCCCGGTTTTATTTTCGTTAAAAGTGAATTCGTATATTTGTATTCTAAATCATAGGCATGAAAAGGTTATTTCTCCTCATCACCGTTTTAACAGGTATCGCAGCAGGCTTTTCTTCTTGCGAAAAATGTACAGTATGCACAGCTACTGCACTGGATGGCGACAACGTTGAAGAATACTGCGGAAATGAACTCGATGTTCGTGATTTTGAAGACTTCTTCATCGACAGCGTTGGCGGACTCGATCAGGGTGCTTATTGTCAGCGCGGCCCTAACGACTAATATTTTACAGACTTACTGCTTTACACAAAAAGGATAAATCACTGTAATAGGTGTTTGCCGCCTTGTTGTTATATACTGTTTTAAATACCGACGGCTCGAAGTAATTAAATGATTTTTCATTTAAAATGGCCAGTTCGATAAAATTAGGTTTGAGCGTACAAATTACCTGTTTACCGCTTGCAAGATGATATTGCTGTATATAATTGAAAAATGTATTCAAACGGTTACTTATTTCGATATTTTTATTTGTAGATAGGTAATAGATACCGCTGTCATTATTTTTAATTGTAGTATCTGACAGGTTTAATTTTTTATTTTCAAGATGTTCAATATGTGTAGAAAGATAAATAATTCCCTCATCTGTTAAATGATTAGATGCAATTACTTCTAATGCATTAAATATTCCACTTTTAGCCGGTATTTTGCGATTGTCTTCTTTCCATTCAGCATAAATTTCTGAAATTTGTAAAGGCACTTCACCAATGGTACCGTAAATTAAATTTTTACCGGAAAAATAATCAGGATTGTCCGGCATCAGTCCGAAAGTATTGATTTCACTAAGTTTGAGGTGACTTTGAAAATCAACTTTTAATCCGGGATCAATTAACTGTATCGTATTATTGGTAATTCTTTCAATAAACTTTTTTTCAAACAAGGAAACCGGAATGCCATACCATTTGGTATAAACCAATACGAATAAAATAATTATCACTACAGCAATCGACATCCAGGTAACTGCTTCAATAATGAGTCCGGCAAATAACACAAATCCAATTACCGAATAATTTAATACAATTTTTTTTCTGATGGATTCTGCTATTTCCAATCCATCTGCAAGCTGAGGAGCAATTAAAGCGGGAGTGGAGTTTTTATTTGGCATAAGGCAACTTATTTTCTTCTGATAGCAACCGTTAGTCGGCTGATACAAATTAAATTATGTTCGGCATCTTCAATTTTTATTTCCCAAACATGTATACTTCCACCAAGATGTAAGGGGCTGGCTTTACCATAAACAAAACCGGAGCGAACACTTTTAATATGATTGGCATTTATTTCTATACCCAGGGTAATAAATTTTGAATCATCAACTACCAATGCAGCGGCAACACTACCAATTGTTTCAGCAAGAGCAACTGAAGCCCCACCATGTAATAATCCGTAAGGCTGATGTGTTCTGTGGTCAACAGGCATTTTTGCGATCAAATAATCATCGCCAATTTCTATAAATTCAATACCAATATGATCACCAAGTGTATTTTTGCTCCAATGGGCAAAATCGTTTAATTGCAGATTTTTATTAAACCAAATCGACATCGTTTTACTCTTCTGCGCCGGGATATTTTTCAATCAAACTATCCTGACCGGTTTTATTGAGAAACTCTTTAATATTTCCGATTATTTTAGGGAAAAATCCCAGTGAATCTGTATTTATGGAATCCGGAATCCACATGGCACAATTTAAATTCGCCATTACCGAATCCGGTGCTGCCGTAAATCCTCCTGTTACATATTTTCGTGTTTTAGGGTCGTGACTGCTCTTATACATGAACTTACCGAAAATAGGTAAAGCAGTTGCAGCACCTTGTCCCATAGCTGTTGAACGCCATCTTATACCAGGATCTTCAGCACCAACCCAGGCACCGGCAACAATACGCGAATTATAGCCGATAAACCAGCCATCCGTATTATTTTGTGTAGTTCCGGTTTTACCGGCCAGATCCATACCAAGACCGTAGGTTCCTCTCAAACGACTAGCTGTTCCGTTATTTACAACACTTTTCATGATCTGAATCATTAAATCAGCCGTTTCCTGACTCAAAGCTCTGGTTTTTTTAATGTCTTCATGTTCAAATAATATTTCACCTTGTGCAGTTTCAATGCGCACTAAATATTGTGGGTCGGCACGTAAACCTCTATTGGCAAAACATCCATAAGCAGTTACCATTTCCTGCAGCGATATACTCGGTGTTCCCAAAGCAATGGAAGGCACTTTTGGTAAATCGCTGGTAATACCCATTTTTCGGGCTTCATCTACAACAGGACCAACACCTGTTTTCATAATAATTCCTGCAGCAATGGTGTTTACAGAATGTGTCAATCCACCCATCATCGAATAATATCCGCCATATTCACCATCCGAATTTCCCGGTGTCCATTTGTACTGCTCGTAAGTTATTTTTTTGTTAGGGAAATATTCGCAAGGGCTAATTCCTTGTTCAATTGCAGTTGCATAAACAATAGGTTTAAATGTGCTGCCTACCTGTCGTTTTGAAGTTACATGGTCATATTTAAAAAAATGATGATCAATTCCGCCAACCCAAACTAAAACATATCCGGTTTTTGGTTCCATTGCCATAAATCCGGTTTGCATAAACATAAGATGATGTTTCAACGAATCATTTGGCGTCATCGTTGTGTCTGTTTGGCCGGCCCAGGTAAATACACTGGTTTCAACAGGCTCATCAAAAATTTTGGTTATTCCCTTATCGCTGTAGCCTTGATCTTTTAAGCCCTGATAGCGGGAACTTCTTTTTCTCGCGGCCGCAACTACATCAGCTTTACTGTTTTTCCATGGTTCGGTTTTGCCCCAGCTTTTATCAAATTGTTTTTGCAGGTAAGTCATATGCTCCTGCATACCTTCTTCGGCATATTGCTGCAGCTTGCCGTTAATGGAAGTATAAATTTTTAATCCGTCTTTATAAATATCCCATTTACTGCCATCTTCTTTTGGATTAGCTTCCGCCCATTTTTCTAATTCGCCTTTTAAAAACTCTCTGAAATACGGCGCCAATCCTTCACTTGCACTTTCACGACGGTAATTTAATTCTAGCGGTAGTTTTTTGAGGCTATCTGCTGAAGCTTGCGTGAGGTATTGATTTTCATGCGCAACCATTAAATTCAAAACCGTATTTCTCCGAATCATCGATTCATCAGGATGTAAACGCGGATTATAAGTGGTATTTGCTTTTAATAATCCCACTAAAACCGCACTTTGTTCAATAGTGAGTTGAGCCGGTTTGCAATTAAAAAAACGAAGTGTTCCGGCTTCAATACCGTAACAATCTTCCCCAAAGGGAACTGTATTAAAATATAAGGTCAGAATTTCATTTTTGGTATAAACATCTTCCAAACGACCTGCTAAAATCATTTCGCGGAATTTGTTTACAGGCATGGTTAAAGGTCCATAATCTTTACGTTGGTAAAGGTTTTTGGCTAATTGCTGGGTGATGGTACTTCCTCCACCTGAATCATCATTCAAAATAATCGACAATATCAATACCCGGATAAAACTCACGAAATCTACGCCCTTATGCTCATAAAAACGTGCGTCTTCAGTTGAAACCAGTGCATTAATCAAGTGATCGGGTAAATCTTCGAACTCTGCATTGGTGCGGTTTTGAATAAAATATTTACCTAATAAAACACTGTCCTGACTATAAACCTCAGAAGCCGTATAATTATTAATAGCCTTTAATTCACTTTTACCCGGAACAAGACCAAAGGCACCCAATAATATTGAAATGTATAATACAAACAACCCCAAAGCCACAGCACCTGCTGAGCGTAAGGCAATTCGAATGAGTTTAACAGGGTAGGGGTAAACCGTTTCCAGGGTATGGACATGTTTGCCAATAAGTTTATGGTAAATCGGCTGAAAAGGTTTGAGCACAGGTTGTAACAACCTTGAAAAAAATGGTCTTTTTTCGCCTGAATGCATACACAAATGTATGATGCAATTTTGTTTTTTTAGGCATGCTGTAACAGAGAACTTTTGTGCATAATGCTAAAATTCCCTGTTCAACATGCAGTCATAGTCGTATTTTATCCCAACAAACCCCTGAAGCGGCTTCGGGAAATGTATGACTTGTATGAACTTCTTTTTTAATTTTCGCAGCTACAGTCAATTGACCAATTACCAATACATAAATCGTTAAAATCAATGTAATAATCTCAACGTTAATTATAATAGTTACACCATTTAAAATTTCGATTAAATAAATAATAGAAATGATAATTTGGGTATTAACTAAGGCAATTAATATTTCATATTTATATAAAATTTTAATAATATCAATTGCTGTTACCGTTAAGTTATTTAATTTGTTTTCAATAATTTTTGAAAAAATTAAAACTAATAACGTATTGATTAAACGTTTGGTTGTTCTGATTTTAGTAGTTTGAATAATTGTATTTATGGTTTCAACTAAATCAACAATCCAGGCAATCAAATAATTGCTTCGTTTAATAATAGTAATGATCATTAAAATGTAAATTTTAATGTTTTTCATAATTGTAAATTTTGCCTGTGGCATTTATAAAATGGTTACTACAGGGCATAAAAATGCCCGGACAAATAGGAGCCGGGCTGCTTGTTACAATTATGTTGCAAGAGCGGCTATTCGTCTGTTTCGCTTACGTTAGCGATGTTTAAAAATTCTACTTTTCTCATATAAAAAAATTTAGTTAATAAAACCCGGACCATAGCCCGGGTTCAATAAATATGATTTATCGTTCCTGTGAACTATGATTCCTTGTTGTCGATTTTGTTTAATGAATTAATCATTGTGGTGCAAATATAAAAATTATTCTGTTCTCAAAAAAATTTCAGCAAATTTTTATTCGTAAGGTCTGCCGTTTACTTTAAATGTGCGGGTAATATTAAATCCAAAACGTATATTAATATCGGGCTTGCCATTTACCATCTCAAAAATACTACCCTCGGTTCTGCCAATATAATGTTCAGGAATCAGGTATTGTGAATTAGAAAGTTGTAGTTGAAAAACGTGCCCTTTTGTAATAAAGTCGGCACCAATTGCAAGGCAGTTATCATAACCTGCAGGTAATTGATTGGGCAGGGTATAATAATATTCTCCGGTTAAATCAATACTTTTTGCGACACGAATTTTTGTTGCGATGCCGATGGCAAAAATATCATTCGGGTCACTGTTTAAATCCACTAAGTTGCGGTGAACATGTGTGGGCATCAATTGTAAAGAAAACCCATCTGTAAACTTTCGGCCAATTAATAATTGGTTGGCATAGCCGATGCCACTTGTAAAATATGGCTTAAGTATTTCATTTACAGTGTCTGTAATTACACTAATATCGCTGTAAAACGATAAGGTTACCGGGCAATTAAAATCACCGGTGCTTTGTTTTAATAACTTCACTTTCAAAAAACCATCATAGGTTTTGTCGAGGTTACTCCGACCGGCACCAACGGTAAGCCAATTGGTAATTCCGTAATCTAAACCAATACGCATATTTGTACCACCACTGAAGCCGAAAAAGTTATACAATAAACTAAATGGATTTTCCTGATAAATATCGCCGAAACGGTGCGAAATAATAAACTTGGCTTGTCCCTGAACACTGGTTTCAACACTTTGGCCGCTTATGATACGGGTATCTCGAAAAGTTTCGGTTGCGTAAACATTATTATTTTGTGCCGTCAGCATGCCTGAAACTGCCAACAACATCGAAAGGGTAAAATATTTTAACATTAGTGGTTTTTGGTTTAATTATTTACAGCTCCTGCATTAATCCAGGCGCGAATTTTTAAAATATTACATTCCCCTAGCTGACTTCCCGATTTTGGCATAAACGAATAACCGGAAACCCAAGCTACTGTGTTATAAAATGAACTATTATCAGGATCTGAAGCAGTTACATAACCCATCAGATTATCATATCCATCTAAATTAGTTCCGCCACCTAAAATATCTGCATTTGCAGTATTATGGCAGCTATAACACTGACTTTCTAAAATAGGAACAATGGTTACAGCATAAGTTACATCCACAGTATCACATGAATTTGTTCCTAAAAGCTCTTCTTTACTATCGTAATAACATGAAGGTAAAAAACTTCCTGCTATCAAACCTACAGCAATTAACTGTAATTTAAAATTTTTCTTAATCATTTGGGTATCCATTTTCTATCCAGATTCTAATTTCAGCAATTTTACAGTCCGATAACATCATGCCATTGTAAGGCATTGATACGTAACCACCATCAAATTGTACAGATCCCAGAAAACTGCCGTTTGCTGCAATTGCCGCTACACCGGAGTACGAAGATAAGTCAATTCCTCCTGAAGGTGATGCTCCGCTATGGCAACCTTTACAATAGGTATTTACGGTTCGAACTATTTGATTTGAATAATTTACAATGGTGGTATCACAATCTCCGCCTTCGCATGCATTATTTCGTGCACCCTGATTTATCCATTTTTCCAATAAACTACGTTGTGCACTGGTTAATGGTTCATTTGGTGGTGGTGGCATTTTATCTTCACCACTTTCAGTTAAAACTTCAATTAATTTTGAATGATTGGCATTAAATGGGTCAACATAATCACTTGCCATCACCTCATTATAACTGCTCAGCGGATTAGCTTCCTCTTCATGACCGCCACCACTTTCGTGACATCCACTTTTAGCACAATTAGATACCAATAATGGTAAAACATCATTTTGAAAATACACCGTATCCGGGTCACAGTCAATTGTAACTGTTGGGTCAGTAAGGTCAATCAGCGAATTATGTTTACATCCAACACCCGCAAATGCAATAGCACCTAACACCACACCAATAATCCTGAAAGTTTTCATTGTTTTTAATTTGATTCTCAATACATACAACACAACTAATTGATTATTAGTGCTGTAGCGTTAGAGAATAAATGGTGATTATTATTAATCTTCCGGATAACCGGCCTCAACCCATATACGAATTTGGTCAATTAAACAGTCAGGTAATGTACTTCCGCCCGGAGGCATTGAAACAAAGCCAACTTCGTGTTGAATAGCACCAAGTAAACGACCATCTGCAGCAACATCTGCAATGCCATCGTTTGAACCTGCACCATTGTAAGCAGTTAAGGATATAGAGCCATCAGGCGAGCCGGTGCTGTGACAACCGGTGCAATAAGCCTGCATTATAGGAAGTATGGTTCCGCTGAAAGTTACAGCTGTTGTATCGCAGTCGGTGCATGAATTATTTAATGCACCCTGTTCCATCCAAGTCATTACTAAGTCGATTTCCTCAGCAGTTAAAGGTGGGTTTGGCCAAGGTGGCATTTTGTCATCTCCACTTTCGGTTATTACATCATAAAATTCACTGTCAAAAGGATCACCGGCATCCATAATATGGCTTGAAATCACTTTTGCATACGTAGTAAGGTTAATTCCTTCTTCATGCGTAACATTGTCGTGACAACCACTCATAGCACAATTCGATAATAATATCGGAAATACGTCATTTTCAAAATAAACCGTATCCGGGTCACAATTTGAAGTTAAAAGCGTATCCGGTCCACCACCTGTTGTGTCAACAATTAAAATCGGATCTTCCGGTATAAAGTCTAATGGTGTGTGTTTACAAGCTTGGAGAGATGCTGCTCCGATTAATACAAGAACAACAAGGGAAACAAAAACACTACGCTGCATATATTTAATTTTCTTTAATACAAAGTTACGGCGTGTGTTTCAGGATATTCAAGACATTTTTAGCTTATTTCCGCTAAAAACCGACGACATTTAACGTATCCTTACAGTAGTTTATTACAATTGTTGATTGAGAACTTGATAAAGATGGCACGATATTTTATTTTAGTGCCTGAAATCGACAGCTATGAAAAAAATCCACTATTTATTTTTAGTTCCTTTTGCCGCTTCAACCGTTTTTATGTCGTGTGAAGACATTAACCTCGGCGATTTATTATCCGATGGCGACGTAGCTTCTGCATTACGCGAAGCGCTTTCAGTTGGAACAGATACTGCCATTACACATGGTTCGGCACTTGATGGTTATTTAAATAATGCTGATATTAAAATACTTTTCCCTGAAGAAGCAGGTATCGTACAAACCGTTGTTGGCGCTATTCCCGGTGGTGATTTATTGATTGATGGATTTGTTACCTCACTCAACCATGCCGCTGAAGATGCTGCTGATGAAGCAAAACCAATTTTAAAAGATGCCATCACCAATATTACTTTCGATGATGCACTTTCTATCCTTAACGGCGTTGATACTGCTGCTACAAATTATTTGCGTATTCAAACATTTACCGATTTATACAGCGCTTTTAAACCCGATATTCAAAATTCACTGGAAGGTGTTGGCGCACAACAAGCATGGGAAGATGTTATTGACTTATATAATACCATTCCTTTAGTGGAAGATGTAAATACCGATTTAGCTGATTATGCTACAAACAAAGGTCTTGATGGCTTATTTATCCTGCTTGGTCAGGAAGAAATAAATATCAGAACCGATGTTGAACATCAGGTAACTGATTTATTACAACAGGTTTTTGGTAACTAATCGGTTCATATCAACTAATTTTGTCAAAGCTGTAACAATTGTTGCAGCTTTGTTTTTTTATGGACTTTCAACTGAGCGACTGCCTGCATGATTCTTTTTTATTGATGACCATTCCTGAAATAATTGCAGTGGTTACCGGAATATTGAGTGTGTGGTTTGCCCGAAAAGAAAGTATCCTGGTTTATCCTGTAGGCATCATCTCCGTTTTGTTATATGTATATATTTGTTTTGAAGTAAAACTATATGCCGACGGTTTAATAAATGCCTATTATTTTGTTGTAAGTGTTTATGGATGGTATTACTGGAAGTTTGGCGGAAAAGTTTCAAGACAGGATAATAAACCGGTGGCTCAGGAACTCGATGCACCATACGTTTTTGAAACAGCAGACCCTATTTCTAAAGAATCAAAAATCAGTTGGAACCGCAAAGCAGAAAATGTGTATTATTTAGCCGGAACTACTTTTTTGGCTTTGTTATTTGGATATATTCTGAATGAACATACCGATTCGGTTGTTGCTTATTGGGATGGTGCTACAACAGCAGTATTTTTTATTGCCATGTTGTTGATGGCCAGAAAAAAAATTGAAAACTGGATTTATTGGATTGCAGGAGATATGGTTTGTATTCCTTTATTTTTTTCGAAAGGATTATGCCTAAGTTCAATACAGTACCTTATTTTTACAGTTATAGCCATTGCAGGATTAATTGCATGGATAAAAAAATATAACACCTTAAAAGCGGCAAAATGATACATAAAATTGTTTTTACCGGTCCCGAATCATGCGGAAAAACTACTTTGGTAAATTACTTATCCCAAAAGCTTAGCCTGCCGTATGTTCCCGAAATGGCACGCCCGTTTATCAGCTCCCTAAATAGAAAATACGAATACGACGATTTACTAAGTATTGCCATGTTGCAAATGAGTGAGGAAGAACGAATTAAATCGCTCAATCCGCCATTATTAATTTGTGATACCGATTTACTTACCATAAAAATTTGGTGCGATGATAAATACCAGCGTTGTGAACCTTGGTTAAGTCATGCAACAATTGATCGTGTTCCGGCAGTATATTTTTTATGTGCACCCGACTTCCCATGGCAACCTGATCCACAACGGGAAGATCCACATCGTCGCGAACATTTATATAACGTTTACAAAGAGCATATGATAAAATATAAAGTGCGTTTTGTCGAATTAAAAGGAACTGTAGAACAGCGGATGCAAACTGTTATGCAATACCTTGATAATGAGCCACAACAGTTATACTAATATTTTTGTTATACCTTTGTATTATCTCATGGGGTGTTGATAGCGTAAGCTAAAGACTGAGATTAAACCCATCGAACCTGGCCGGGTAATTCCGGGTAGGGATTGAGGAATTTTTTTTCTTCCGGCAAAGGCTCCATTTGCAGGTTTCAAACTGTAAACCTTTGTCATGAAAAAATTTATTTTTTGTATATCTATACTGCTCTCAAGCACATTTTCTTTTACCCAAATTACAGTAAGTGGTAACGTTTTAATTGAAGAAGTTGATAAACCCATTTCCGATGCGCTTGTATATTTTAAAAAAGCAAATGTTTCAACTTTTACTGATTCAGCAGGGTATTTTTCAGTTGTAATTCCCGAATTTGAAAGTCCGGCTGTTAAGCATATTTCTTTTTCGGAAGGATTAATAAGATTTGTGATAACCAAAGAGTACGATGCACAAGGAAATGAAATTCTAATAAATGGTAATGAACGAAAAATATTAATTTATTTAACACCTGCAAATCATATTTTTTTCCCGGTTCGAATAAGTGCAAATACAATAGTATCAAATGCACCTGTTACTTATACTACTATAATGGGTAAACAATTAAATGAAAATAATTTTGGGGAGGATATGCCTTTTCTGCTGGAGTCAACACCTTCAACAGTTGTTACCTCCGATGCGGGCAATGGCGTGGGTTATACGGGTTTGCGTATACGCGGAAGTGATGCCACAAGAGTGAATATTACAGTAAATGGTGTTCCATATAATGATGCAGAATCACAACAAACCTATTGGGTCGATTTACCCGATTTTGCGTCGAGTGTTGATGAAATACAGATTCAACGCGGTGTTGGAACTTCAACAAATGGTATCAGCTCTTTTGGTGCTGCAGTAAATATTAATACCAATGTTTTAAGTCGCAAACCTTTCGTTAAATTAGGATATCATACCGGCTCATTTAACCTTTCAAAAAAAATGATTCAATTTGGAACAGGATTAATTAATGATCACTGGCAACTGGAAGGCCGTTATTCGGATGTTTATTCTGAGGGATATGTTGACCGTGCTTACGCTGATTTAAATTCTTATTTTATTACGGCTGCTTATCAAACAATTAAATATAAAGCTATCATCAATGTATTTTCCGGTAACGAAATAACTTACCAGTCATGGGCTGGTGTACCGGCTGAAATACTGGATACCAACCGTACCTACAATCCGTATACGTATGAAAATCAAACAGATAATTATATCCAAACGCATTATCAGTGGCATAATATTTTTAATTTAAACACATCTGATGTATTGCGCATCACGTTTAATTACACAAAAGGGAAAGGCTACTATGAACAATATGAAAGCGAGCAGTTATTTAGTGATTATGGGGTTGAGGATGTAATTGTTGGAAGTGATACCATTACATCAACAGATTTAATTACACAAAAATGGCTGGACAGTGATTTCGGTGGTGTTTTTATGCAATATGAAAATCAAGTTGATGATAATAATACCTTGAACTTTGGTGGTGCCTGGTATTTACATGCAGGCGATCATTTTGGAAATGTTATTTGGAGTGAATACGCTTCATCTTTACCACATAATTATGAATGGTATCAAAATGATGCATTAAAACACGATGCAAATGTGTTCGGACAATGGATATATAAAACACGAAAAATAAATGTATTAACAGACCTGCAGTTGCGCGATGTAAACTATCGTTTTTTGGGTTATGATGATGAAGGAATTCCGCTGGAGCAAACAGTGAATTTATTATTTTTTAATCCTAAAGCCGGCATAACATTTTTACACAGCAATTCCTTTGAAACTTACGTATTTGCTGGTGTTTCAGGCAAAGAGCCCAACCGTGACGACTATGTGGAATCATCTTCCCAAAGCAGACCATCACCTGAACATTTATATAATACAGAAATAGGAGAGCGCATTCAATTTAAAGGATGGCAATTCTCGTTAAATTATTACATGATGTATTACAAAAATCAATTGGTATTAACAGGAGAAATTAATGATGTTGGTGCATATACCAGAACAAATATTCCATCCAGTTACAGAACCGGAATTGAAGCTGCTTGGGCAAAAATGTTTTTTACAGATAAATTAACCTGGGAAGCAAATTTTACCTTAAGTAAAAATACCATTGTTGAATACACCGAATATTTAGATAACTGGGACACAGGAGAACAAACACCTATCACCTATAATAATTCTAGTATAGCATTTTCTCCTTCAACAATCGTTTTTAATAAACTCGCATACAATATTTTGGATATTACCGGCGTAAAATATTCCAATCGTATCACATTATCATTTACTTCCAAATATGTGGGTAAACAATATGCTGATAACAGCAACAGTGAAGAAAGAAAACTCGATGCCTATTTATTACATGATGCCGGTTTGCGATATGTTTTTACCCGCAAGCAGGGTTCATCGCTCGCATTTAATTTTAACTTACAAAACGTTACAAATCAATTATATGAGAGCAACGCATGGGTGTACCGTTACATCTATGAAGATACACCGTCACAATTAATGGGCTTTTATCCGCAGGCAGGAATCAACTGGAATGCGGGTTTAACGCTTTCTTTTTAATTTGTTATCCTGCTCTAATTGACGAAAATCATTTTGGATAGGCAGGTAAAAGGTTTTACCTTTATTGAGACTTTAAAATAATGAATAAACTACTAATTAATTCGCTGCTTTTAACCTGCACCACTGTGCTGTTTACCGCATTGGTGGTACCTCCTGTGGCGCCTGAGTTTGACTGGAAGGTAGAAGGGAACGACACCGACTGTGAATTTGGTTTCTGGATCGATGGCGGTGGCGATGTGAATGGTGATGGATATGATGATGTAATTGTAGGCGCTCCAAGTTATGAGCATGCATTTGTTGGCGAAGGCGCAGTATTTATTTATTACGGTTCTCCTGAAGGATTATCCATTGAACCGGATTGGGTGCTTTACGGTGAACATGACAGCAGTGGTTATGGTCGTTGTGTTTCAATTAAGGGGGATGTTAATAATGATGGTTATGCTGATGTATTGATTGGTTCACATGAATATTCTGAATTTAAAGTTAATGAAGGCAAGGTTTATCTATACTTAGGCGGACCTGACGGACCATCAACAACGCCATTTTGGACCATGCGTGGTAACCGAAAAGGTGCAAAGTTGGGTGAGGCTGTTGTAATTGCAGGCGATTTAAATGACGATGGATATGACGAAATTTGTGTTGGCGCGCACGGGTGGGATGATGATGAAGTGCTGGGTGACTCCGGTAATAAAGCCGGCAAATTCTGGATTTTTAATGGTGCTGAAGATGGCATAAATACTACTCCTTTTATGTCGTGCGTTGGTATTGTTGAAGACGCAAACCTTGGCGTATCAATGGATAGAGCAGGGGATGTGAACGGCGATGGTTATAACGACTTACATATTGGCGGATATATCTTTTTAATTGGAGATGGCATGTTGTGCACCTTCGAAGGCAGTGCAACCGGACCGGATGGTATTCCTGATTTTATGGTTGCCGGCGGCGCTATGGATACTTCCTTTTTTGCAATCAACTTATCCAGCGCAGGCGATTTAAATGGAGATGGTTTTGATGATGTGGTTGTTGGTGCTCCAAGATTTGATGCTTTAGGTGTTTATCAGGCAGGTAAATTACATGTACATTATGGCAGCGAAGGCGGATTGCAACCAGAAATCGGATGGGTGGCAAACGGCACTCAATACGATGAACGATTTGCATTTAACGTAAACGAAGCCGGCGATTTGAATCACGATGGTTACGACGATTTATTGGTTGGGTCTAAATATTACGATAATGGCGATTTAATGAACGCCGGTAAGGCTGAATTATATCTGGGTGGTCCAAAAGGGCCACAACGTAATCCTACATGGACTTTCAAAGGAATGGACAGCGCTGATGTAGTTGGCACAAATCTCACGAATGGTGGAGATATTAATGGCGATGGATATGATGATATCATTGTTTCCGGCGATGAATATTCCAATGACCAAACACGTGAAGGTGCAGTATATGCATTCTACGGTCAGCCGCAACAATGTGACCCGCCTCAGCATCCTGCAATTTATTTTATTACACCAAACTCTGTTACCATTGGTTGGGATTGGTTGTATGGTGCACAGAAATATAAATTTTACATGAAACGTTTAGACGGCCCCGGAACAGAGTATAGAATTCTAACAGAAGATTCTGTTTTAATTATGGGTGGTTTGGTACCCGGTGCACATTATACCGCATTTGTTGCTGCAAAATGTGATGGGGGTTGGACAGGCAAATCTGCAATTCTCGACTTTTATACCCCAACACATAAAGAAGGTGAAATGAACGAAATGCAGGTATTCCCTTCACCAACTTCCGATAAAATCAACATTGCCCTCGGCCAGTCGACAGGACCGGTTCAAGTGCGCATTTTTTCGCTGAGTGGTGAAATGGTCATTAGCAAAAAATACCAGGTTGATGAACCGCAAACCGTTGTAGTAGTAAATGAAGTTAAAGATTTAGCTGCAGGAAATTATTTTGTTCTGGTTGAATCTAATTCCGGTAAAATCACACGTCAATTTATAAAACAATAAAATATTGTTCAAGATATAAACGGTAAGCGCTTTGGTGCTTTGCCGTTTTTTTTTATACTTTTATAACAACATTCACGTTAAACACGCAATTATGAAACTTGAGGACGAAATAAAACAATCTAAGTTTAAAGATGAATATCATAAACTTCTCGTGAACTTAATGTTTACCACGAGTTGGCTCAATATCCGTCAAATTCACTTTTTTAAAAAGTTTGATATCTCTCCACAACAATATAACCTATTGCGCATTTTAAGAGGTCAATACCCTAATCCCGCAAGCGTAAATTTATTGATTGAACGTATGCTCGATAAACAAAGTAATGCTTCACGTTTAGTAGATAAATTAGATGCCAAAGGTTTGGTGAAAAGAAAAAAATGTAAAGAAGATAAACGCCAGGTTGATGTTGTGCTTTCTGCTAAAGGTGTAAATCTGCTCGAACAAATTGATGAGGATATCGATAACCTCGATAGCATCATGAGTAATTTAACCCCCGCAGAAGCAAAAAAAGTCTGCGACCTGCTGGATAAAATGCGTACTTAATGTCTGCTATTCAACATATCCCTGATTTATCATCAGAATTTACTTTTAAAGCAGTTCGCAGCAGTGGTAAGGGCGGACAAAATGTAAATAAAGTTTCTACTAAAGTAGAATTGTATTTTACTATTTCTACTTCAACATTTTTATCTGAAGATCAAAAACAAATTCTATTGCAAAAATGTAGTCACCTGCTAAACAGTGAAGGTGAATTACGTTTGGTTTGTGAAGAAGCCCGTTCTCAATTAAAAAACAAACAACTGGTTACCGAAAAATTATACGAATTATTTGCCAAGGCTTTAATACCGGTAAAAAAACGCGTAAAAACAAAAACACCAAAATCGGTTGTTGCGAAAAGAATTAATGATAAAAAAATAGCAGGCGAGAAAAAACAACTGCGCAAAAAACCGGACCTCGATTAATTATTTTAGTAATTCTTTATTGATAATCACAGAAATCGTATCTGCCTGTGTAAGTGCCATCATATGCGAGCCTCCCGGAATGATATAATCTGCTTTTATAGATTCAATTGGTAAAGTATTATCCGCACTGCCATGAATGTGAATGATGGTTTTATTTTCATTTTGTTCAGGTGTACGTTTCCACGATACAATCATTTCCGTTGCATATTTAATAAATACATCTTCCTTTTCTGCAATCATCGCATTACAAGTTGCACGTTCCAATTTGCGGTCAGGTTCATACAAAGGCTGCATGATAAACGTGGAGTATTTAAATACGCTGGAAGGAATATAACGATGAATAGGATGTTTATTAAAAAACTGATATAACGCAGGAATTTCAGTTGAATCCGTTGCGCTGGAAATTACAATTACTTTTTTGGGGTGCATAAAATCCGTCATTTCTGTCGCAAGCATGCCACCTAAGGATACTCCGATAATACAAAATGTTTCAGTCGTATCAATTTGTACACTTAACCTGTGCGCATAGGCCGTCATCGATTCCAGCGGCAGGGGAGTGATGTAATTAATATGCACCGTATCAAAACGTGCATCAAATTGTAGGTTTTTATAAATCCTGCAATCGGAGCCCTGACCCGGAATTAAATACACCTTCATTTTATCCTGTGCATGTATACTCAGGCTGAGTAAACAACTTAAAATAGTATACAGGATGTTTCGTTTCACCTGATAAAGTTAATCAATCGAAGCTTAAAATTTTGTCAAGGCTATTAAACCAATGTTGCAGTTTTAAATTCGCTTGTGGTGTGGAAAGTAATTTTTGGATGATTTTCAATTGCCACATTTAATGCCCAACCAGTCTCCGCCATGTAAACCGGATTTTGATCTTTATCGTAATAAATAAAATCTATTTTTAAACGAATAAATTCATCCAATTGTTTTTTATCGGTGGTGGTTAACCAGCAGGCCTTATTCATTTGAATTGGGACAAAACGACATTTTGCACCGTATTCATTTTCAAGGCGATATTGTATTACTTCAAACTGTAATTCGCCAACTGCACCAACAACTTTTTTATAACCATTATTATGAATAAATAACTGTGCAACACCTTCATCCGTTAACTGCTGAATACCCTTGTCTAATTGTTTGGTTTTCATCGGATCCATATTCACCAATTCCTTAAATATCTCAGGCGAAAAACTCGGAATCCCTCTAAACATTAAATCTTCACCTTCCGTTAAAGTATCTCCAATTTTAAAATTGCCGGTATCATACAAACCAATCACATCACCTGGAAAAGCCTCATCAATTACATCTTTACTCGATGCTAAAAATGCATAGGGATTATTAAACCGTAAGTTTTTATCCAATCGCACATGATGGTAAAAACTATTGCGCTCAAAATGCCCGGAACATACACGTAAGAAGGCAATCCGGTCTCTATGACGCGGGTCGATATTCGCGTGGATTTTAAAAATAAAACCACTGAATTTATTTTCATCTGCACTTACAAAACGTGCATCTGTTTCGCGTCCCTGAGGAACTGGAGCAATTTGAATAAATGTCTCCAATAATTCCTGCACACCAAAATTGTTAATCGCAGAACCAAAAAATACCGGCGCAATATCTGCATCCAAATATGGTTTGCGATCAAATTCGTGATAAACGCCTTCAATTAATTCAACATCTTCACGCAACTGTTTTGCATCACGTTCACCAACTTGTTTATCTAATAAACCATCTTTTAAATCTTCAATAATCAATACATCATCTTCAACACGCTGCGAACCCGGACGAAATAAATTGAGTTTTTTATGATATAAAGAATACACACCTTTAAAATGTGTCCCCATATTAATCGGCCAACTGAGCGGACGAACACGAATTTTTAATTTTTCTTCCAATTCATCCAACAAATCAAATGGATCTTTTCCATCGCGGTCCATTTTATTGATGAAAATGATAACCGGTGTTTTGCGCATGCGACAAACTTCCATCAAACGCATGGTTTGCTCCTCAACACCCTTCACGCAATCGATAACCAAAATAACACTATCCACTGCAGTTAATGTGCGATAAGTATCCTCCGCAAAATCCTTGTGACCGGGAGTATCCAATAAATTCACTTTAACACCTTCATACTCAAACGACATCACCGAGGTAGCCACAGAGATACCACGCTGACGTTCAATTTCCATAAAGTCGCTGGTAGCAGATTTTTTGATTTTATTACTCTTCACCGCTCCCGCAACCTGAATTGCACCACCATAAAGCAAAAACTTCTCCGTAAGGGTCGTTTTTCCGGCATCCGGGTGACTAATAATCGCAAATGTTCTTCTTATTTGTATCTCTGATTGTACGCTCATTTCAAACTCAATTCGGCCGCAAAGATACTGAATTCAGCGATGAGGGATGAGCGATGAGTAATGAGTGGTCGTGGATGAGTGCTGAGTAATGAGCAATGAGTGGTTTCGAGTAGGCTGAAGATGTAACCTAAGGTTATTATTTTGATGATAAAATTGAAAATTAATCTTTCAAATCCCGCAAACCCGTTATGTAAGGGCGCATGCAATACGCCGTTACATACCACATTTCCTAAATGGTCTTAAAATTTTAATTCAGCTCAATATCAATCCGTCCTTATCCGTTTAACCCGTTCAATCTGTGTTCCTTTCAAAACACATCATCCCAAAAATCAGCATCTCACTTGCCGGGGATTTAATTAATCGTAACAATTCGTAAATCCGTTATGTAAGGGCGGATGCAATTCGCCCCTACATAACGGATTTACTCAAATTTATCAGTAAATATGAACTATACCCTCTCCATCAAAATCGTTATATATCACACCATCCAAAAAATCAGCGTCCCGCTAGCGGGCATCCATCACACACCATCCTAAAAAAATCAGTTTAAATCCGCCCATCCCGATAGCTATCGGGACAGCGACCCGCCCCGTCGGGTTCCGCGCCTGCCTGCTGTGGCAGGTTCCAATCTTCCACATCAACCACCCACACCATCCCTCCGCGCCCTTTGCCCTTAGCGCGCTTAGCGAGAAACAACACCCCGCGAGAAACAACACCCGCGAGCAACAACCACCCCGCGAGCAACGCACCTCACTTATTTTTTCCCTAATATTACAACATGGAACAACATCACAATCCATTCGCGAGCAAAGCCGCACGCCTCCTCCTTATCCTGGGCGTGTTTTTAGTCACCAACGCCTTATTAGCCGAACTCATCGGCGTGAAAATATTCGCGCTCGAAGACAGCTTTGGCTGGAAACCATTCAACTGGAATTTATTCGGCGAGCAAGGCTCCCTCAATTTCACCGTAGGTGTTATTTTATGGCCATTTGTTTTTATCATGACCGATATCATCAACGAATATTTTGGCGTGCGTGGCGTGCGACGATTAAGTTATCTCGCAGTCGTATTTATTTTATACGCCTTCGGAATTATTTACATCGCCATTAATTTAGCTCCCGCCGGATTTTGGCCTGCATCGTATACCGACAAAGGTGTGCCCGATATGCAAAATGCGTATGCAGTAATTTTCGGACAAGGCATGTGGATTATAGCTGGAAGCATCATTGCATTTTTACTCGGACAATTAATTGACGTATTTGTTTTTCATAGAATAAAACGCGCAACCGGCGAAGGAAAAATTTGGTTACGTGCAACAGGCTCAACTGCAATATCACAAATAATTGATAGCGTGGTGGTATTATATGTCGCATTTGTTATCGGACCTGCACATTGGCCAATTAGTTTATGGCTTGCAGTGGCAACAGTTAATTACGTTTACAAAATGGGTGCAGCCATCGTTCTCACGCCCGTACTATATTGGGTCCACAACATCATCGACAAATTCCTAGGCAAAGAACTCAGCGAAAAAATGCGTTCCGAAGCAATGAATAATTAATTAATTTTTTTTGCAATAAATCCTTCGCTTTATTTTTTTGGTAACACAAAGTTCACAAAAAAATACACGCAAATGGCACAGAACAAATTACACTAAAATTCGGCTGTTTAATTAACAACTTGTGATATATACACAAAATCCACTCCAACCAACTCCAAATAAAAATCCTACTCAAATCCGGCTGTTCCATTGGTACATCGGTACATAGGTACATTCGCACATTAATTTACAACCGGCAACACAGTAGTCCCCGTATCCTTCGCAAGTTTATGAATAATCACCTGCAACTGCATACTCTCTTTCATACACATTCTAATTTCATCCGTTGCCAATTCATCAGTGCTTGTAGATAATTCCTGAATACGCAAATCTACATCATGTTTCATTTTGATAATTTTTTTCAACTTCAACAATGAAATAGATTTAACAATATCTTTTTTTACTAAAAATTGTTTTTCCGTAATTGGCACATCGTGCATTTTAATCCAGTTGTCGCTAATTTCGTATGGCGATTGTAATAAATCGATACATAAATTTTTTATTGCATCATCATCGTGATTAATAAAATATACCTGCGGTAAAAATTCATTGTGTTCGTAATACGTACGATATTCATCAATTACTTTTCGGTATAATTCATTTTCAATTTCCACATCAGCAAGGTTGCGCAAAATACGGCCGACTGCATTTTCACCATCCACTTCAAAATTGCTGTTTTCCAGCAGAAGCCTTATGATATCACGTTCCTGCGCTTCGTCGAGGTGGAAGGTAAACGAAGGTTGTTCCTTCGCAACAGGTGTAATTTCGGTATGTTCAACAGAAGCTTTATCGTTGTTTGATAATTTATCAAAAGCCCCTTTGCGTAAAATTTTATTTGTTTCAGAAATTAATAATTGTTCCTCAACATTTAAATTGCGTGCAGTTTGTTTTAAATAAAGACTGCGTGTAATGCCGTCAGGAATTTTTGCTATACTCTGAACAATATCTTTAATAATTCCCGCAACTTTTACCGGATCACCTTTTGCATCTTCAAGATATAAATCCGTTTTTAAATGGATAAGATCTTTTTTATTATCCTCAATATATTTTCTAAAACCGTCGGCGCCTAATTTTTGCACGTAAGTATCCGGGTCATCTTCAGCGGGCAATAAAACCACCTTTACATTCATGCCCTCTTCAAGAGCAATTTCCAATCCCCGTAGTGCAGCTTTTACACCCGCGCTATCACCATCATATAAAATCGTTAAATTCGGTGTGTATCGTTTAATCAACCGCACCTGATCCTGCGTCAACGAAGTTCCCGATGATGCAACCACATTTTCAATCCCGCTTTGCGATAACGAAATCACATCCATATAACCCTCCACGAGGTAACATTCCTCGCGTTGTGTTATCGCTTTGCGCGCCTGAAAAATGCCGAAAACAATTTTACTTTTTAAATAAATATCCGTCTCCGGCGAATTGATATATTTCGGAATTTTTTTGTCCGCACTCAACGTCCTCCCACCAAAACCCAGCACCTTTCCCGTGATGCTATGGATAGGAAACATCACCCTGCCGCGGAAAAAATCTTTTCCGTATTGCGAAGTCAGCCCAAGTTGTTGCAGCAATTCTAATTTATAGCCCGTGTTGGTAGCTATGCGCGTAAACGTTTCACCATCGCCCGGACAAAAACCCAATTTAAATTTTTCGATGGTATCGCTGCGCAAACCCCGTTCCGTAAAATAGCTCAGGCCGATACTTTTGCCTTCCTCATCGTTGTGCAGATATTCATTAAAATACGTTTGCGCGAAGCCGTTAATTATAAATAAACTTTCCCTGCGATTTTCCTCCTGAATCTCCTCATTTGTGCGTTGCTTTTCCTCAACCTCAATATGATATTTGTTCGCCAGGTAAATCAGCGCCTCCCGATAACTCAGCTGCTCATGTTCCATCACAAACCCGACAGAATTACCACTTTTCCCGCATCCAAAACACTTATAAAT